>NZ_JBHEMO010000040.1:0-10290 GCF_046262535.1 Jatrophihabitans sp. | reverse complement strand
GTGAGTTCCTGCAGCGCGTCGAGGGTCTCCCCACGCGGGCCGACCAGCGCCTGGAGATCACCGCCAACGATCGCCACCATGGCCCGATCGTTCTCGACGTCGAGGTCGATGTCGCCGTCGTAGTCGACGATGTCGAGCAGGCGCTCGAGATAGTCGGCCGCGATGTCCCCCTCGCGCACGAGCAGGCTCTCGCCCTTCGGGGCGTCGTCCTCGGTCGCACTGTCGGTCGCATCGTCGGTTACCTCGGCGACAGCATCCTCATCGGTGGCCGCGCTTGTCTCGACATCGGTGTCACTCACGTGCAGGTGTCCTTTCGGGCGGTAACCCCGACGAGCCGGGGAGATGTCACGGCGCGTCAGCGCCGTTTCTTGGCTTGAGTAGGCCGCTTCGCCGGGGGCCGTTTCCCCCCGCTCGGCCGGTTGGGCTTCTGGCCTGCTCGGGGGGCGGCACCGTTCTGCGCCGGCTTCACCGGCTTCTCGGCGTCGTCGATGACCGCCGTCTGGGCGGCCGCCTGGCCCTTCGACATCTTGACCGGGCGCTGCCCGGGACGCGGCGCCAGTGTCTTGCCGAGCTCGCCGGTCGGCTTGTCGGCCGTCTCGTCTGCCGGAGGGTGGTAGCGGATGATGTAGGCCTGCTGGCCGAGCGTCCACAGGTTGCTCGTGAACCAGTACAGGAGCACGCCGAGCGGGAAGTTGAACAGCAGACCCGACGCCAGGGTGCCGACCGGGATGAGCCACAGCATCAAACGCTGCACGGTGGCGGCCGTGCCCTCAGGCGGGGTCGTGACGTTGGCCCGAACCAGCAGCTGCGTGCCGAGCGTGGCCGAGGCGCTGATGATCAGGAGGATGACCAGCACCCAGCGGGCCGAACCCGGGTCGCCGCCGAGATTGCGGATGAGCGTGCCGGAGTCGCGGAAGGACGCGGCCAGCGGGGTCTTGAAGATCTGGGCCTGGGCGGCGTGGCAGGTCTCGGTCTTGTCGAACGTGTAGAGCGACAGGATCGAGTTCGTGCTGTGGTGACGGCACAGGGTGACCGAGTTCGACAGGTGCCGCAACACATGGAACAGGCCCAAGAACACCGGGATCTGCAGGAACATCGGCAGGCAGCCGGAGAGCGGGTTGAACCCTTCCTCCTGCTGGAGCTTCATCATCTCGCGGTTCAGCTCGGCCCGGTCGTTCTTGTACTTCTCGCGCAGCTTCTGGATCTTGGGCTGCATCTTCTGCATGTTCCGCGTGTAGTGGACCTGCTTGATGAACAAGCGGAACAGCAGCAGGCGCGCAGTGATGACGAGGAAGACGATCGACAGGGCCCAGCCCCAACCGCTGCTCTGGCTCAGGCCGAGGGTGGTGAACAGGTCGTGCCAGCGCAACAGGACCCACGAGACCGCTACGTACAAGAAGTTGAGCACTCAAATACTCCTAGGCCGCCGGTCGGACCGACCGGCTCGTCACCAGCGAAACGCTCTCCGCGGGCCCAACGGGTGGGGGCACCGGGTCGTGCCCGCCGGCGTGGAAGGGGTGGCAGCGCAGCAGCCGCCGCAGGGCGAGCCAGGCGCCCCGGCCGGCGCCGTGCACCTGGATGGCTTCGGCCGCGTACGCGCTGCAGCTGGGGCTGTACCGACACGTTGGCGGGAAGCACGGGCTGATCGCCGTGCGGTAGAAGCCGATGACGGCCAGCAGCGTGCGGGCGATCGCTCCGCGGGACGGGGCGCTCATGCCCGGGTCCGCAACCGAGCGAAGGCGGAGTCGAGGGCCGCGCCCAGCTGCGCCGACGTGGCGTCCGCCGCGGCCGGCAGGGCCCGGACCACGGTCCCGCTGCCCCGCGGCAGTCCGGGCAGCCGCTGGGCGAGCTGAGCCCGCAGCCGTCGCGTCACGCGATGACGCACCACGCTGCCGCCCACCGCCCTGTTCACCACGAAACCCACCAGCGCGGCGTCGGTGCCGATGCCGAGTCGCTGATGGACGACGACGGCCGGACCGCGCGCTCGGGCCCCGCGCCGCACGACAGACGCGAAATCGGTCGAGCGGCGCATGCGGTTGGCCGAGGGCAGCACGGGAGGCGGGACGGGGCCCGGCCGGTCAGGCCGAGAGCTCGCTGCGGCCCTTGCGCCGCCGGGCGGCGATGATGGCGCGGCCGGCGCGAGTACGCATCCGCAGCCGGAAGCCGTGCGTCTTGGCGCGGCGGCGGTTGTTCGGCTGAAAGGTGCGCTTGCTCACGAGAGGGCTCCATCGGTCGGTGTCATGACATCGCCGGACGTGGTCACGTGGGTGTGACCTGCAACGAGCGGCGACGGCTGTGCCCGCGTTCGGCTTGCACTGCCGAACGATGTGCACAAACGCAATAACGGTACGGATCGGCGGTGCTCCCGGTCAAACCGCGTCGCAGCCCAACCGGCCAATGTAGGCGCGGCGCTGGACGACACCGGCACGACACGCCGATGCCTATTGTCGGCTCGCTCTCGGCGCTGTTAGGTTCGCGCACCGTGTCACCCCAGCGGCGTGATGCGGAAGGGGCCGCCGCCAGGGGGCCCTTCAGGGCTACCCCTGAATGCACAGGTTGTGGATAACTCTGTGGATGCGGGCCGCCTCATTCGCGCATGAGAGGGTCGAGGGGATTCGTTCGCAACCCGATCGGGTGCGGACACGGCACAGATACGAGCGATAACTGGAGTGAACCGGCCCGTGGACGAAAGCGCCGAACTCGTCACCATCTGGAACCGGGCCCGGCCTCGTTTCGACGATCCGTCAATCCGACCGCAACAGAAAGCCTGGATCGGGCTCACCCGGCCGCTCGGGCTGGTCGAGGACACGGCGCTGCTCGCCGCGCCGAACGACTTCGCCAAGGACTACCTCGAGAATCGGCTGCGTCCGCTCATCGCATCCGTGCTGAGCGAGGAACTCGGCCGCGACATCCGGGTCGCGGTCACCGTCCAGAGCCCCGAAGAGCAGTCCGAGGCCATCGAGGCGTTGGCCGCCGATGAGGGTGACCCCAGCGACCTCGCCGACGAGGACGACTGGGCCGCCGACCAGTCACTAGCCGTGGCCCCCGCACCCAACTACCGGCCCAAGCACTCCGACGACGAGCGCGGTTCGCGGCTCAACCCGAAATACACGTTCGACACCTTCGTCATCGGATCGAGCAACCGGTTCACCCACGCGGCGGCGGTCGCCGTCGCCGAGGCGCCGGCCCGGGCCTACAACCCGCTGTTCATCTACGGCGACTCCGGACTGGGCAAGACGCATCTCCTGCACGCGATCGGCCACTACGCCCGCCGCCTGCAGCCGGGCCTGCGCACCCGCTACATCTCGAGCGAAGAGTTCACCAACGACTTCATCAACTCCGTCCGCGACGACAAGATGCAGGCGTTCCAGACCCGCTACCGGTCGGTCGACGTCCTGCTCATCGACGACATCCAGTTCCTCGAACGGGCCGAGCGGACGCAGGAGGAGTTCTTCCACACGTTCAACACGCTCCACAACGCCAACAAGCAGATCGTGATCAGCTCCGACAAGTCGCCGCGCCAGCTCAACTCGCTGGAGGACCGGCTGCGGACGCGGTTCGAGTGGGGCCTCATCAGCGACGTGCAGGCCCCCGACCTGGAGACCCGCATCGCGATCCTCCGCAAGAAGGCGGCGCAGGAAGGCATGAGCCCGCCGCCGGAGGTGCTCGAGTTCATCGCATCGAAAATCCAGAGCAACATCCGCGAGCTCGAAGGTGCGCTCATCCGAGTGACGGCCTTCGCCAGCCTGAACCGGCAGGCCGTCGAACTCGGGCTGGCCGAGATGGTGTTGAAAGATCTCGTCGGCGAGAACGACGCGCCGGAGATCAGCGCAGCCACGATCATGGCCGTCACGGCCGAGTACTTCGCCATCAGCATCGACGACCTGGTCGGCGGCTCGCGCAGCCGCGTCCTCGTCGGCGCCCGTCAGATGGCCATGTACCTGTGCCGCGAACTGACCGACCTCTCGCTGCCCAAGATCGGCGAGAAGTTCGGCAACCGCGACCACACGACCGTCATGCACGCGGAGCGCAAGATCCGGGCGCAGATGGCGGAGAAGCTGACCGTCTACAACCAGATCTCCGAGCTGACCAGCCGCATCAAGGTGCGGGCCCGGACGTGATCTTCGCCGTTCCTGCACACGGTGTGGGCAGTTCTGTGGAAAACCGGCGCCGGCATGTGGACGTCACATGCCGCTCATCGGTCCTCCACCTACCCGCCGGTTTCCCGCACCGGGCGACCCGCCTGTCGTCCACAGCCTTGACGGCACCCGACGCTAGCGTTAACGGGAGATGTGCGACGTTGTCCCCAGCGTCCACAGATGCGAAGACGATGGACGAGAACAGCTATTCATTGATGGACAACGACAAGAACGACCACTTGGGCCAAGTTGGGGACTACCGCCCGGTCGAACGGAGTGACGCGTGAAGTTCCGGGTCGAGCGCGATGCGCTCGCAGACGCGGTGACGTGGGCCGCCCGCAGCCTGGCCAGCCGGCCGACGCTGCCGGTGCTCGCCGGGTTGATGCTGAAGGTGGACGGCGACCAGCTGTCGGTGTCGGGCTTCGACCTCGAGGCCTCGACCGAGGTAGACCTCGAGGTGACGGCCGGCGCGCCCGGCCAGGCGCTGGTGTCCGGTCGGCTGCTCGCTGACATCACCAAGGCACTGCCGCCGCATCCGGTCGACGTTATGGTCGACGGGACCCGCCTGACGATCACGTGCGGGTCGGCGAAGTTCAGCCTGCCGACGATGCCGGTCGACGACTACCCGAAACTGCCGACCATGCCGACGACGGCTGGAACGGTGAACGGAGCCGAGTTCGCGGCGGCTGTGGCCCAGGTGGCGGTGGCCGCCGGCCGCGACGACACCCTGCCGATGCTGACGGGCGTGCGCCTCGAGATCGAGGGCGACAAGCTCACGCTGGCCGCCACCGACCGCTACCGCCTGGCGGTCCGCGAACTCAGCTGGAGCCCGAACGATCCAGCCTCGGCCAGCGCCCAGGTGCTCGTCCCCGCGCGCACGCTGGCCGACGCGGCGAAGAGCCTGGCCCACAGCGACATGCTGACGATCGCGCTGTCGGCCGGCGGCACCGGCGAGGGCATCATCGGTTTCTCCGGCACCACGAACGGCCGGGCCAGCCGGACGACCACGCGCCTGCTCGACGCCACCTTCCCGCCGTACCGCTCGCTGCTGCCGAACGAGTGGGCGTCCTCGGCCGAGATCGCCGTCGGCGGGCTGGTCGAGGCGGTGAAGCGGGTTGCCCTCGTAACCGACCGCAACGCACCGATCCGCATGGAGTTCGGCGACGGCTCGGTCGCGCTGACGGCCGGCGGTGACGACGAGGGTCGCGCCGAGGAGCAGCTCGAGGTCACCTACGACGGCGATCCGATCACCACGGCGTTCAACCCGCAGTTCCTGCTGGACGGCCTGGGCGCCCTGCCGACCGGGACGGCCCGGCTGCTGTTCACGTCCTCGACCAAACCGGTCGTGCTGCGGCCGGAGGCGGCCGACGGCGCCGAGTACACGTACCTGATCATGCCGGTGCGCCTACCCGGCTGAGCTGACCGCATGCACGTCCGGCACCTGTCCGTCGTCGACTTCCGCAGCTGGGTCGCCGCCGACGTGGCGTTCGAGCCGGGGCCGGCGGTCCTCATCGGCTCCAACGGTCAGGGCAAGACGAATCTGATCGAGGCGCTCGGCTACGTCGCGACGCTGGGCAGTCACCGGGTGTCGTCGGACGCGCCGCTCGTGCGCAGCGGAGCCGAGCGCGCCGTCGTGCGGGTCGCGGTGGTGGCCGACGCCCGTGAGATGCGGGTCGAGCTCGAGATCCTCCCGGGTCGAGCCAACCGGGCGAAGCTGAACGGCTCACCCGTGCCGCGGCCGCGGGAGGTTCTCGGCATCCTGCGCGTCGTGGTGTTCGCCCCCGAGGACCTCAGCGTCGTCCGTGGCGACCCGAACGAGCGACGCCGGTTCCTCGACGACCTGGTCGTGGCCCGCACGCCCCGTCTGGCCGGCGTCCGGGCCGACTACGAGCGCGTCCTCAAGCAGCGCGCCGCGCTGCTCAAGTCCGCGGCCGCGGCCCGGCGCGGGGGGGATCTCAGCACGCTCGACGTGTGGGACGGGCACCTGGCCGAGCACGGTTCCCAGCTGCTGTGGGCCCGACTGGCCGCGGTCCGCGCCCTGCGCCCGCACGCCGCGACCGCCTACGCCCAGGTGGCGCCGGGCAGCGCGCCACTGACGGTGCGCTATTCGACGTCCCTCACCGCATCCTTGCCCGAGCTGACGACCGAGGATGCCCTTCCGCAGCCGGACGCACTCGCCGCGGCGCTACTGGCCGAACTGGCCAAGGCCCGCCCCGCCGAACTCGACCGCGGGGTCAATCTCGTCGGCCCGCACCGCGACGACGTGGATCTCGGGATCGGGGCGCTGCCCGTGCGTGGCTACGCGAGCCACGGCGAGGCCTGGTCGGTCGCTCTCGCTCTGCGGCTCGGCAGCTACGAGCTGCTGCGGGCCGACGGCCTGCCCGGCGGTGATCCGGTGCTCGTCCTCGACGACGTGTTCGCCGAGCTGGACGGGCAACGCCGGGCCCAGTTGGCCCTCACCGCGAGCAAGGCCGAGCAGGCTATCGTCACGGCGGCGGTGGCCAACGATGTCCCGAGCGAGCTCGCGGCCGCCCGTTACGACGTCCAGGATGGGACGGTGCACCGTGTCGGATGACGAGCCGGAGCGCCCGGTCGGGTCGGTCGACGCTGCGTCGTGGATCACAGGGTTATCCACAGCTACCAGTGGAAAACACCAGGGGATTGTGGATTCACCGGCCCAACAAGCGGACATTCACCCCGAAAATCCGCAGTTATCCACCGAGGACGGTGGACAACTTGTGGACGACGCCGTGGACGACAGCGAAGCCGGCGCGCTGGATCCGGCGACCGGCGGCTCCGGTGACCTCGCCAAGTCGGCGCTGGCCGACGCCCGCGGGATCGCCCGCACGACGCCGCGCCGCCCCGGTGGGGACGCCGCGCGGCGCAACCGCCGGGCGAACCTGGCCGGACGCAACAAGGGCGGCTACTCCGGCCCCGGACCCGACCCGGTCCGCGATCCCGAGCGCATCGGCTCCTTACTCGCCGGCTATGTCGAGGAGCGCGGGTGGGACCGACCGCTGGCCGAGGCCCGGATCTTCGCCGAGTGGTCGGTGCTGGTCGGCGCCGACGTCGCCGCGCACTGCTCGCCCCAGTTGCTCTCGCTCGGCGAGCTCCGGATCGCGGCCGAGTCCACCGCGTGGGCGACACAGCTCCGGATGCTCGGATCGACGCTGTTGGCCCGTCTGGTCGCCGAGCTCGGACCGGATGTGGTCACCAAGCTGCTCATCACCGGTCCTGTCGGGCCCAGCTGGAAGCATGGCAACCGGTCCGTCCGCGGCGCCCGCGGGCCGCGCGACACCTACGGATAGGGCCGATGGTGCGTTAGTGCCGCGTGTGGCTGATCGCGCCCGCACGCTCGCTTCCCCGGGGGGGACGTAGGCACCCGTCCCGGAGGGGAGCAATTGGCTCAGCGGCGAATTCAGCCCGCGTCGCGCCGGGTTCTGTCCGTGCGATCGGCTAGACTGGACGAAGACACACCGGGGTTGGCTCGCGCGGCTGTCATGGCGCTCGCCTGCCCCTGATTTCTGTCCGGATGTTGGTTGGACCCCGAGTCGAGCGCGTCGACCCGGTTGCATCGCCGAGCCTGGCGAGAGAGGTACGTGCTCGTGACAAGCACCGCAGCCAAGAGTGCCCCGAAGCCCCCGAAGTTGCCGAAGCCGCGCGAGTACAGCGGTGGCTCGATCACCGTTCTCGAAGGGCTCGAGGCCGTCCGCAAGCGTCCCGGCATGTACATCGGTTCGACGTCCGAGCGCGGTCTGCACCACCTCGTCCAGGAGGTCGTCGACAACTCGGTGGACGAGGCACTCGCCGGCTACGCCGACCGGATCGAGGTCGTGCTGCTCGCCGACGGCGGCGTCCGGGTCACCGACAACGGCCGTGGCATGCCCGTCGACATGCACCCCCAGCAGAAGCGGCCCACCGTCGAGGTGATCCTGACCGTGCTGCACGCCGGCGGAAAGTTCGACGGCGAGTCCTACGCGGTCTCCGGTGGCCTGCACGGCGTCGGCGTCTCGGTCGTGAACGCGCTCAGCTACCGGCTCGAGGTCGACATCGAGCGCGACGGCTATCGCTGGACCCAGCCCTACGTGAACCAGAAGCCGGCCGAACCGCTCAAGCGCGGGGAGCCGTCCAAGCGCACCGGTACGACCGTCACGTTCTGGGCCGACCCGGAGATCTTCGAGACCACGACGTACTCGTTCGAGACGATCAGCCGCCGCCTGCAGGAGATGGCCTTCCTGAACAAGGGCCTGACGATCATCCTGCGCGACGAGCGGCCGGACAAGGTCGTCGACGAGGACGACGCCGCGGCCGCACCGAAGACCCCGAAGGGCCCGAAAGAGGTCACCTACCTCTACGCCGGGGGTATCGCCGACTTCGTCCGCTACCTCAACGGCTCGAAGGAACCGATCCACAAGAACCCGATCTACATCGAGGCCGAGGACCTGCCCAACCGGCTGTCGGTCGAGATCGCCATGCAGTGGAACTCCACCTACTCCGAGAGCGTCTACACCTTCGCCAACACGATCAACACCGTCGAGGGCGGAACCCACGAAGAGGGGTTCAGGGCGGCGCTGACCAACGTGGTGAACCGGTGGGCCATCGACAAGAAGGTCATCAAGGACACCAAGGAAGACCGGTTCAGCGGCGACGACATCCGCGAGGGCCTGGCCGCCATCGTGTCGGTCAAGCTCGGTGAGCCGCAGTTCGAGGGCCAGACGAAGGCCAAGCTGGGCAACTCGATCGCGAAGACGTTCGTCCAGCAGGTCTGCAACGACAAGCTGGGCATGTGGTTCGAGGCCAATCCGACCGAGGCGAAGATCGTGGTCAACAAGATCTCGCAGGCCGCCCGCGCGCGGAAGGCCGCACAGCAGGCCCGCAAGCTGTCGCGCAAGAACGCGCTCGACACGTTCGGCATGCCGGGCAAGCTGGCCGACTGCCGGTCGACCGATCCGGGGCAGAGCGAGCTCTACATCGTCGAGGGTGACTCGGCCGGCGGCTCGGCCAAGTCGTGCCGCGACTCGATGTTCCAAGCGATCCTGCCGATCCGCGGCAAGATCATCAATGTCGAGAAGTCGCGCATCGACCGGGTGCTGAAGAACAACGAGGTGCAGTCGCTCATTACGGCGCTGGGCACCGGCATCCACGACGACTTCGATCTGGCCAAGCTGCGCTATCACAAGATCGTGCTGATGGCCGACGCCGACGTCGACGGGCAGCACATCACCACACTGCTGCTGACCCTGCTGTTCCGGTTCATGCGTCCACTGATCGAGGCCGGTCACGTCTACCTCGCCGCGCCGCCGCTTTACAAGATCAAGTGGAGCAAGGGCGACCCGAGCTACGCCTACAGCGAGAAGGAACGCGACGGCCTGATCAAGGCCGGCCAGGACGCGAACCGGCGCCTGGCCAAGGAAGATGCGATCCAGCGCTACAAAGGTCTCGGCGAGATGAACTCCAAGGAGTTGTGGGAGACCACCATGGACCCGGCCCACCGGATCCTGCGCCTGGTCACGCTCGACGACGCCGCGACGGCCGACGAATTGTTCAGCGTGCTCATGGGTGAGGACGTCGAGGCGCGACGTTCGTTCATCATCCGCAACGCACGAGATGTGCGTTTCCTCGACATCTGATTCGAACTCGGCCTGAACCCCTGACCGAAGGACCCTTCCTTGACTGACATCACTGAACCGCCGGGCTCGTTCGACCGGATCGAGCCGGTCGACATCCAGACGGAGATGCAGCGCAGCTACATCGACTACGCGATGTCGGTCATCGTCGGCCGCGCGCTGCCCGACGTGCGCGACGGTTTGAAGCCGGTGCACCGCAAGATCCTCTACGGCATGTTCGACTCGGGCTTCCGGCCCGACCGCAACTACGTCAAGTGCGGCCGGGTCGTCGGCGACGTCATGGGCAACTACCACCCGCACGGGGACTCGGCGCTCTACGACGCGCTGGTCCGGATGGCCCAGCCGTGGTCGCTGCGCTACCCGCTGATCGATCCTCAGGGCAACTTCGGCTCGCCCGGCAACGACCCCGCCGCGGCCTACCGGTACACCGAGTGCCGGCTGCAGCCGCTGGCCATGGAGATGCTGCGCGACATCGACGAAGAGACCGTCGACTTCGTCCCCAACTACGCCGGCAACACCACCGA
>NZ_JBHEMO010000039.1:0-21972 GCF_046262535.1 Jatrophihabitans sp. | reverse complement strand
GCAGGAGATTTGAGAAGGGCTGTCCCTAGTACGAGAGGACCGGGACGGACGAACCTCTGGTGTGCCAGTTGTTCCGCCAGGAGCACTGCTGGTTGGCTACGTTCGGAAGGGATAACCGCTGAAAGCATCTAAGCGGGAAGCTCGCTTCAAGATGAGATCTCCCATCCTTTATGGAGTAAGGCCCCCGGCTAGACCACCGGGTTGATAGGCCGGAAGTGGAAGCGTGGTAACACGTGCAGCTGACCGGTACTAATAGGCCGAGGACTTGCCACAAACAACAACTTTGCGAGCTCAGGCTCGCGCTGTCGCGTCCACTGTGCGGTTCCCGGGGTACGGTCCCCGTGGCTGCTGTTTCTGATTTAGAGACAGCGCCGCGGTGCGGACCATATCTCCATAAAGTTTCGGCGACCATAGCGAGAGGGAAACGCCCGGTCCCATCCCGAACCCGGAAGCTAAGCCTCTCAGCGCCGATGGTACTGCGCGGGCCACTGCGTGGGAGAGTAGGACGTCGCCGGACACATTTTCGCCACGAGGGTCGTTCGGTTAGCCGAGCGGCCCTCGTGGCTTTTAACTACCGCACTGGCGGTCACAGGGATGGATCGGTTATGTCAACTCCACGGCGAGGTGCCGGCGGTTCGAGCCGCGGCAACAACTCGGGTTCCGGCCAGGGCCGTCCGTCCGGCGGCGGGTCCAGCCGCAGTGCGTCCGGCAACGGTCGGCGAGCAGGTGGGTCGGCCGGCCGCACCGGCGCAGGCACCGGCCGCGGTTCGTCGTCCGGGTCATCTTCCGCGTCGAGCAACCCCCGGGGAAGTTCCCGAGGGGATTCGACGCCATCCGGGCGCGCTGGGTCCCGGGGCGCGGCTCCCGACACCCGCCGAGGCGCGGGTACCGGCCGACCGGCTCGGTCCACGAATGACTCGCCGGCTCGTCCGGCACGGGCCGACACGTCCCGACGACCCTCCTCCGGTGACGTGCCGACCCGATCGAGCGACGGGCGCCGCCGCCCCGAGCCGGAGTCGCGCAGCGACCGGCCCCGCCGCGGTACACCGGCCCGCGACGAGCGTTCGGATCGTCCGCGCCGCGAGGCCCGATCGACCGACCGTCCGCGCCGCGCCCCGACCGACCGACGCGCCGAGTCATCTGAGGCGGGTCGCCGTCGGACGCCTCCGGGCCGGGATCGCAGCGCGGACTTCGAGAAGGACCTCGCCGGCCTGCCGCCCATCCCGGACGACGCGGACCCGAATTTTCTCGATCGCGGGGTGCGGGCCGAGCTGCGTTCGTTGAGCAAGCTCAACGCGGACGCCGTCGGCCGATACCTCGTCGCCGCCGGCCAGGCGATCGACACCGATCCCCGCCGCGCGCTGACGTTGGCCCGCGCCGCCCGGGCCCGGGCGGCCCGCGTCGCAGCGGTCCGGGAAGCCGTCGGCATCGCGGCCTATCACGCGGAGGAATGGGCTGAGGCGCTCACCGAGCTCCGCACCGCCCGACGGATCTCCGGCGACCCGCGCAACCTGCCCCTGATCGCCGACTGCGAACGCGCTCTCGGACGCCCGGAGCAGGCGGCGCGAGTGCTCAGCGATCCGGACGTGCGCCGCCTCGACGCCGAGACCCGCGTCGAGCTGCTCATCGTCGTCGCCGGAGCGCGGCGCGACGTCGGCCAACTCGACGCTGCGCTGTCGGTGCTCGCTCGCGGAGGTTTGGACAAGGATCGACCGGGACCCGGGGCGGCCAGGCTCTGGTATGCCTACGCCGACGCCCTGCAAGCCGCGGGTCGAACCGACGAGGCGGCCGGCTGGTTCGCCGCCTCGGCGGCGCGGGATCCCGATGGGGAGCTGGACTCGGCGGAGAGAGCCGCAGCCCTGTTGTGAGCGCCGTCGACCGCGGCGCGCCGGTTAGCAAGCGTTACTGACCAAGTTGGTCACTGCGTCCACAGTCCACAGCTTTGTCCACAGGTGGATAACTGCGTGTGAAATCGACGGTTCCCAGCCGCAGGATGTGCGGCATGAACAAATCCGAAGACGCCTCCATCCCTGACAACCACGTGTTCCTGCGTGGCCGGCTGGCCGACGTACCGATCTACCGCGATCTCCCGAGCGGCGACGTGCTCGCGGTGTTCCGGGTGACCGTGCCTCGACCACCCGGCGAGCGGGCCAAGGTCGACAGCATCGAATGCGCGACGGTGAAGCCCCGCATCCACAAGACGCTCGCTCGCGCCGCGGCGGGTGATGACGTCGAAGTGGTGGGCAGTCTGCATCGCCGCTTCTGGCGGACTCCCGCCGGGCCGGCCAGCCGTTACGCGGTGGATGCGGCCAGCGTCCGGCTCACCCGGGCTGGTCGGCCAGGCGCCGCATCACCAGGCCGGACGCCGGCTTCGGGGTGAAGAGCGTGGACTTGCGGGGCATGCGGGCACCGGCCGCGGCCACGGCCGCGACCGCGCTCACCGGCGTGGGACGCAGCAGGACAGCGATTCCACCGGCGGCTGTCGCCTGCCGCAGGGCGTCATCGACGCTGTGGGCGTAGCCGACCGTGGACTCGTCGTCGGTGAGCTGCCACACCCGTTCGACCAGGCCACGGTGCAGGACCGTCACGTCGAGGTCGGTCAGCGCGTCGGCGTCTCCGGCACGGGCAGCGGCGCCGGCGAGCAAGCGGTCGGTGTCGGCGACGATGTAGACACTGGTGCCGTCGGTGAGCACCGCCGCGAACCCGCGGAACTCGTCCACGGCGGCGAGCGTGTCCGACGGTGACGTCTGGACGGCTTCCGCGGCAGCCCACCCTTCCAACGCCGTGACCGCGTCGGCGAGCGGCAGGCCGCCGATGACCCGGTGGATCGCATGTACCTGCGGTCCGTACTCCGACGAATCGACCAGCAGCGCGAGACCGCGATCCCACGGTCCGGCACCGTCCGTCGCTCGCCGCCTGCGCTGGCGTTCCTGGTAGGTCGCGTACCGATGATGACCGTCGGCGATCAGCGCCCGCCTGGTCGCCAGGTCCCCGGCCACCGTGTCGAGAGCTTCCGGCTCAGTGACCCGCCAGAGCCGATGTTTTACGCCGTCGGGGGTCCTGGCCTCGGCGACGGGGTGGTGCGAGTCGACGGTCCGCAGCAGGGCGGAGGCCGGACCGCCACCGTCGTACACGAGGTAGATCGGCTCGAGATCGGTACCGGTGGCCGTCATGACCTCGAGCCGGTCCGCCACCGGGCCGGCCATCGTGTTCTCGTGCGGCAGGATCACGCCGTCCTCGGCGGCGCGCAGTTCGACCGCCCCCATCAGCCCTCGGGTCACATGACCGTCGGGCCCGCTCAGTTCGTAGACGTACAACGCCGGCTCGTCGTCCGTGGCGTACAGGCCTTGATCGACCCAAGCGTTGAGCCGCTCGGCCGCCTCGGCGTATCCGTCCGGCGTGGGATCCGGGAGCACGACCGCGACCACGTTGTCGGGATCCTGCGCCAGCAACCGGCTGCGCTGATCAGCGTCGATGACGTCGTAAGGCGGCGACAACAGGTCACCGAGGCGCGTGTCGTCCACCCGGGGACGCAGGCCTCGGAACGGTGCGAGCGAAAGCCCGCCGGGGGAGTCCTGATCTGCGGGTTCGCCCATGGGTCGCGATCGTACGCAGCCGGGGCCGCGTGCGATCATGCGACCCGTGGCCCCGTACCTGCGTGGATCGACTCGTCGGTTGGCCGAGGAGTACGACGTGGCGCTCCTGGACCTGGACGGGGTGGTCTACGTCGGGCCGGACGCCGTTCCCGGTGCGCCGGAGGCCCTGGCCGCGGCCCGGGCCGCCGGCATGCGGCTCGCCTTCGTCACCAACAATGCTGCGCGGCCACCGCACGTCGTTGCCGACCACCTGACCGAGCTCGGGATCGCGGCGACAGCGTCAGAGGTCATCACCTCCGCCCAGGCCGCGGCTCGCTACCTCGGGGAACGCCTGCCCGGCGGGGCACGCGTGTTGGTGGTCGGCACTTCTGGTCTGGAACAGGCGCTGCGGGAACGCGGCCTGGTTCCGGTCTCCGACGCCACCGGCCAGGTGGACGCCGTGGTACAGGGCTACTCGCCCGACCTCAACTGGCAGATGCTCGCCGAGGGTGCGGTTGCGCTCAATCGCGGTGTCCTGTGGGTTGCTACGAACGTCGACCCCACGGTGCCCTCGCCGCGCGGGCCGCTTCCCGGCAACGGGTCGCTGGTCGCCGCGCTGCGAATGGCCACCGGGCGGGAGCCGGTCGTCACTGGAAAGCCCGACCCGACGATGCATCGCGAGTCGCTGCTCCGGTCGGAGGCGAACGACCCGATCGTGGTCGGCGACCGGTTGGATACCGATATCGAAGGTGCCAACGCCGTCGGCTGCGCCAGCCTGCTGGTCCTGTCCGGTGTGACCTCGGTGCGGGCCGCCATCGAGGCGCCGCCGAAACTGCGTCCGAGTTATCTTGGGTCCGACGTCAGCGCACTGCTCGTTGCCCATCCGGAGCCGCGCGTCGTCGACGGCGGCGCGGTTTGTGGGGCTTGGCAGGCGGGGTGCACGGACGTCGAAGGAGACGCTGCGCTCATTCTGAAGCAGGCCGCCGGGGCCGCGGCGTCTGCGGGATCAGACGAAGCTGGAGCCGGTGATCTCGATGCTTGGCGAGCGTTGTGCGCGGCGGCCTGGGCCGCCTTCCCCGACAGGGGAGCTGACGGAATTCGCGTACACCCCGATACCGACCCGGGCCGCGAGGCGGCGGGGGAGGTCCTCGGCCGGCTCGGCTTGGCGTGAACCGTCGGCCGGTGTGGTCAGAAGATCGACCGCAGCCGCATCAGGTCGCGCACGCCAGCGTCGACCTTGACCCGGCCGGTGGCCCAGGCGGATGCCATCTTGAGCTGACCGTCCACCAAGGCGAGTAGGTCGTCACTCGTCATGGTGAGCCGCACCTGCGCGTTCCCAGTGGCATTCGTGGTTGCTCGCCCGATATCGACCAGTTGACCGTCGCTCAGGCGTCCGGAGAACACGACGTCGAGGTCGCGGATCGTGCACGTGAGGCTGCGGTCGAAGCCCGCCCTGCGCCGCGACGGATCGTTGTCCGCGAGCCGCTGCGCCAGCGTGCGCAACGCCTGCTCGCACTGCTCGACTGTCGCCACGCCGGATCCTCTCGAAACTGGATTTGGGGACTTCTGAACGCGGTGATTGATGGCTCCGAGGAGCCGCCGGCGCCGCCCGATCGACGCTACCGCAGCCCGATCCCGGTACGGTTTGGGGCGCAGGTGAGTGGGTCGGCGTCGGCGGAGGAGGTACGCGTGTCGGACACACCCGAGAGCGAGGATGCCGGCCGCGAGGCGGCCGCCAAGGGGCCGGTGGACGCGGGTACGGCCGACTCCACCGACTCCGCCGAGGGCGGTGCGGCCGCTGACGAGGTCGACGCGGCTGCCCCGCACCCGGCTACGCCCGAGACAGCGACGGCTGAGCCCTCGAGCCCGGAAGTCGGTCGCGCGCTGGCCGAACTCGGCAACCTGAGCGGTCTCGACCTCGCCGACCACCCGGACGCCTACCAGCGCATCCATGTCGAGCTGCAGAACGCGCTCGCCTCCATCGACGACGCGTGACTCGCGCAAGTAGTCGGCCGTGGCCAACCGCCTGACCCGGCTCGATGCCGAGCTTGTCCGCCGCGGTCTGGCCCGCTCGCGGGAACACGCCAGCGAGCTGATCGCCGCCGGGCGGGTCCAGCTTCGCGGCGTGCCCGCAACCAAACCGGCCACCGGTGTCGACGGCGACGCGTCCGTGCGCGTCCTTCCCGACGATGACGATCCTGGCTACGTGTCGCGAGGCGGCCACAAGCTGGCCGGCGCACTCGCGGAATTCCCGGAGATCACGGTGACCGGCAAGCGCTGCCTCGACGCCGGCGCGTCGACCGGCGGATTCACCGACGTGCTGCTGCGCGCGGGCGCCAGGGAAGTGGTGGCCGTCGACGTCGGCTACGGCCAACTGGCCTGGTCGCTGCGCACGGACGATCGGGTCACCATCGTCGATCGCACCAACGTCCGCTCCCTGACGGCAGACGCCATCGGCGGCGCCGCTGAGCTGACGGTCGCGGATCTCTCCTTCATTTCGCTGCCGATCGTCCTGCCGGCACTGATCGGCGCCACCACCGACGACGGGGATCTGCTGCCGATGGTGAAGCCGCAGTTCGAAGTCGGTCGCAAACGGCTGGGCGTCGGCGGCGTGGTCCGCGATCCCGCGCACCGCGCCGACGCCGTGGTGCGCGTCGCGCGCATCGCCGCCGAATTGGGCTGGCCGGCGCACGGCGTGGCGCGAAGCCCTTTGCCCGGCCCGTCGGGCAACGTGGAGTTCTTCCTCTGGTTGCGCCGACATGCTCAACCGGGAATGACCGAGGACGAGATCAGGCAGCGAGTGACGACCGACGGGAGTGGGGCATGAGGGCCGTCCTGCTCGTCGCGCACACGTCCCGCCGGCAGATCGTCACGCTGGCCGACCGGACCAGCCGTCAACTGCACGACGCCGGTATCGAGGTCCGCATGCTGCCCCGCGAGGCCGCGGAATGCATGTCGGAATCGGTGCGGGTGATCGAAGCGCCCGACGCGGCCGAGGGGTGCGAGCTCGTCCTGGCGCTGGGCGGCGACGGCACGTTCCTGCGGGCGGCCGAGCTGGCTCGCCCGGCCGGCGTCCCGATGCTTGGCGTCAACCTCGGTCACGTCGGCTTCCTCGCCGAGACCGATCCGGAGTCGCTCGACGCCGCCGTCGAGGCGATCGTCAGCTGCCACTACGAGGTTGAAGAGCGGGTCACCGTCGACGCCGAGATCATTCTGGACGGGGTCGTCACCGCGCAGGCCTGGGCGCTCAACGAGGCGTCCCTGGAACGCACCAACCGGGAACGGATCCTCGAGATCGCTGTCGCGGTCGACGAGCGGCCACTTCTCCGCTTCGGCTGTGACGGGCTGCTCTGCTCCACCCCGACCGGTTCCACCGCGTACGCGTTCTCGGCCGGCGGCCCGATCATCTGGCCGAATGTCGACGCGCTGCTGGTCGTTCCCAACGCCGCCCACGCCTTGTTCGCCCGCCCGATCGTCGTTGCTCCGTCGTCGGTCGTCGACGTCGACCTGCTCAGCCGTGGTCACGAGGCGGTGCTCAGCTGCGACGGCCGTCGGTCCATCCCGGTACCGGCCGGGGCCCGGGTGCGCATGCGCCGCGGTGCGCAATCGGTGAAGATCGCCCGGCTGGCGGACGTGAGCTTCACCGAACGTCTGGTGTCCCGGTTCCAGCTCCCGGTGCGCAGCTTGCGCGAGGCTTCGCCTCCGCTGGGTGAGGTCGACGACTGACGCCGGCCCGCCCACTGTGGACCGCCGCCCGCTGATCGTCGGTGCCCCGGATAGCCTTCGACCATGCTGGAGGAGCTGCGGATCCGCGGCCTCGGGGTGATCGACGAGGCCGTGCTGCCCCTCGGCCCGGGCCTGACCGTGGTCACCGGCGAGACGGGTGCCGGTAAGACCATGGTGGTGACCGGACTGCTGCTGCTCTTCGGCGGACGGGCCGACTCCGCCCAAGTCCGGACCGGCAGCGAGCAGGCGAGCGTCGACGGCCGGCTAGGGGTGCCGCCCGATTCTGCGGCCGCCCAGCGAGTCCGCGACGCCGGCGGCGAGCTCGACGACGGAGGCGAGCTGGTCCTGCGCCGAGTCGTCGGCGCGAACGGGCGGTCGCGAGCCTACGTCGGCGGCGCTCCGGCGCCGGTCGCGGTCCTGTCCGATCTCGCCGACCACCTGCTCGCCGTCCATGGGCAGTCCGACCAGTTACGCCTCGTCCGGCCGACGGCGCAACGCGCCGCCCTGGACCGCTACGCCGGCATCGACCGGGAATCCTTCGCCCGGGCCTACGGCCGGTGGCGAACGGCCGCGGCCGAGCTGGCCGACCGGGTCGCCCATGCCGCCGAGCTGCGCCGGGAATCCGACCTGCTGAGCCACGGCATCGCCGAGATCGAAGCCGTCGCTCCGCGCGCCGGCGAGGCCGAGGAACTGGCCGCACTCGCCGGTCGCCTCGGACACGCCGAGGCCCTCACCCAGGCCGCGCGAACCGCCCACGATGCGCTCGTGGGCGACGCCGACGATCCGAACGGTGAGGCCGCCGACGTCCAGCAGTTGCTCGGTACGGTCAGCCGCACGCTCGCTCAACAGCACGGTGCCGACCCTGAGCTCGACGCCCTGGCCGCCCGGCTCGCGGAGCTGGCCGCGCTCACGGCGGACCTCGGCGCCGACTTCGGCAGCTACGCCCAGCTGCTGGACGCCGACCCGGCTCGTCTCGAGCAGGCCGAAACGCGACGGGCGGCCCTCGGGGCGCTCATCCGCAAGTACTGCGACGAACCGGAGCCGTCGGTCGAGGGGGTGCTGCGGTGGGCCGAGGCCGCCCACGTCCGGCTGGCCCAGATCGACGTCTCCGACGAGGCCATCGCCCAGCTACGGTCGGCCAGTGAGGCCGCGGGCGCTGAGGTGGCCGCCCTGGCCGCCGCCATGTCCGAGCAGCGCAAGAAGGCCGCCGGCGAGCTGGCCGCGGCGGTCACCGCCGAACTGGGCGCGCTCGCCATGCCGAACGCGCGCCTGCAGGTGGAGGTCACGGGGCGGCCGCCGACGGCCGGACTGCCCGACCTGGTCGTCGCGGGCGAGCAGGTCGCCGTCACCGCCGATGGGGTGGACGAGGTCGCGCTGGTCCTCCAGCCGCATCCCGGAGCGCCGGCGCTCCCCGTGGGCCGCGGAGCGTCCGGGGGGGAGTTGTCCCGCGTCATGCTTGCGCTCGAGGTCTGCCTCGTTGGCGCCGACCCGGGTCCCACGCTCGTCTTCGACGAGGTGGACGCCGGGGTCGGCGGCCGCGCGGCGGTCGACGTCGGCCGCCGCCTGGCCCGGCTGGCCCGCGATCGTCAGGTGCTCGTCGTCACGCACCTGCCCCAGGTGGCGGCCTTCGCCGACCGCCATGTCGTGGTCGACAAGCCGGTCGCCGGCGACGGCGGGGTCACGGCGAGCGATGTCCGCATTGTCACCGCCGACGAGCGGATCGCCGAGCTGGCCCGGATGCTCGCCGGCTCGGGCACGGCGACTGCCCGCGAGCACGCCGCCGAGCTGCTCGCCGGCGCCGCCGAGGACCGGCTGGACCAGGGTGGTCGCGGCGTCCGGCCGCGCGCCGTCAAGGCGAGGAAGCCCGCCAAAGCCGGTCGCTGAGGGTCTCCGGCCCGCGTGGCGGAACGAGGCCGACCCGGGAACGAGTGGCACGATAGGCAGCCATGAGGCTCGCAACACTCCGCCGGCGCGCTGACGCCCTTCCCGGCGTCTCGGGCGTCGCCCGGTTGGACCGCCGTACCCCCCGTTTGGCGGGCCGGCTGAACCCCGGCGACATCGCGATCATCGATCACGTCGACCTCGACCGGATGTCGGCCGAAACGCTCGTCGCCGCCAAGCCGGCCGCGATCATCAACGCCCAGCCGAGCATCTCCGGGCGCTACCCCAACCTCGGGCCGCAGCTGATCGTCTCGCACGGCATCCTGCTGCTGGACAATGTCGGCGGCGAGATCTTCGCGTCGGTGAAGGAGGGCACCAAGGTCCGGATCGACGGACACACAGTCTTCCTCGGCGAGACCCCGGTCGTCACCGGCACGCGGCAGGACATCGAGACCGTCAAGACGCTGATGCTCGAAGCGAAGTCGGGCCTGTCGTCCCAGCTCGAGGCGTTCGCGGTCAACACGGCTGATTTCATGGACCGTGAGCGCCATCTGCTGTTGGACGGCGAGGGCATTCCCGACGTCCGGACCAGCTTCGCCGGCCGGCATGCGCTCGTCGTCCTCCGCGGGCACGACTACGAGCAGGACCTCAAGTCACTGAAGCACTACATCCGCGAGTACAAACCGGTACTCGTCGGAGTCGACGGCGGGGCCGACGCTCTGATCGAGGCCGGCTTGAAGCCGCACATGATCGTGGGCGACATGGACGCGGTGTCCGACACGGCGCTGGCCAGCGGGGCCGAGGTCATCGTGCACGCGTACCCGGATGGCCGCGCTCCGGGCCTGGCCCGGATTCAGGATCTCGGCATCGAAGCTGTCACCTTCCCGACCTCCGGCACCAGTGAGGACGCGGCGATGCTCATCGCCGACGACAAGGGCGCCGAACTCGTCGTCGCAGTGGGCAGTCATGCCACGCTGACGGAGTTCCTCGACCGCGGCCGCACCGGGATGGCGTCGACCTTCCTGACCCGGCTCCGTCTCGGCGCCAAGGTCGTCGACGCCCACAGCGTGTCCCGGCTCTACCGCAACCGGATCTCCGGAGCCGCGCTGCTGCTGCTGGTGATCGCTGCTCTGGTCGCGATCGTCGCGGCGCTGGCCATCTCCGACTCGGGCCGAACCTATCTCGGCTCGCTGCACCACGACTGGAACTCTGCCGTCGATTGGATACAGGACAAGTTCTCGTGATTTCCTTCCGGTACCACCTCGTGTCCATCGTCGCCGTGTTCCTGGCGCTCGCCCTCGGCATCGTGGTCGGCACGACCGCGCTGAACGGGCCGATCACCAAGGACCTGCGCAACCAGGTCAACGACGCGAAGAAGCAGCGGGACACCCTGGCCGCACAGGTCAAGATCATGCAGGGCCAGATCGACAACGCCGGGCAGTTCGCGGCCACGTACGGAACGCAGCTCGTCGCTGATTCACTGACGAACAAGAACGTCCTGGAGATCGTCCTGCCCGGTGCGACGAACGAGACGCAGGACGGCCTGTCCCAGCAGGTCGCCGCGGCGGGGGGCAAGATCAGCGGCAAGGTCACGCTGACCAAGGCATACCTCGATCCGTCGCGCGGAGCGGGCATCAACTCGCTGGCCACCGGGGCCTTGCACCCGATCGGGCTCACCTTGCCCGAGACGCCTAACGCCGACGAACTCGGCGGCGCCCTGCTGGCGTACGTGCTGCTCGGGCACGGCGAGCGCACCGATCTCACCCAGGTGATCAGCGGGTTCTCCGAACTGCACATGCTGACGCTGGAAGGTCAGGGGATCACGCCGTCGACGACGGTGGTCGTGCTCGGCCACGGCGCGATGTCGACCAAAGACTATGCCGGTACGGCCGAACTGTCGTTGGTGACGGCGCTGGCGAGCGCCGGTGGGCACGTCGTGGTCGCCGGGGACAGCAGCTCGGCCCAGCAGGGCGGACTGGTGGCTCTGGTGCGAAAGTCGAAGACCGATCACGCCACCGTGAGTACCGTCGACAACGCGAACGACTCCTTCGGCCAGGTCTCGGCCGTCCTCGCCCTCGCCGGTGCGAGCAAGGGTCTGGTTGGGCATTACGGTACGGAAGAGGGCGCCAACGCGCTCTTCCCCGCACCCGCGAAGTAGGACAAGTAGGAGCGTATGGAGATCCCTACCTCGCCCCAGGCTGTCGTTGCGCTGGCGGCGTTCGTGCGGGACCGGCTGGCCGAGGTGTCCGGAACGCTCGCGCCGCTCTGGGTCCGGCGCGACGGGGCCGAGGTCCTCCCCGCGCTCGGCCAGGAACCCGACCACTCCGTTCTGGCGACCGCGCGCCAGTTGGCCCTCGTGCTGGTGGGCGCCACCGCACCCTTCGCTCCCACCTCCTACTCCCGCGCCCGGTTGATCCGGCAGATGCACGCCAGCGGGCTGCTCACCGACGAACACCTACGGCAGGCCCAGCGCGTGCTGGAAGTCGAGAACGGGTTGACATGAGCGGCGCGTCGAGGGCACGTTGCGCGCCGCGTCGGCAGACCGTGTTAGCGTGAACTTCCGTGGATCGGACGGCGGCTGGCACCGCACACCTGGCCAATACGGTGGCTACCAAGCACCTCTTCGTCACCGGAGGCGTCGCCTCGTCGCTGGGTAAGGGCCTCACGGCCTACAGCCTCGGCTCACTTCTCAAGGCGCGCGGCCTCCGCGTGACCATGCAGAAGCTCGACCCCTACCTCAACGTCGATCCCGGGACGATGAACCCGTTCCAGCACGGCGAGGTCTTCGTGACCGAGGACGGCGCCGAGACCGACCTGGACATCGGTCACTACGAACGCTTCCTCGACACCGATCTCGTCGGTTCGGCCAACGTCACCACGGGCCAGGTGTACTCGAGCGTGATCGCCAAAGAACGCCGCGGCGAGTACTTGGGTGACACGGTGCAGGTCATTCCCCACATCACGAACGAGATCAAGGACCGGATCCGGGCCATGGCCGCGCCCGGTCCCGACGGGCACCCTCCGCACATCGTGATCACTGAGGTCGGGGGCACGGTCGGCGACATCGAATCGCTGCCCTTCCTCGAGGCCGCTCGCCAGGTCCGGCACGACGTCGGGCGCGAGAATTGCTTCTTCCTGCACGTCTCGCTGGTGCCCTACCTCGCGCCGTCCGGCGAGCTCAAGACCAAGCCCACCCAGCACTCGGTCGCGGCGCTGCGCAGCATCGGCATCAGCCCGGATGCCGTCGTCTGCCGGTCCGACCGCGAGCTGCCGGACTCGGTCAAGCGCAAGATCTCGCTGATGTGCGACGTCGACGCCGAGGCGGTGGTGGCTGCGGTCGACGCCCCGAGCATCTACGAGATTCCCAAGGTGCTGCACTCCGAAGGCCTCGACGCGTACGTGGTACGCCGGCTGGGCCTACCCTTCCGCGACGTCGACTGGACGGTCTGGGGCGATCTGCTGGACCGGGTCCGCAACCCGAAGAGCGATGTCACTGTCGGTCTGGTAGGCAAGTACATCGATCTGCCCGACGCCTATCTCTCCGTCGTCGAGGCGCTGCGGGCCGGCGGGTTCGCCCACCGCGCTCGTGTGCAGATCCGCTGGATCCCGTCGGACTCCTGCGAGACCCCGGCCGGTGCAGCC
Organism: Jatrophihabitans sp.; assembly: GCF_046262535.1. GTDB lineage: Bacteria > Actinomycetota > Actinomycetes > Mycobacteriales > Jatrophihabitantaceae > Jatrophihabitans. Next base: position 9,148 of record NZ_JBHEMO010000039.1, on the reverse strand, counting down.
GCAGCGCTGGCCGGAATGGACGGCGTCGTGATCCCCGGCGGCTTCGGGATTCGCGGCATCGAGGGGAAAGTCGGGGCGTTGCGGCACGTGCGCGAACGGGGGATCCCCGCGCTCGGGCTGTGCCTGGGGCTGCAGTGCATGGTCATCGAGGCGGCCCGCAACCTCGCCGGGCTGGAGGGCGCCAACTCCGCCGAGTTCGAGCCGGAGGCCCCGGACCCGGTGATCGCGACGATGGCGAGCCAGGTGGCCGCGGTGGCCGGTCAGGCCGACCTGGGTGGAACCATGCGCCTCGGCGCGTACCCGGCGAACCTGGTGCCCGGTTCGATCGTAGCCCAGGCCTACGGCTCGACCTCGGTGTCCGAGCGCCATCGCCACCGGTACGAGGTCAACAACGAGTACCGCGACCAGCTGGAGAAGGCGGGCCTGGTGGTGTCGGGGGACTCGCCCGACGGCCGGCTGGTGGAGTTCGTCGAGCTGCCTCCGGAGATTCACCCGTTCTACGCCGGGACGCAGGCCCACCCCGAGCTCAAGTCCCGCCCGACGCGGGCCCATCCGCTCTTCCGGGCCTTCGTTGCGGCGGCCTTGGCGTACAACGCGGCCGAGCGACTGCCGGTCGAGATCCCCGACTACGACCGGCCGCCGTCGGTCGCTGCCCTGCTGACCGCCGCGGACGGCGAGCCGCCCGTGCGAGCCGTCGGCTGATGGGCGAACTGGACCCCTACGAGGTCGTGGGCTCGACTCGCGTCTTCGACGGCAAGGTGATCACCGTCCGCGTGGACGACGTCCGGATGAGTGACGGCCAGGTCGTGAAACGCGAGGTCGTCGCGCACCCCGGCGCCGTCGCCATCGTGGCGCTGGACGACGACGGCAAGGTCGTGCTCGTCAACCAGTACCGCCCGGCTGTCGCCGCCCGGCTGGACGAGCTGCCGGCCGGGCTGCTCGACATCGACGGTGAGCCGCCACTCGAGGCGGCCAAGCGCGAGCTGGCCGAGGAGACCGGGTTGACGGCCCAGGAGTGGACCGTCCTGATCGACCTGCACTCGTCGCCCGGCTTCTCCAACGAGGCCGTGCGGATCTACCTGGCCCGCGGCATCAGCGCGGGCTCGGTGAGCGACTTCACCGCCGAGCACGAAGAGCTCACCATGACCGCCTACCGGGAGCCGCTGTCCCAGGCCGTGCGCCGCGTGTTGGCCGGCGACATCACCAACTCCTCGGCCGTAGCGGGCATCCTCGCCGCGGTTCACGGACGGGCGACGGGCTGGCGCGATCTGCGCCCGCCCGATGCCCGGTGGCCGGCGCGGCCGGCCCGGTGACGGTAGCCGCGTCGCGCCGGCTGGACCCGGCCGCGGCCGTGCGCAGCTACCTCGACCATTTGGCGGTCGAGCGCGGCGTCGCCACCAATACACTCACCGCGTACCGTCGTGACCTCGCGCGGTACCTCGACTACCTCGCCGAACGCGCAATCACGTCGATGGCGGACGTCGACGCGGTGGCGGTGAGCGCCTTCCTCGCCTACCTGCGGGAGGGCGACGACGACCACCCGGCGCTGTCGGCCACGTCTGTGGCCCGGGCGATGGCGGCGGTGCGCGGATTGCACCGGTTCGCGCTCGACGACGCGTTGGTCGAGACCGACGTGTCACGCGAGGTCCGCTCGGCAGCCCCGCCGCGCCGGCTGCCGAAGGCGATCCCGCTCGACGACGTGGAACGCCTGCTCGAGGCCGCCGGGTACGCCGGAACCGCCCTCGCCCTGCGTGACCGGGCACTGCTCGAGGTGTTGTACGGGACGGGTGCCCGGATATCCGAGGCGGTCGGCCTCGATATCGACGATCTCGACCTGACCGACAACACGGTCCTGCTGACCGGTAAGGGTGACAAGCAGCGACGCGTGCCGGTCGGGTCGTTCGCCGCCGCCGCCCTCTCCGCCTACCTGGTACAGGCGCGCCCGGGGTTGGTGGCAGCCGGCGCCGGCTCGCCCAAGGTGTTCCTCAATGCCCGCGGCGGTCCGCTGTCGCGCCAATCCGCCTGGGTGGTGCTACGGACGGCGGCCGAACGCGCCGGGCTGACCGCCGGGATCTCGCCGCACACCCTGCGTCACTCGTTCGCCACCCACCTGCTCGAGGGCGGGGCCGACGTCAGGGTGGTCCAGGAGCTGCTGGGCCACGCGTCGATCATGACGACACAGATCTACACCCTGGTCACCGTCGACACGCTCCGGGAGGTCTACGCCTCAGCCCACCCGAGGGCGCGCGGATGAGTCCCAGGGCAACCGGCGAATGCTGCGGTAGCCTCGGCGCCGATCCATGGAACAGGAGGGCAGTGCGCTCGTGAGCAGTTCGACGCCCTCCGACGACGACTCCCTGTCCGGCGCGTTGTTCCCCGTCGAGCCGAGCAAGCCCTCCGACCCGGCGATCGCGCGGCGCAAGCGCAAGATCGAAGAGCCGCCGGCGTTGCAGCGCCACGGCCCGGCGCGGGTCGTCTCGTTGTGCAACCAGAAGGGCGGGGTCGGCAAGACGACCTCGGCCATCAACCTGGGAGCGGCCCTGGCCGAGGTCGGGCGGCGAGTGCTGCTCGTCGACTTCGACCCGCAGGGTGCGCTGTCGGCCGGCCTCGGCGTCCAGCCCCATCAGCTCGACCGCACCACCTACAACCTGCTGATGGAGCGCAACGTCGCCATCGAGGACGTGCTGCTGAAGACGTCGGTTCCCGGCATCGATCTGCTGCCAAGCAACATCGACCTGTCGGCGGCGGAGATTCAGCTCGTGGGCGAGGTGGCTCGCGAGCAGACGCTCGCCCGGGCGCTGGCCCCCGTGCTCGACACCTACGACTTCGTCCTGATCGACTGCCAGCCGTCACTCGGCCTGCTCACGATCAACGCCCTGACGGCGTCGCACGGGGTGATCATCCCGCTGGAATGCGAGTTCTTCAGCCTGCGCGGGGTCGCGCTGCTCATTGACACCATCGAGAAGGTGCAGCAGCGGTTGAATCCCGAGCTGAAGCTCGACGGCATCCTCGCCACGATGTACGACGGGCGGACGCTGCATGGCCGCGAGGTGTTCTCCCGCGTGCTGGAGGCGTTCGGCGACACCGTGTTCGACACCGTCATCTCTCGGACCGTCCGCTTCCCCGAGACGACCGTGGCCGGCGAGCCCATCACCTCGTGGGCGCCGTCGTCGTCCGGGGCGAAGGCCTACCGGAACCTCGCCCGCGAAGTCATCTCCCGGTCATGACCCTCTCTGCCGAGGACGCCGTCGAGATCGCCGAGCTCGTCGCCGAGCCGCCCGCCATGGCCGAACAGCGGGGCACGTCCGGCGTGTTCAGTGTCCGGCTGGACAACTTCGAGGGCCCGTTCGACCTGCTGCTGAACCTGATCAGCCGCCGCCAGCTCGACGTGACCGAGGTGTCGCTGTCCCAGGTGACCGACGAGTTCATCAGCTATCTCGCCGGCATGGAGAAGTGGGATCTGGGCAAGGCCACCGAGTTCCTGGTCGTGGCGGCCACCCTCCTCGACCTGAAAACCGCGCGGCTGCTCCCCGCCGCCGAGGTCGAGGACGAGGAGGACCTCGCGCTGCTGGAAGCGCGCGACCTGCTCTTCGCGCGCCTTCTGCAGTACCGCGCGTACAAGCTGGCCGCCGGCTACCTCGGCGAGCTCGACCGCGCCCAGTCGCGCCGGCACGGCCGCGCGGTCGAGCTGGAACCGCGCTTCGCGTCGTTGCTGCCCGAAGTGCTCATCGGGGTGAGCCCGTCGCAGTTCGCCGCGGTCGCCGCCCAGGCGATGGTCCCCAAGCCCGTTCCGCTCGTGATGACCGACCACGTGCATGCGCCGCAGGTGAGCGTCAGCGAGCAGATGGTGATCATTGCCGAGCGGCTGCGCCGGCAGGGGGCCGCGACGTTCCGGGCCCTCGTCAGCGACTGCACGATGACGATCGAGGTCGTGGCCCGGTTCCTGGGCCTGCTGGAGCTGTACAAGACCGACTCCGTGGCCTTCGACCAGGCCGATGCGCTGGCCGAGCTGCGCGTTCGCTGGGTCGGGCCGAAGGACGCCGACGCCGAGATCAGCACCGACGAGGACTACGGATGAGCGAGACAGTGTCCGACGAAGCGACGTCCGACGAAATCATCAGCGACGCCTCCGAGATCGAGGAACAGCTGCCCCCCGTCGCCACCGCGCAGCCGGTTGACGTCGACCGGCTCGCCGCCGCGCTCGAGGCGATCCTCTTCGTCGTCGAGGCGCCGGTGACGGTCGCCGCCCTTGCGGTCGCCGTGCAGCAGCCCACCGACGCCGTCGAGCAGGCCCTCGACTCGCTGCGCACCGCATACGACGACCGTGGTGCGGGCATCGAACTGCGGCCCGTCGCCGGTGGCGTCAGGATCTACACCCGCCCCGATCACGCCGAGGTGGTCGAACAGTTCCTGCAAGAGGGGCAGCGCAGCCGGTTGACCCAGGCGGCGCTCGAGACGCTGGCCGTGATCGCCTACCGGCAGCCGGTGACCCGGTCCCGGGTGTCGGCGATCCGCGGCGTCAATGTCGACGGCGTCGTCCGGACCCTGCTGGCCCGTGGCCTGATCGTCGAGGTGGGCAGCGACCCCGAGACCGGCGGCGGGCTGTTCCGCACCACGGACCTGTTCCTCGAGAAGATGGGACTGCGGTCGCTCGACGAACTGCCGTCGCTGGCTCCGCTGCTCCCCGACATCGAGGGACTGGACATGTTCCCGACCGATGACGTCTGACGCCGAGGGCATCCGGCTGCAGAAGGTGCTCGCGGCGGCCGGCGTCGGCTCCCGGCGGGCCAGCGAAGAGCTGATCGCCGCGGGCCGGGTGACGGTGGACGGCCGGGTCGCCCAGCTCGGCGCCCGCGTCGACCCGCTGACCGCGGTGATCCACATCGACGGAGACTGGGTCGTCGTCCGCGACGACCTAGTCCACCTGGCCCTGAACAAGCCCCGCGGTGTCCTCAGCGCGATGAGCGATTCGCGCGGCCGCCCCACGATCGCCGACCTGCTGGGCGATCGGCCCGAGCGCCTGTTCCATGTCGGCCGGTTGGACGCCGACAGTGAGGGCCTGCTGCTGCTGACCAACGACGGCGACCTCGCCCACCGCTTGATGCATCCGTCCTTCGGGGTCACCAAGACGTACCTGGCGACGGTTCCCGGCCCGGTCGGCAAGGAGGTCGGGCGCCGGTTGCGGGCCGGGGTCGAACTCGACGACGGCCCCGTCACCGTCGACGCCTTCCGGGTCGTGCAGGCACAGGGGAAGCAGGCCATCGTCGAGGTCGTCCTGCACGAGGGACGCAAACACATCGTCCGGCGTCTGCTGGCCGAGGTCGGTCACCCGGTGAGCCGGCTGGTGCGGACGCGGATCGGGCCGGTGCATCTGGGCGGGCAGCGGGCGGGCACGCTGCGGCCACTGACCCGCGCCGAACTGGCCGACCTGCACCGCCTCGCCGAATCGGCTCCCCGTTAGGGTTGGCCCGTGTCTGTTCGTGCTGTGCGGGGCGCCATCCAGGTCGAGGCCAACGAGCGCGACGAGATCCTGCAGGGCACCTCGGAGCTCGTGGCCGAGGTGCTGCATCGGAACCGCATCGATCCCGACGACCTGATCAGCATCGTCTTCACCGCGACGCCGGATCTGACCGCGGAATTCCCCGCCTACGCCGCCCGCCAGATGGGTCTCACCGACGTCCCGTTGCTGTGCACCACCGAAATCGCCGTGCCCGGCTCGATGCCCAGAGTGCTGCGACTGATGGCGCATGTGGAGACGCCGCTCACACGTGCGGACATCAGGCACGTGTACCTACGGGGCGCGGCCGCCCTTCGGACCGACCTGCCGCAGTAGCGCCCGTATCCTTCGGGACGTGCCTGCAACTCATTCCCCGTTCTCCGGCGTCGTGGCCCTCGACGGACCCTCCGGTACGGGCAAGTCGACCGTGGCGCGCCGCCTGGCCGAGCAGCTCCAGGCGCGCTACCTCGACACCGGTGCGATGTACCGGGCGGCGACCGTCGCCGCCTTGCGGGCCGGCGTCGACCTGAGCGACGGCGTGGCCGTCACCCGCGTCGTCGAGGCGGCCAAGATCGAGATCTCGACCGACCCGCAGAGCGTCTCGATCACCCTCGACGGCGAGCCGGTCGACACTGAGATCCGCTCGGCGGAGACAACCGCCGCGGTGTCCGCGGTCTCCGCCGTCCCGGCGGTCCGGGCCCTGCTCGTCGACGCCCAACGTGAGCTCATCGGCGATGGCGCCATCGTCGTGGAGGGCCGCGACATCGGTTCGGTGGTCTGGCCCGGCGCCCGTCCCAAGGTGTATCTGACCGCGACCCCGGAGGCCCGCGCCCGGCGGCGAGCCGGTGAGTTGGGCGGCGACGTCGATGCCGTGGCCGCCGACATCGCCCGCCGTGACCGCCTGGACAGCAGCCGGGCCGCCAGTCCGCTGATGCAGTCCACCGATGCGATCGAGCTCGACACGACGGACCTCGGCGTCGACGAGGTCGTGGCCCGTCTCGTCGAGCTGGCGTCGGCTGCGGCGTCTTGATGTACACGCCCTCCCTCGCGGACCGGATCTCGGGCTCGGCGCCGCTGCGGCGACGCCAGGCGACCGCTCGGGCGCTCGCGCACCTGCTCGGCCGGGTCGACATGCGCGGGCTGGACAACGTCCCCGCGACCGGGCCGGTGATCCTGGCGGTCAACCACCGCGACTTCCTGGACGGTCCGCTGCTGTTCGGCTTCGTCCACCGCCCCGTGAGCTTCCTGGTCAAGACCGAGGCCTTCACGAGGCTCTGGACCCCGATGCTCGAAGGCACCGGGCAGATCCCGGTGGTCCGGCACCGTCCTGACGTTGCCGCGGTGCGGCTTTCGCTGCGCCTGCTTCAGGGCGGTGGCGTCATCGGCGTCTTCCCGGAGGGCAGCCGCGGCGATGGGCTGGTGAAGACGGCGCGACCCGGCGTCGGCTACCTGGCGTTGCGCACCGGAGCCAAAGTCGTGCCGGTCGCCTGCCACGGCACCGACCGGCTCGTCCACCGCAGCTCGGTGCGCCGACCGGCCGTCCTCATCACCTTCGGTACCGCGCTCGATCTGGGCCGGGTGCCCGACGGCTGGCGGGTCAGCCGCCAGGCTGTCCTGACCGCAACCGAACGCGTGCGCACGGTGCTCGCCGACCTCGTGGCCGAGACCACGCTGCCGGCCGAACTGGGGCTGGCCGCATGAGCGACGCTTGCGGAGCGAATCAGAGGCGCAGAAGTCCTCAGGTGGCCGAACCGAGCGAAGCGAGGGTAGGCCAATGACCGAGCCCGACCAGAACGCAGAGGATGTCGCGGTCGCGCCGGTGGTCGCGGTCGTGGGCCGACCCAACGTGGGCAAGTCGACGCTCGTGAATCGCATCCTCGGACGCCGCGAAGCCGTGGTCCAGGACGTCCCCGGCGTGACGCGCGACCGGGTCGCCTACGACGCGCTCTGGAACGGACGCCGCTTCACCCTCGTGGACACCGGCGGATGGGAGCCGGACGCGCGCGGCCTGCAGGCGATGGTCTCCGCCCAGGCCGAGCGGGCGGTGGCCACGGCCGACGTCGTGCTCTTCGTGGTGGACGGGCGCACCGGCGCCACTGACACCGATCTGGTGGTGGCCCGCACGCTGCGACGCGCCAAACGGCCCGTCGTGCTGGCCGTGACCAAGGTCGACGACGAACGGCTGGAGCCGGACACCGCGGAACTGTGGTCCCTCGGACTCGGTGAGCCGCGCCCGGTGAGCGGCCTGCACGGCCGGGGGAGCGGTGACCTGCTCGACGCGGTCCTCGAGCTCCTGCCCGACGCTCCGGCCGACGTTGACGTCGAAGGGGGCCCTCGCCGGGTGGCGCTGGTCGGCCGCCCGAACGTCGGCAAGTCCAGCCTGCTCAACCGGCTGACCGGCGAGGACCGCTCGGTGGTCGACTCGGTCGCCGGCACCACCATCGACCCCGTCGACAGCCTGGTCGAGCTGGGTGGCGAGGTCTGGCGGTTCGTCGACACCGCCGGGCTGCGCCGCCGCGTCCACCAGGCCAGCGGCATGGAGTACTACGCCAGCCTTCGGACCGCGGCGGCGATCGAAGCGGCCGAGGTCGCCGTGGTCCTGCTGGACGCGGCGGACCGCATCAGCGAGCAGGACCAGCGGGTGATCGCCGAGGTCGTGGACGCCGGCCGCGCCCTCGTGCTCGCCTTCAACAAGTGGGATCTGCTGGACGAGGACCGCCACGACCTGCTCGAGAAGGAGGTCGCACGCGACCTCGCCCGGGTCGCATGGGCGCCGCGCATCAACGTCTCGGCCAAGACCGGCCGCGCGGTGGAGAAGTTGGCCGCCGCGCTGCGTACCGCGCTGGGCTCGTGGGACCGGCGTATCTCAACCGGCCGGCTGAACACCTGGCTCAGCGAGGTCGTCAGTCAGACGCCGCCGCCGGCGCGCGGCGGCAAGGCGCCGCGGGTGCTGTTCGCCACGCAGGCCGACACCCGCCCGCCCCGCTTCGTCCTGTTCACGACCGGCTTCCTGGAGGCCGGCTACCGCCGCTTTCTCGAGCGCAAGCTGCGTGAGGACTTCGAGTTCACCGGGACGCCGATCGAGATCTCAGTCCGCGTCCGGGAAAAGCGGAAACGCTAGGCACGATAGGGTTACCGGCGGTCGTCGGACCTGTCCGGCGCCGGGACGTGGCGCAGCTTGGTAGCGCACCTGACTGGGGGTCAGGGGGTCGCAGGTTCAAATCCTGTCGTCCCGACAGCATGGAAGCCCGGGTTTCCGGGGGACTATCGAGATCGTCGGTACCCGACGATCTCGATAGTCCGGCCAGATGTAGCAACGGGTGTAGCAACACGGCTCAGATTCCGATCGCAGCGGCCAGCGCATCCGCCGCCGCCTGGGCGGCACCGTCGCTGACGTGCTGGTAGATGTCGCCCGTGATGGCCACCGACGAGTGGCCGAGCATCTCGCTCACCGTCTTGAGCCCGATCCCGGCCTCCAGCAGGGCGGACGCGGCCGAATGGCGCAGGGTGTGGACGCCGACGTCGGTCAGCCCGGCGCGCGCCGCAGCGGCCGTCAAGGCGCGGAGGAAGTTCCGCGGGTCCACCGGCTGCCCGTTCTCCGTCGTGAACACGTACCCGCTCTCGTGCCACACGTTTGCCGCCCGGATGCGT
>NZ_JBHEMO010000038.1:0-51877 GCF_046262535.1 Jatrophihabitans sp. | reverse complement strand
TGCCGGTTCTGCTGCATGTGCAGGGAGACAGGTCGCGCCGCCTGACTTTGATCGGCTACGCCGGCATTCTGGTCCCCCTCGTGATCCTCAACATCGGAGAAGGGAGTGTCGAGGGATTCGTGAAGCCCTATCTGGCCAAGCACGGCGGCCTACCCGGGTCCGACCTTCCGGGGCTCGCCGACTTCGAGGCGCCCGCGTTGATCGTGGTGCTCGTCGGCACGATCTGTCTCGCCGTCGCCGTGTTCCGCGCGCGGGTGCTGCCCGTCTGGGTCGCTGTGGCCTTCTTCGCGGTGCCCCTGTTGGCCGTGTCCGGTATGTCCGGAGCGGTGAGCCTGATTCCGGATTATCTGCTATTCGCCGCGCTGTTCGCGGTCGGCCTGCACGCCTTGCGCGCGGCGCCGGCCGCCGGGGGCGAGGGGGCATCAGCAGACGGTGCGTCGCCCTCGGGGAGACTCCGGCGCGCGCAGCGCATCGCATCGCTTCGCGTGTAACGGGCGTGCGACACGGGGCGCTCTTCTCATCAAGGCCGCGCGTTGCGACCACCGACGAACTCGGAGGAGCGCTCATGAAGCGTTATGCACTGGCTCTGGCTCTTGTGATCGTGGCGTCGGCGGCCCCCGCCGACGCCGCGCCGAACCCGAATCCGAACGCTCCGGCGCACGCCGGCACGGCCTGTGCCAATGTGCTGTCCCACAACCCCAACGCCGGTCCGTACGGCCACAGCTCCGAGCAGGGCGGATCCCACTTCTTCGCCGTGGGCGTAGCGCTCTGCGGATTGGGCGGCTAGCGGGAACCAGCAAACCCGCCGTCGAACGCGGGCCCGCTCAGTCGCCTGCGGGCAGGGTTGGAGGCAGGCCGAAGGCGGCGACGTGGTGGGCGCCGACGAAGGCATTGCTCTCGGCGATTCGGCCGTCGACGATGCGCAGTACGTCGACGACCAGCGCCTCATAGTGCGCGCCCCCGGGTCGCCGCAGGTAGCCGATCAGCGCCGGCCGGCCGTTGGCCGCGGATGGCACTGTGCGCCAGTCCAACGGCCGGCCGAGGAACTCCGCCGCCGCGTCGATCCCTACGACCGGCGCGTCGGGCGGCATCGTGATGCGGACGTCTTCGGCGAGCAGCGCCCGGAAGTCGTCCGGATGCCGGGCCGCGGTGTAGCGGCGCAGGATCCGTTCGTCCTCGGCCGTCAACTGGGGACGCCGCCATTGCCGGGGGTCGTCGGGCACCCGCTCGCGCAGGAGGCGACGCCCGCGCTGGATCAGGCTGTTCGCCGCCGGCACGGCGACCCCGAGCGCGTCGGCGATCTCACCCGGCGTCCAGCCGGAGATGTCGCGCAGGACGAAGGCGGCCCGTTGCCGCGGCGGCAGATACATCAGGGCGGCGATGAGGACCAGCTCGACCGTCTCGTTGGCGACGAAGTCCTGCTGCGGGTCGGCGCCGAGCAGGGCATCGGGGTACGGACCCAGGTCCGCGCACCATTCCAGCGGGTCCCCAGCCGGGATCGAGCGCGGGGCGGCCGCCTTGCGGGTGTCGAGGAAGACGTTGGTGGCGATCCGGTACAGCCACGTGCGCACCGACGCCCGACCCTCGAACCGGTCGCGGGCGCGCCAGGCCCTCAGGAAAGTCTCCTGGACCAGGTCGTCGGCGTCGGCGACCGAACCGGCCAGCCGGTAACAGTGCGCATGTAGCGCGCGACGGTGCTCGTCGAAGGCGCTGCGCAGCCAGGCGGCGGGGTCGTCCTCGGGCGGCATGTTCCTCCTGGTTCCTCGTGCGGCAATGGTCGAACACGGTACTGACGAACCGCGGCCTCGCCGATCGACATTCACCGATGACGGTTCGCCGGGTTCCTCGTCTGTACCTGTGACCGACGATTCCGCCACACGCCAGGAGTGCCAGTGACAACGCCTGCAGCCCCGCCCATCGTCGACCGCGACACCTGGCGGCGCGAACAGCACGACCTACGGCTCACCGAGAAGGCCTACACCCGCCAGGGTGACGCGATCGCGGCCACACGCCGCCGGCTGCCGATGACCGAGGTCGATGCCAGCGCCGAGCTCGTCGGCCATGCCGGCCGCACGACTCTTCTGGACGCCTTCGCCGGCCGGGATCAACTCATCGCCTACAAGCACATGTGGCACCCCGGCCGGCCCATCGAGCAGCAGTGCGAGGGCTGCACGTTCACCATCTGGAACTTCCAGGACGCCTGCTACCTGCACGCGCGGGGCGTCAGTTTCGCGGTGTTCTGCGAAGGACGCTGGGACGAGGTCGCGCCGTTCCGCGACTTCATGGGCTACACGCTGCCGTGGTACTCGGTCTCCGGCGTGGACGACCCCGCGGTGGCTGCCGGTATCTCCGACGACGACCGCGGACTGATCGCCTGCTACCTGCGGATCGGGGACCGGGTCTTTCTCACCAGCGAGACGACGCGCCGCGGCGTCGAGACGATCATGCCGTCACTGCGCCTGCTCGACCTGACGGCGTACGGCCGCCAGGAGGTGTGGGAGGACTCGCCCGCGGGCTGGCCACAGGGCCCGACCTACGCGATCTGGAGCAGGGACGGCCGGCCGACGGCGCAGTGGACGCGGCCCGGCGCCACCCGGGTCCACGGCGCAGCCGAGCACTCCTGCCACTGACGGTGCGACGATGCCGCTACGGCGTCTGGTCTCCGTAGATGTCCTGGTCGAGGCCGCCGGCGCGAGGGCAGGTGTCGCCGGTGAAGGACCCGTCGGCCAGCACCTGGCGGCACTGCATGACGTCGGCGCCGGGATCAGCGTCGTTGTCGTCGCCCTCCCGGGCGTCAGCACCGGCCACGGTGTTGCGGGAATCGGTCCACACGCCGAACTGTTCGTAGTTCGGGTTCGACGCCACGTCGGTGAGCCGGGTCGCCGGTGCTGGGACCGATCTTCCTGCTGTGCTATCTGATCGACCGGCGCAGCCGTAAGCGCGGGCACACCACGTCGGTGAACGAGCGGCGGCCCCGCGACGGCCGGTCGGACGCCCGCGCGATCAATGCCGTCCCGAACTCGGCAGGCCACATCTCCTAAACCGACGCGCAACGCAACGGCCGCTGAACAATCAGCCGGCCGATGTCCAGAGCGGGCACTCGGGCGACGCCGCGCACTCGAGCAGGTCGTCGCAGCCGGCCAGCGACGCTTCCGCCAGCGCATCCCGGATCGTCGCGAGGTCGGCGATCTTGGCCTCGATCTCCTCCAGCTTCGCCGCCGTCCGGGCCGCGAGGCCCCCGCTCCCGCAGCGGTGACGCCGGGCGGAGTCGAGCAGTTCGGCGAGCTCAGCCAGCGAGAAACCCAGCCGTTGTGCGGCCTTGATCATCCGCAGCTCGACCACCGTCTCCGGAGGGTAGAGCCGGTGACCGCCCAGGCTCCGCTGCGGCTGGGTGAGCAGCCCGCGGCGCTCGTAGTAGCGCAACGTCTGCCGGTTCACCCCCGCGGCGGCAGCGACCTGTCCGGTCCGCAGGGCACGATTGCTTTCGTTCACGGCGCACCGGCCGCCGACACAGCGAGCGCCCGGGCCTGGAGCCCGTCGAGAACGTCGACGTGGACGTCGGGCACGGCGATGTCCAACGTGACCGTCTCCGACACGGCGGCGACGGCGAAGGTGAAGAACGAGCAACACTCGGACTCTTTCGCGGCCAGGTCGGCCACCACCCCGACCGGGAATTCTGCGCCGTCGACGACAAGGCGCAGCGCGGTCGGACTGCGGCGCTCGACCGCGGAGACCGACGCGAACAGCCGGTCGAACTCGCCGCTGCGCAGCGGCCGCTCCGGTGTGGGCAGCGTGCAGACCGCCGGTGCCCAGTCGGGACTGTAAGTCATGGATCCACGGTAAGCCTGTACCTGAGTAGCGGATGCAACCCAGGCACGGCCGGTGAACACCCTTCAATAGGGTGTGCGACATGAGACGCCCGAACCGCACGCAGTTGATCATCGCGGTGCTCGCGGTCGGGGTGTTCGCCGCCGGGCTCGTCACGTACCTGGCCGAGCGGACCGACGGCCAGTCCAAGCCGAGCATCGCCTCGGACGTCGGCCAGATAATCCCGAGCCAGGGCGCGAAGCTCGCGGCCGAGGTGATCACGCCCAAGGGCGTCGCGCATCCCCCGCTCGTCGTCATGCCGGCCGGATGGGGGCAAGCCGGGACGGAGTACCACTTCGTCGGCCTGCGGTTCGCCCAGAGCGGCTACGAGGTCGTCGCCTACGGGCAGCGCGGGTTCGGCAAATCCACCGGAGCGGTGGACTTCGCCGGGGCCGGCAGCCAGCACGACGTCACGGCGGTCATCGACTGGTCACTCGCGAACACTTCCGCCGATGCGTCCCGCATCGCCGTCTTGGGTGTCTCGTACGGAGCCGGCGTCGGCCTGCTGGCGGCCGCGCACGACAAGCGGATCCGGGCGGTGGCCGCGCTGAGTACGTGGGCCGACGTCGGCGCCGTCTTCGATCCGGCCGGTACGCCGAGCACTGCGGCGCTCGCCTCGCTCATCGGGGGCAAGTTGAACGGAGTGCACTACGACGCCACCACGACGCGGCTGCGCAACACCTTGCTCACCGATCCTATCGCCGCCGGGGCCGCGGTGCGGGCCATCGCCAGGACCCGCTCGCCGGTGACCTACGTCCGGGACCTGAACGCGAACCACCCGGCGATCATGCTGGCCAACGGCTTCCAGGACTCCATCTTCCCGCCGGCCCAGCTGGTGCCGTTCTTCACCGCGCTGACGACGCCCAAGCGGCTGCAACTCGCGGGCGGCGACCACGGCGGCGCCGAGCTCGGCGAGTTGCTCGGTGAGAAGGTCGGCGGTCCGATCACCGACGCCCTCGCGTGGTTCGACCACTACCTGCTCGGTAAGGACAACGGTATCCAGTCGGAGGGCCCGATCATCATCAAGGACGCCCAGCGGGTCTCGACGCGGAGCTTCGCCAGCTGGCCCCAGGCACCGGTGCGTCAGCGCGTCCACCTGGGCATTCCGGGAGCGACCTCGAACCAGACGGGCAACCTGGCGGCGCCCACGTGGAGGGCCCAGATCCTTGCCGGTTACGACAGCACGGCGGCCAGCGGCCAGGCGCAGCTCGTCCCGGGCGCGAGCTACAACCCGCCGCACGACCCCGTCACAACCCTCAACAAGGGAACGGCCTTCGTCTGGATCGGCCCGCCGAGCGTGACACCGGTGACGCTGACCGGGATCCCGACCTTGCAGTTGTCGCTGGGCAGTTCCGCAGGACGGCCGACGGTGTTCGTCTACCTGTACGACGTGGACTCGAACGGGCTCGGCACGCTGATCGACTTCCAGCCCTACACCGCGGACGGCGGTACGACTGCCCACCCGGTCCCGGTGACCATCACCATGCAACCGGTGTCGTGGTCGATCGATTCCGGCCATCGGCTCGGGCTGGTGATCGACTCGGTCGACGCCCGCTTCCGGTCGCACACGCCGAAGAACGCCATCATCACCGCGACGGCCACCGCGAAGTACCCGGCGACGTTCACCGCGCCGGTTTCTTCTTGATCAGCCGCAGTTCTGCTCGTACTTCTGGACGGCCAGCGGCGCGACGCCGGGCTGGCGCCAGATCCGCGTGGCGCCCTGACCGGCCGGTTCCTGCAGGTGCACGGCGAGTGTCTGCGTCGTCCCCCGCGGGATCTCCAGATCGAAGCGGAAGATTGGGTGCCCGAGGTCGTGCTCGACCGCGGCGGTACTCGGCCGGCCGTTCAGCGTGACGCTGTTGAGCTGCGACCCGGCCGTGGCGTAGAAGTCGACGATCGAGTGGTTGTCTCCAGGCCGGGCCGTCGGTGGCGGATGGTCGGCCCGCCCGACGACATACAACGGCAGGCCGCCGGCCGGGGCGTTGTTCGTCAGCTTGATCGTGACCAGGCTGTCCCGCGTGGGCCCGCATCCGGTGCGCTCATAGGTGATCGAGCGCGTCAGGTAGAAGTCCAGCTTGCCGGCGGCGGCGTTGTTGACGACGAGGCCGGCGAACGGGTGGTTGCCCTGCGGGATCGCTCCGGCGAAATGGCTGCGTTCGAGTACTGATTCCACGTGCGGGTCATCCGACCAGGCCAGCAGTCGCTGCTCGGTCGCCGAGCGGCTCGCCGCCTGCACGATCGACAGGCCGTTGCCCGAACCGCTGATGATCTTCTTCGACGCGGCGCGCAAGACCGACACGATGAACTGCTTGCGTTTGATGTTGTCGTTGAACAGGACGTACTCGTCGCGTTGCGTCAGGGTGACCACGTTCGCCGCGCTGATCGTCCCGCCGCCGGACAGGCCGGCCGGACCGGTCACGGCCAGGAAGTAGCTCAGCGCCGTGGGATCCAGAGCGAGCACGCCATCGACCTGCTGGCCGCTGACCTTCTTCCACATCGCCTGCCAGATGCGGGCGGCATAGGGGAAGTGCGGGCTGACATTGGAGTCGACGAACGTGTTGGTCGGCAACGACGGGCCGTACGCGGAGTCGTAGCCCGCGCCGAACGACAGGCCGGTCCTGATCTCCTGATTGGTCGCGGCCGGCTCGAGGACGGCGTCGCTCTCGAAGCGGGTGAACTTCAGCGTTCCGTGCGAGGCCCGGGCGATCGCGAAAGCGCCGGGCAGGCCGCCGGTGCCGCGCAGCTCGGCCTCGTTCTGCAGGCCGATGAAGTAGGTCTGCGAACGCTCCCGACCGAGCATCGTCGGCAGCACCTCGGCGACCCGGGCCGCGGCGTCGGTGTAGCCGCGAATGATGTCGAGGTCGCTCGCGAATTTCGCCCGCCCGCTGTCCACCGGACCGATCCAGGTGCTGTGCGGCAGGCTCGCCAGCAGCGCGCTGGCCGAGTCGATGTCGCGCGCCGCCTGCTGCAAGGTCGGCACGGCCCGGACCAACGGGGCCAGCTTGATCGTGTCGCCCGAAGCCCGCAGGGTCGTCGGGTTGAGGGCGTCGGCCACGCTCAGGAGCTTCGGAAGGGCGGTACTGCCGACCTGGGCGCCGGCGAGCGTGGTGCCGCGCGCGACCTCGAGCGGGTCGCCGACCCAGGGCAGGTGGGCGCCGAACCACCAGGCAGGGCCACTCGTCAGCTGGTGGGCCCGGTCGGCGACGGCTGGGATCCCCTTGGCCAGAGTCCGGGCATCGTCGACTCGGCCGTCGGCGATCAGCATCCGCACTTCTTGCAATCGGTTGTCGAGTTCTCGGGTCTGCTGGCGGGCGAGGTAGGCGGTGATCGCGATCCAGACCAGGCCGAGACCGGCGAGGAGGCCGGCGGCCAGGAGCCCGATGCGGATGGGACGGCGGTGATAGCGCAGGTAGCGCACCCGCGACCGCACCGCGCGCCTGAGGGCGGAGCGGCGCCATCGCCGGCGCAGCCGGCGAATCCGCGCCGAAGTGCTAGGCAATCACGGGGTCGGCGCGTCGGCGGCGTAGAAGTCGAGGATCTCGCCGACGGTCTGCGGCATCTGGCCCTCGCTGAACGGATCGGTTCCCATCTCGTCCTCGAGCACGACCGACAACTCGGCGGTGGCCAAGGAATCGAGGCCGATACCGCCGGCGAAGAGCACGGTGTCCCTGTCGATCTGGTCGTTCTTCTTGGAGCGGCGCAGGAAATCCCTGATCGCAGCCTCGACCCGGGCGTTCTCGGCCATGGGGACTCCTTCTCGATCGAATTCGCAGGGAGGGTATCTCAGCGAGCTACCGGGGGTCGGTCATCAGGACGGCTTGACGGCGGCGAAGATCCCGTAGCCCAGCGTCCCGTCGCGCCAGAAGGATTCGAGGATGTCGGCCGAGCGCGCGAACGCGTCCACACCCGACTGGCCCAGCAGCGGCGTCACCTCGTCGCGGTGGCGCTCGACGTTGGCCCGCCATCGGTCGAAGGTGGGCAGTGTGGCGTCGGTCAGGTCCTCGGCGAGGTCCACCGACAGACCTTCGCCCTCAGCCAGGTGGAGATAGCGGTCCAGCGGATCCATCCGGGCCTCGCCGAACGCTTCGCGCAGGGTGGCGAACTCGGCGCTGCGGGCACGTAGTTCGGCGAAGGGGACGTCCCGGCGTCGGATCAAGTCGCAGAGCACGAGCCGGCCACCCGGTCGGAGCACTCGGGCGCACTCGGCGATCAGTGCGTCCCGCGCCGGCATCAGGTGCGACGACTCGAGGGCCCATACCCGATCGAACGTCTCGTCCGGCAGGCCGTTGTCGGTGCCGTCGCGGACCTCGAACCGCGCCCGGCCCAGCAGCCCCGCCGCCGCGGCGCGGGCCAAGGCCCGTTCCACGCCGATCGCACTCGTCGTGATGCCGAGGACATCGACCTGCTGCGTGCGCACGAGGTGGCAGGCCGGATCGCCGGTTCCGCAGCCCACATCGAGCACCCGCTGGCCCGGCGCGAACGCCGCGGCGGCCGCCATCCGATCGGTCAGCGCCCGGGTGGCGTCGGCCAATGACTCGTCGCCGTGCGCGAACAGCCCGTAGTGCAGCGACTCGCCCAGGAGCAACCGCCAGGCGTCGGTGACCCGGTCGTAGTGGGCGGCGGGATCCGGATCCTCCGGGAGGGTCATCCGGCGAGAGACTTCTTGACCTCGTCGTACACCCACCGGTACGTGTGCTCGAGCCCGTCGGTCAGCGTGATCGACGGCGCCCAGCCGTACCGGCGGATCATCTCGGTGTTGTCGCTGCTGCGTCCGCGCACGCCCTGCGGGGCCGTGAGGTCGTGGTTGCGCGCCACCGTGATCCCGGCGATCTTCTCGACGATGTCGACCATCTCGTTGATGGTCACCAACTCGTCGCTACCCAGGTTCACCGGGTTCGGGTCGTCGCCGTCGGTGATCGTCCGCGTGCCATGCACACAGTCGTCGATGTACATGAACGTGCGCGTCTGCAGGCCGTCGCCCCAGATGTCGATCGAGTGCTCACCGGTTATTGCGGCGGTGGCGATCTTGCGGCAGATGGCGGCCGGTGCTTTCTCGCGGCCGCCGGTCCACGTCCCTTCGGGGCCGTAGACGTTGTGATAGCGGGCCACCCGCGTCTGCACGCCGTAGTCCTCGAGGAAGTGGCGCGCCATCCGCTCGCTGAACAGCTTCTCCCAGCCGTAGCCGTCCTCCGGCATGGCGGGGTACGCATCCTCTTCACGCAACGCGACGACGTCGGGTGAGGTCTGGTGCTCGGCGGCGTACACGCAGGCCGAGGACGAGTAGAAGTAGCGCTCGACGCCGGCGTCCTTCGCGGCCAGCAGCACGTGGGTGCTGGTCAGCACCGAAAGCATGCAGGCGGCCTTGTTGTTCTCGATGAAGCCCATGCCGCCCATGTCGGCGGCCAGGTTGTAGACGACGGCGGCACCGTCGACGGCCGAGCGAGCCGTGTCCAGCAGTGACACGTCGCCCTGCACGCTGGTGGCATCCGGGTGGACCTGATGCCACTCGTCCAGCGGCTTCACGTCGATCCCGCGGACGGACTTGCCTTCAGCAAGAAGCGATCCGACCAAGTGGCCACCGATGAAGCCACCGGCACCGGTGACGACGGCGTCGACAGAGCTCACGCGCGACTACCTTCCCTGTTGGATTCGTCGGCCGAGCGCGCGGCACGGCGTCCGCGGCGCGACGACTCGACGGTGTTGTTCGGCTTGGAGTGCGGCAGATCATCGGTCTGGTAGTACGTGTAGCCGTACTCGTTGTTGCGCTTCATCGGGGCGCGGTTCAACACGACGCCCAGCAACTTGGCGTCGACCCGGCGCAGCGTCTGGGCCGCCCGCTCGACGTTCGTGTCGGTGGTCACGCCGTGGCGAGCCACCAGCAGCGTGCCGTCGGCCAGCGCGGCGACCTCGGAGCCGTCGGCCACCGGCAGCAACGGCGCGGTGTCGATGACGACGTAGTCGACCTGGTCGAGCAGCGAGCGGATCACGTCGCGCACGTAGGACGACGCGAGCACCTCGCTGGGGTTGGGCGGCGTCGGTCCGGACGCCAGCACGTACAGGCTCGAGCCGGCGTGCTGCAGCGCCTTCTGGAGGCTGATCTGCTGGATGAGAACACTGGTGAGGCCCACCGGGCTGACCAGCCCGAGCACCTTGGCCACCGTCGGGCGCCGCAGGTCGGCGTCGACGAGGCACACGCTGAAGCCGGCCTCGGCCAGTGTTGACGCCAGGTTGATGGCAACCGTCGTCTTGCCCTCTTCCGGGATCGAGCTCGTCACGGCAATGACCCGGGGGTGCTCGTCGACGTTCGCGAACTGCAGGTTGGCCCGGAGCTGGCGGAAGTTCTCGGCCCGGATGTTGCGGTTGCCGGCCCGAGTCGCGACGGGATGCCGTTTGGTCTTCGGATCGTCGACGACCACGCCCATGATCGCGGCGTCGGCCACCTTCGAGAGGGTCTCGGCGTCCTTGATCCGGTTGTCGAGGACGTCGCGGGCCACGGCCAGCGCCGCGCCCAGCAACAGCCCGAGCAGGACGCCCAGAGCGATGTTGAGCACGGGCTTGGGGCTCGTGGCCGAGGCCGGCTCGTCGGCCGGGCCGGTGAGGAACAGCTTCACCGAGCTGTTGAACCCCTCGACGGCCTGGATGAAGCCACGGGCCGCCGAGTTGGCGATGTTGGCCGCCCGCGCCGCGTTGCCGTCGGTGGCGATCACGTCGATGATCGCCTCGCCGGTCACGGCCTGGGCGCTGATCTTGCTCTTCAGCGTCGCCGGGTCGAGGCCGAGGTGCAGGTCGCTCTGGATGTACTTCAGGATGTCCGGGTTGTCGATCGTCTGCGCAAAGGTGGGCACTTGGACGGTGACGAACGCATTTGCCTGGTTCAGCACCGAGGCATCACCCGCGGAACTGGTCGACACGAGCACCTGGGCCGTGGCGCTGTAGGTCTTCGGTGTCAGGTTGGTGATGAGCAGCGCGACGCCGGTCGCCACGAGGACGAAGACGACGACGAGCCGCCACCGCTCCCGCAGCACTCGCAGATAGGCGCGAAGCGTCACAGACCAGACTCCTCTTGATATTTCCCTCGTAGAGGGCGCGACGACCGGGACGTCTCTGCGGCAGATGTTAACCGGTCCAACGAGCAAGTGCCTATTAAGCAATGGAACCGACCCGGCCCACACGCTCGTTGTCAATGCGTATCCTCTGACAACACGGCCGATCCGAGGGCCGCCGGCCGACTTCGGGAACCACATGATCAAGCGCGCGCGGGGCAACGCCAGTGTGGTGGTCCTGCTCGCCGTCATGTGCCTCGTCGAGGCCTTCGCGCTCCAGGCGCGGACGCTCGGAGTCGTCCTGATCGGCATCGCGTGCGGCCTGGCGTTGATCGTCCTCGCGGCCCGGGCCGACATGCGGCGGGTCGCGTTGGGCGCGGCCTACCTGTGTGCCTTCACGCTCACCTGGAACGGCTGGTTCGTGGGGCCGGTCCGGCCCGGCGACGTCCTCGTGCTCATCACCTTGCTGTGTTTCGCGATCGCCGCGCCCGCGACCTCATTCCGCACGCCGCCGTGGTGGGTGAAGCAGCTGGTGTTCGTGCTGCTGCTCGGTGCCCTGCTGTTCGTGATGTTCCCGCCGAGCCCGGACTACCTCGTGCACCGCCAGCACCTGAGCGCGGGTGGCCAGCTGATCGCGGTCAAGCCGTTCGGTTTGCAGCTGACGAACATCGGCATCGCCGTCAAGTTCATCATCGCCGTCGCGGCGATCCCGATGGCGTTCACGGCGGCGGCACTGGTCGAGCGCCGAGCGGTGCACCGCCTCGGCATCGCGTTCGCGGCCGGAGCCGCGCTCTCCGGGCTGGCGGCGTTCATCGACCACCTGGGGATCGCGTCGGTGGGCGAGATTCTCACCGGGCTGCCGAACATCGACACCCGCCAGGTCGGCTTCGCCGACCACCCCAATTTCCTCGCCGCGGGCCTCGTCCTGGCCATCCCGTTCGCCTGCTGGATGCTCGTTTCCCACGTCAGGTGGGAACAGCGGGTCGGTCTCATCTGCCTGCTCAGCATGCTGGGCGGCGTGTTCGCCAGCGGGTCACGCGGGGGCGCGGTCTGCTCGGTCGGCGCGTTGTTCCTGGCGCTGCTGCTGCTGCCCCGTACGCGCCCCCACATGCCGACCATCGTGCTCGGCGCACTCACCTTCGTCACAGTCATCGCCGCCGTGGTGCCCTCCTTCGGCCACCGGATCCTGCACGTCACCCGGTTGTCGGGGGACGCGGCGGCGGCCACGGCGGGAAGCGACGAGGTCCGATCGATCGTCGGCGCACAGGGCATGCGCGACTTCTACTATTCGCCGTTCCACGGCATCGGGCTGCAAGCCTCGACCGACGCGTCGCAGGTCTACATCCAGGAACTGGCTTCCGGCGGCCTGGTGCTGTTCCTCGGCATGTCCCTGTACATGATCGGCGCCGCGTGGGCCGCGTTCCGCTTCATCCCCCAGAACTCGCTGGCGGCGGCAATTCTCGCGTCGGTCGGCGCCACCCTCGCGCTCAACCTGTTCGAGGCCGACCTCACCGACCGCTTCTACTACGTCCCGGAGGCGATCCTGATCGCGATGTTGACGGTGCACAAGCAAGACACCCAGGTAGCCGACGGGGACTCCGTGCCGCCCGGCCGCCTGCACCTTCCGCGCCTGATCCGGGCGGAATCGTCCCGGTGACCGTAGCCGACCGGCTGGACGCGGTCCGGCACGAGGGCAAGCGCGTCGTCCAGACCACACGCACCTTCGCCAACTGGCGCCCCCTGCTCGGGCAGATGACCGCCCAACGGTTCGGGCGCGGACCTGACGAACTCACGTTCCGGGTCAAAGGCGGTCCGACGCTGAGCAGCCCGAACGTGCCCGGTGCGCGGCTGCCGCTCTACGAGCAGTTCGCCGACGACTGTTACCGGCTGGGCGAGCTGCTGGCGCCGTTGCAGGGGCGCCCGCTGCAGGTGCTCGACGTCGGCGCGCACATCGGCTCGTTCGCCGTCCACGTCGCGACCGTGCATCCCCGGGCGCGCATCGAGTGCTACGAGCCCTCGCCGTCCAGTGCGCGTTTCCTGCAGCGCAATGTCGACCAGAACGGTCTCGGTGGGCGCATCTCCGTGCACGAGGCAGCCTTGGCCGACAAGCGCGGGATGGCGCTGCTCGACGACAACGACGGCGGTTCGGTGCACAACGGGCTGATGCAGGCCGACCACCGCCTCGTCGCCGGCCAGGACGCGCTCGACCGCCGGCACGCCATCGAGGTTCCGACCACCACCTTCGACGACGCCGTGGCGGCCGCGCCGGCACCGCCCGACGTCGTCAAGATGGATTGCGAGGGCGGCGAGTACGCCCTGGTCTACGCGTCGTCGGATGCGAGCTGGGCGAGCGTCCGGCGCATCGTGATGGAGTATCACCCGGTCAAGGGCGAGTCCTGGGACGAGCTCCGCGGTTGGTTCGAACGTCTCGGCCTTCGGGTGACCCGGCACGAGTCGGACTCGCCCGGTCTCGGCACCGCCTGGCTCGCCCGCCCCGATTCCGACAGCTCGAGAGGAACGACCGCATGAACGAGGCCGTCAAGGCACGGCTCTACTGGACCCGTCGTTTGGTCCAGACGCCGCGGACGTTCACGAACTGGGCGCCGATCCTGCGCGACATGGCGCTCGGCCGGGCCGGTCGGGGACCGGAGACGCTGAGCTTCCAGACGCGCTCCGGGCTGCGGATCGACACGCCGAACCGGCCGGGGGCTCGCGTTCCGGTGTACGAGATCTTCGCCGACGACAGCTACCGCTTCGAGTGGTTCCTCGGCCCCCTCCTGCGCCGCCCGATCCGGGTGCTCGACGTCGGCGGCCACGTCGGCACGTTCTCCTGCCGCCTGGCTCAACTGCACCCGCAGGCGGCCATCACAGCCTTCGAACCGTCCGCCACCACCGCGGACTACCTGCGCCGCAACGTCGAGCAGAACGGCGTCGCCGACCGGGTCACCGTCGTCCAACGCGCGCTCGCCGCCAACACCGGTCACGCCGTCTTCGACGACAACGGCGCGGGCAGCGGCCTCAACGGCCTGGTCGCCACCGGGAACAACTCCGGCACCGGCGTGGCCACCGAGGTCGAGACCGTCGCGTTCGACGACGCCATCGCGTCGGCCGGTGGGCCGGTCCACGTGGTGAAGATCGACTGCGAGGGCGGCGAATACGACCTCGTTCTCGGCTCGTCGCCGGCCAGCTGGTCGACCGTCCAACGCGTGGTCATCGAGCACCATCCGGTGACCGGTCACTCGTGGCCGGAACTGCGCGAGTACTTCGCCGGCGTCGGCCTGCAGGAGCAGGAGGAGGACTTCGTCGGCCTGCACGGCTGCGTTTGGCTCTCCCGCGATCCGCTGCCGCGCTTCGCTGCCTGACGCATGGTCCGGCTCCCCCCACGGTTACGCCCGCTCTTCCCGTACCTCAAGCCGGCGTACGTGCGGGGCACCCGGTTGGTCGCGCCGACGAGCCAGTGGCTCAGCCGCCGGCGCGACGGCTACCTGCCGACCGGTTGGGTGCACTCGCTCGAGGACGCGGCGAGCTCGTCCGGCGGCCGGAGCTGGGTCGCGCGTCCGGCCGAGGTGCTCACCCGCCCCACCATGCAGGGGGTGCCGCCCGGCCTAGAGCTGACCGACGACACCGACGGCGAGCACGTCGACCGGCTGGCCGTCGCCGAACTGCCGGGCGGACGCGTCCTCGGACCGCACCGCGCCGTGATCACCGGACGCGGCGACCTGGTTCACGAGGTCAGCCGGTACTTCGGTACCACTCGCCCGCGCGAGCATCCGTTGTTCCTCAACCCACTGGTCGGCCCGCCGCTCGAGGTGGACGGGCGGCTCGGCGTGCTGGCCACGCGCGGCGACGGGAACTACTACCACTTCGTCTTCGATGCGCTGTCGCGCGTCGGCGCTGTCGAGCAGTGCCCGGACGTCGCGCCACCCGACCGCTGGTACGTCCCGGCCACCACCCGGTTCCAGCGCGAGCTGCTCGCGATGATGGGCCTGGACGAGAGCCGGGTGATCGACGCCGACCGGCACCCGCACGTGCGGGCCGAGTGTCTCGTCGTGGCCGGGGCGCCCGCGATGAACGAGAAGAACCCACCGTGGGTGGTGGAGTTCCTGCGCCGACGGCTGCTCGACCAGGTCGACGTGGGCCGCGAGCGGCGGCGGATCTACATCACCCGCGGAGCGGCGCTGAACAACCGGGCCGTCCTGGACGAGGCCGGGGTGATCGCGTTCCTCGAGGCCCGCGGCTTCACCGCGATCGATCCAGGCGCGATATCGGTGGCCGAGCAGATCCGGGCCTTCGCCGAGGCGTCGCTCATCGTCGCGCCGCACGGGGCGGCGCTGACCAACATCATGTTCGCGAGCAGCGGCGCGGCGGTGATCGAGCTGTTCCCGGCCGGGACCCTGCTCCCCGACTTCTGGCGGATGGCCACGGGCGTACCGGGCCTGCGCTACCGGTACCTGTCCGGCCCCCGCACGGCGGCGCGCGCGTCGCGCGGCGCGGCGATCGTCAGCGACATCACCGTCGATCTGCCGGCGCTCGGCCGGTTGATCGACGAGCTAGCCGGCGAGTAACCGCGTCAGCCCGCCTTCTCGGTGGCCTTCCGCGGACCGGGTTCGGCTGCCTTCCGGCCGATCGAGCGCGGACGGCTCGCGACCCGCAGATGATCCTGGGTGTCGGCCCACTGCATGATCTCGACGGCCAGCTCGGTACCGATGACCCGGTGGATGGCCGGCGAGTAGTGGAAGCCGTCGGGCGTCGCGGCGTCGAGGTCACCGCCGACGTGCTCGTCGACGATCGGCTTGATCTTCTTGTAACGGACGTTCGGGTTGTCCAACCGGGTGACGAGACCGGAGATCGCCTCGTTCATCACCTCGATGCGGGCGGCCATGCCCGGGAACCAGCTCTGGTACCGCTTGGCCGGCGGCAGCAGCTCGAACAGGAAGACCAGCGGGCTGTGCAGTTCCTCGATGTGTTCGATGAGCGCCTCGAGGTCGGCGACGACCCGGCGGGGACGGGACCGTCGCAGGGTCGGGTCGAGGGCGATGTCGGCCTTGGCCTGCAGCTTGGCCAGGAACATCCAGACCGGGCGCAGCACGTACTTGCGGTAGGCGTCGCGGACCGGTCGCGAGCGCTTCTTCAGGCTGTTGGCGTGCCGCTCGAGCCACCACGGCAGGAAGAGGTGGACGGTCTCGTAGTGGCCGTAGACGAGGATGACGACGTCCGGCGAGAAGCCGATCACCTCGTCCTCCCAGTGCAGGAGGGTGCTCTTCGTCCGCTCGGAGGGGACGGAGTGCGTGCGGATCTCGATCGGCCGGCCGGCCTTGAGCAACTGCTCCTCGATGACGCGGGGGAAGGTGAAATCGGTCCGCGGGCCATTCATCGGCGACGACCAACCGACCGTCGACGCGCCCTTCACCAGGACGCGGATCGGAAGGGGCAGCGGGTCGGGCATGGACGGGTCCTCCGGGGGATGAAACGCGTCGGTCGGACGGGCGGGCCGCGCGGGGAAGAGTATCAGCGGGAGCGTGGCCTAATCTGTCCGCGTGACAACGTCGGATCCGGTCGCCGCCCACACCTTCTCCGAACTCGTGTTCTCCGACATGGCCCGCTACCGGCCCGGCGAGAAGGCGAGTTGGCTGCGGGTGATCGCCCGGCTGCCGACGCTGCCGGGCATGATCGCGTCGGTCATCCTGCGAGCGCAGCAATGCCTCTACCGGTCGGGGCGGGTGCGCCTCGCCACGGTCCTGCGCACGGTGAGCACGGTCGTCCTCAGCGCTGACTTCGGCCCCGGCATGACCGTCGGAACCGGGCTCATGATGCCGCACCCGATCGGCGTGAACATCGGCTACGGGCTCGTCATCGGTGACAACGTCACCTTCGCGGCCGGCGTGACGGCCGCGGCTCGCTATTACGACCGGACCGGCGAGCAGGACTTCGCCACGATCTGCGACGGCGCGATCATCGGGGCCCACGCGGTGCTGGTCGGCGGAGTCCGGATCGGGGTGAACGCGATGGTCGGGGCGAATTCGGTCGTGCTCTCCGACGTGCCCGACAACGCAGTCGTCATGGGCGTGCCCGCTCGGCGGATCGGCACGCGCGACACCGACGCGGACACCGAGGCCGCCGCGTCCTGATCAACCGATCGTCAGGCGTCGCGCCGGGCCGGGTCGTGCCGCTCGATGAAGCCCTGCACGTCCGGCGAGTCGATCTCGGCCCGGTGCGCCAGAACCTTCTCGCGGGGCCAGTCCCACCACCGGATGCGCAGCAGCGCGGCCCGGGTGTCCTCGTCGAAGCGCCATTTGATGTGCTTCGCCGGATTGCCGCCGACGATCTCGTAGGGTTCGACGTCGCGGGTCACCACCGCACGAGGCGCGATGATCGCGCCGTCGCCGATGGTGACACCGGACATGATCAACGCTTCGAAGGTCACCAGGACGTCGCTGCCGATGACGACCGGACCGTCGTCGTGCAAGGCGCCCTCGGGCCACACCCAACGGTTACCGTCGAAGTGGACGTGCACCGCGCTGACCCAGTCGGAGCGGTGCAGCCCACCGTGGAAGATGATCGCGGTGGGCGCCAGGGCTGTGTAGCTGCCGATGCGCACCGCGGACCCGTCCGAGTCGCTGTACTGCACCAGCCGCATCTCCGGGCTGACCGTCTCGTCGGCGATCAGGCGGCGGCGAGGGTCGCCGGGGAAGTTCGCCTCCACCCCGAACACCCATTGCCGGACCTGGCGCTGCAGCGCATCTCGGGCCCGCAGCCGGGCGGCGATGATCCGCTCTCCCACCCCACCGTCGGTCATGGTCGCTCACTTTAGGCAAGCCGGTCGGGTGACGCGAACCGCATCATGATCAGGCCGATCCGGCGCGCCGCTGCGGGCGGGGTGGGATAACCTTCGATGCCTCCGGACGCTCCCGGCCGGACCAACTTTCCCGGAAGGTACCAGGACGTATGGCCAGTGCCGACGCGGACGTTCTCGCGACGATCTCGACGTTCCTGCAGCGTGTCGAGAAGCCGACCGAACTCGACCCCAGCACTCCGCTGTACGCCGACGGGATCGGCCTGGACTCGCTCGAGACCGCCGAACTCTCGGCCATGCTCGAGGACGAACTGGGCACTGACCCGTTCGGGGCCGGTGAGATGCCGCAGACGGTCGGCGACATCCTGGCCTTCTACGCCTCCGCCGTCCCGCAGGCTTGATCGAGCTGCTGCAGCGGGCGGCCGAGGCCGGGCCGGACCGCCCCGCTGTCGTCACCGACGAGTACGAGCTGCCCTACGGCGAGCTCTACCTCCGCGCCCGGGCCGTCGCCGCCGCGCTGGTCGCGGCCGAGGTGTCCCGCTTCGCCGTCCTCGACACCGACGCCGCGATGGTCACCGCCTTGCTGGGCGGCGCGTCGTTGGCCGGCGCCGAGGCGTGCCAGTACCCGCCGACCGACGACGCGGCCGAACTCGCCGGTCTGGCCGAGCGCTTCGGCCACGACGTGCTCGTCACCAGGCGCACGGATCTCGACCTGCCGGGGCGGCTGCTGCATCCGGCCGGCCTGCTGGCCGCCGACGGATCGGCGGCGCCGGCTTCCCCGCCCACCGAGCGTCCGTTGCTGGTGCTGACCACCGGGACCACGGGTACCCCGCGCGGTGTGCGGCACGACTGGAACCGGCTGCTGCGCAGCACGAAGCGCATCCCGCCGACGCCGCAGCAGCGGTGGTTGCTCGCCTACGGCCTGCACCAGTTCGCCGGCCTGCAGATCCTGTTGCACGTCTTCGCGGCCGGAGCCACCCTCGTGGCGCCGGCACCGCGCCGGCCGCGCGAAGGGCTGGCGGCGATGCGCGCGCACGGCGTCGGCTTCGCCAGCGCGACACCGACGTACTGGCGCTTCCTGCTTGCCGAGCTGCGCGCCGACGGCGGCCCGGTCCCGCCGTTGCAGCAGATCACCCTCGGCGGCGAGGCCATTCCCGGCCCGCTGCTGGACGAGATCCGCCAGACGTTCCCGGACGCGAAGATCTCGCAGGTCTACGCCGCGAGCGAGTTCGGTTCGAGCGGCTCGGTCCGCGACGGCCGCAGCGGCCTTTCCCTGGACGTGTTGTCCCGCGGAGATGATGCCGACGTCGCGATGAAGATCGTCGACGGACAGTTGTGGGTCCGGTCGCGGACGGGGATGCTCGGCTATTACGGCGATCCACCGACCGATCCCGACGCCTGGCGGCCGACCGGCGACCTCGTGGACATCGTCGACGACCGCATCGTGTTCCGGGGCCGGACCTCCGAGGTGATCAACGTGGGCGGAGTCAAGGTTCACCCCCTGCCCATCGAGGAGCGCGTCGCGGCCGTGCCCGGCGTCGACATGGCCCGCGTCTACGGCCGGCCGAATGCCATGACCGGTGCGATCGTCGCGGTCGAGGTCGTCGCTGCTCCCGACGCGGACCGGGCCACCATCGACCAGGCGATCCGTGAGGCCTGCGCGGATCTCCCGCCGGCGTCGCGTCCGCGCAGCATCAAGTTCGTCGATTCGGTCACTATGGCCGGTAACAAGATCGTCAGGAGATGACAGTGAGCGAACCGACCGCGTCCGACCCCCGGGTCGTCGTGATCACCGGCGGCAGCCGCGGTCTCGGCGCCGGGATCGTGCAGTCGTTCCTCGACGCCGGTGACCGCGTCGCGACCTGCGCCCGCACCACCACGCCGCAGACCGACGCCTGGTCGAAGGACGACGCGGTCGCCGACCGGTTCCTGTTCACGCCGGCCGACCTGTCCCGGTCCGATCACGCGGCGACGTTCGTCAAGGACGTGATCGACCGATGGGGACGGATCGACGTCCTGGTGAACAACGCCGGCGTCGCCCGCGACGGCATCCTCGCGCTCGTACCCGACGAGGACATCGACACCGTCGTCGACCTGAATCTCAAGGGGACGATCTACATGACCCGCCTGGTGAGCCGCCGGATGCTCGCCCGCGGCGCCGGAAGCATCGTGAACATCTCTTCCATCGTCGGCCGGTCGGGCTACCGGGGCCTTGGTGTCTACAGCGCGACCAAGGCCGCGCTCGACGGCTTCACCCGCGCGATGGCCCGCGAACTCGGCTCCCGCGGCATCACCGTGAACGGCGTCGCGCCGGGGTACCTGCGCACCGAGATGAGCCACGGACTCGACGAGGATCAGCTCGGGCAGATCGTGCGACGCACGCCCGCCGGCCGGCTCGGCGAGCCCGAGGACGTCGCCCGGGCGATCCGGTTCCTGACCGATCCGGCGAACAGCTACCTCACCGGGCACATCCTCGTCATCGACGGCGGGCTCACGTGCTGATCCGGCGCTGAGGTTGCCATGAACGCCGTCGCCCGCAGCGCGCTCGCGCGGATCGCGTCATTCGTCCCGACCGCGCTAGCGACCCTGCTGACGAGCCGCCTCGTGATCGAGCACTACGGCGTCGTGGCGTTCGACAGCTTCGCCCTGATCCTGGCGCTGATCAACCTCATCCCGTTGAACAACCTGGGCGTCGGCGCCTCGGTGACCGCCGCCTACGCCCAGCGCGACGCCGATCCCGATCACGTTCACCGGACCGTGCTGACCGCCTCCCGGGTGCTGGCCATCTCCACCATCGGCACGGCCGCGGCATCGGCGCTGCTCGGCGTCTTGCACCTCTGGCCGGACCTGCTCGGCGACGCATCGGGGCCGAACTTCTGGTGCGCCGTGGCGATGGTGTTCTACGCCCTCACCTTCCTGCCCGGGCTGGGCCAGAGCGTCCTGCTCGGCGTGCACCGCAACCACATCACGATCCTGGTCCAGGCGTTCTTCAACCCGCTCGTGGCCGTGCTCGTCGGCGCCGCCATCCTCGCGGGCGTATCGGCCGGGGGGATCCTCGTCGTGCCCTGCGTGGCGCTGATCATCATCCACGGGATCACCGCCTGGGCGGCGGCGAGATCGGTGGCGTTGTCCTGGTGGTCGGTGATGCGCGAGCTGCCCAACCGCCGGCGGCATCCCGGCACCTCCATCCGTTCCATGTCAGGGCCGGTCCTGATCATCACGCTGGCGACGCCGATCGCGCTGCAGAGCGACCGGATCGTCCTCAGCCACGTGTCGAGCACTCAGGCGGTGGCTGACTACTCCATCGCGTTCCAGATCTTCGCGCCCGCCCTGGTGCTGATCGCGGCGTCCGCACAGCCCCTGTGGCCGATCTACACGCAGGCCCGCAGCGAGGGCAAGCGTGGCCCGAGTGTGGTGCGCATGATCAGCATGTTCTGCGGGATCGGTGCGGTCGTCGGCGCGGTGCTGGCCCTGATCGCGAATCCGATGGCGTCGTTGATCGGCGGCCATCACGTGCATGTCAGCCCGTTGCTCGCGTTCTCCGGTGCGCTGGCCGTCGTGACCGCGGCGGCCTCGTACCCGGTGGCGATGAGCCTGATGGATCCCATCGGGGTGCGCTTCGTCGTGTGGTGCACCGCGATCGCCCTCCCGCTCAACATCGGTCTTTCGGTCGTGCTGGGCAAGGGACTCGGCGCACCCGGCCCGTTGCTGGCTTCCTGCATCGTCGGCATCCTCGTGCAGGCGGTGCCCGGACTGGTCTACAGCCGCGACCGGCAGACGGCCGGCCGCCATCGCCGATCGCGCTACGGCCCGAGCCCGATGGCTTCGGCGTCGGCCGTCGCCACGCTGCCGCCGCCGGTCGTCCTCGAGCAACTGGCCGACTGACGGACCGGTAACCTTCCCGCCGTGAACCCTCGCTTGCGCGCTGTCGTACGTGTCGCCGTCCGCACCGTCAACACGCCGATCGCCAAGGCGCGCACCACCCGCGCGCTGGCGAAGGCGCCGCGGCCGTTGAAGATCGAGATCGGCGGCCTGCAGAAACGTCCGGGTTGGGTCGTGACCAACGTCAACGCGGTGACGCGCAACTTCCTCGACGCGACGACGCGCTGGCCGCTCGAGGACGGCTCGGTGTCCCACATCTATGCCGACAACGTCATAGAGCACATCACACTCGACGCCGGTCGGGCGATGCTCGCCGAGGCGCACCGTTGCCTGCGCCCGGGGGGCATGATCCGGCTGGTGACGCCCGACATCCGCGGCCACGTCGAGCTGTACCTGTCCGGCGCCCAGGCGGTCGATTCGTCCGTGGGGCGCCGCTACCGCGACGCCGGGCTCGTGGTCGAGCACCCGATCGATCTGGTCCGCATTCCCATCGGGTCCTTCGGCCACCACACCGGATACGTCTACGACTTCGACACCCTCGAGTCCGAGCTGAAGCGCGCCGGTTTCCACTCGGTCGCGCGGCTCGACCTCGGCGAGAGCGAGCAGCCCGAGTTCAAGGGCCTCGACCAGCGCGGCGAGGCCGGCGACTCACAGATCGCCGTCGAGGCGGTGCGCTCAGCGCTCAGCGGGTTCGGCGCAACCAGAGCGACGACGGCGGGTTGGGGTCGGCGGCGACCGGCACGTAGTCGGCGAAGCGGTCGACGAGGAAGCTCTCATCGGCGTGCCTGAGCATCGGCGTGGACAGCAGGATCTCGAAGGCGGAGTTGAAGGCCAGGAACGTCTGCACGACCATCGCCTCGTTCCAGTACACCGGCCACCGCTCGCCGAACAGCCACGTGTCGGCCGGGTAGGGGACGTTGTACGGGAACGGGACGTCGTGGATGTGCACGAACACGCCCGGCTTGATCTTCGGCAGCACCTCGAGGAACAGGTACGCGACGTCGCTGTCGATCTTCAGTGCATGCGACGAGTCGATGAAGAGCACGTCGCCGTCGTCGAGTTCCTCGAACCGCGACACGGGGACGTCCTGGACGAAGCCTTGGATGAGGTCCAAGCCGGACAGCTCGATCAGGGCCGGGAACGGATAGGGCTCCACGCAGGTGATGTGCAGTGGCCGGTCGTCGTCGGCGTTGCGGGTGCCGGCCAGGGTCGCGTAGTAGGTCGACAGCCCGGAGCCGATCTCGAGGTAGCGGGCCGGCTTGTTCTCGCGCAGCATGTAGTACAGCGTGCGGGCGTCGAAGGGCGGGTAGCCCGGCCCGAACCCGGCCTCCTGGTTGGCGCGGTAGTTGCCGGCGAACGCGCGGAAGTCGGCCTCCCACCGTCGCGTGAGGTCGGTCATGCGGGATTTCATCGCGTCGATGTCCACGTCCAGCCCGGCCAAGGCGCTCGGGCGGTCCCACCGTGCTCGCGTCTGCTCGATCTCCTCCAGCACCGGCAGGGTCGAGTAGTAGTCGCCGCGCTTGACGATGTTGAACCCGAGGAGGGCGAAGATGCGCCGGACGAGGCGGACGCGGGCCCGGCGGGCGGCGAACACGAGGCCGTCGAGCCAGCGCACAAGCGGGGTCGGCAACGTGTCCTGGGCCAGTCGTTTCGCGCTGCGGGTCAGGGTTGTCATGCTGCCTCCCGGAAGAAGACGCCGTCGGCCTGCAGCAGGCGCCCGGTCGCCGGCTCGACGAAGCCCGGTTCGAACATCCACAGCGCGAAGCCGCGCGCACCGAGGTAGGAGATGAGCTCCGGCATGAGGACCTGCCCACCGTAGAGGGGGACCAGCGACATCTCGGTCCGCACCGCGGCGAAGCGGGACAGCGTCGCCTGGGCGCCGTCGAGGACGGCCTGCTCGTAGCCCTGCACGTCGATCTTCAGCAGTGTCGACTCCGGCGTGATCGCATGGGCGGCGACCAGCTCGTCGACCGTCGTCGCGGCGACATCCTCGGTGCCGACGTAGGTGGAGCCAGGGGCGGCGTCGGTGTGCCGGTCGAGGATGGGCAGCGGCGACGACGACACCGAGTTGGCCGCGACGTTCATCGTCAACGTGCCGATCGTGCGGCCGACCGCGCTGCGCTGCACCGTCCAGCCGGGATCGGCAGCCGCATGCCGGCTGAGCTCGTCGAAGGCACTCTGCAACGGTTCCAGCGACACGATGCGGCCGGCGAACCCGGCCCGTCGCAACGCCGCGCCGAACTGTCCGGTGTTGGCGCCGATGTCGAGCGCGGTGTCGACGCCGTGGACATGCAACGAGCGGACGAACCGGCGCTTGAACGTTTCCCGAGTGACGTCGAAGCCCGCCCGGTGCACGAAGATCTTGGCGCCGTGCACGACACGGTGCACCAGCGATACCTCGGAAGTCATCGGCCGCAGCCTAGCGGCACCACTGATCGAGCTTCGCTCATCCCAAGCAGACGGCACGGCCGTATGCGCCGGACGTGGTCTCGGTGTTGGTGCGCTTGCCGTCGACGGTGACCGAGCAGGTGATCGGTGCCCCGCTGCCGTCGGTCTGCACGAAGATCGCGGCGAGGTAGCCGCGGCCGACCGCCTGCTGCTGGTTGGTCCAGTGGGTCTGGTGCTTCACGGCGCCGTAGGGCGCGCCCAGCCCGGTCGGGACGAGGTAGCCCAGGACGGGAATCGTTCGCGACGACCGCACGTCCAGCACCACGTGGTGCAGCCCCGGACCGTGCAGGTGATTGAGCGGGTTGTCCGGGAACTGCTCGCGCAGCGCGGCGACCGGATCGGTCACGAGGCCGCCCGCCGCGCTCGTGCGGGTACTGCTGCCCTTGGCCTTGGACGGCGACGGCGAGGCCAGGGCGGTGTCGGTGGAGCCGCTCGCTCCGGCCTGCGGCGGCGCGACCGACGGCGACTTCGACGACCCGGACAGGAAGCCGCTGGCGAGCAGTCCGATGAGGATGACCGCGGCGCACGCCAGGGCGATCAGCGTCCACCGTCCGCGTGACGTACGCAGCCACCGGTTCAGCTTGCGCGCGGTCCGGCGCGGGCCGCGCACGCGCCGACGGGTGGGCGGGCCGCCGGGGGTAGGACGGGAGTAGGCGGCCGCGCGCTCGGGGGCGATCAGTGGCGTCCGGCTCGGCACCGGTGCCGGCCGCCGTTCCCCGTGCTTGGACCGGTGGTCAGCCATGGCTGGCCCCCGGCGTGGGTGTCCGGACCGGCCAGCGCATCGCGACCTGCTCGGTCAGGTTCTGCGCCCACAGCGTCGGGCTGAATCGCGACGCGAGCTTCTGGCTGCCCGCCGACATCGCCATTAACCGCTCGAGCGGCAGGGCATGGACCCGCCCCATCCCGTCGGCCAGCGAGCGGACGTTGCCGGTCGCGACCGTCCAGCCGTTGAAGCCGTCCTGCAAGAGGTAGGGCGTCGCACCCACCGAGTCGGTGCAGAGCAGCACCTGGCCGGACAGCGCCGCCTCGTGCACCACCACGCCGAAGAAGTCCATGAACGAGGGCAGCACTAGGCAGGTGGTCTCGTGCATCAGCTTGGCGAGCTCGGCCGGCTGGAGGAAACCGTGCATCCGGACGCCGGGCAGGTCGGCGAGTTGCGCGGCCATCTCGCCCGCGCCGACGATGTCGAGGTCCCACGGGTCGGGCGTCTCCGCGCGGTACAGCTGGTACGCGTCGCGCAGGACGGTGACGCCCTTGTAGGGCATCAGCCGGCCCGTGAACAGGAACCGGCGGGCGGTCCCGAGCTCGTCCGGGGAGCGCGGGCCCTGATCGAAGATGTCGACGTCGGCGGAGTTGGTGCCGCGGATGACCTGGTCGGCCCGGAAACCGAGCCGCCGGGCGAACCACTCCGACCGGTCGCCCGGGACGAACACCGCGTCGTACAGCGGCCGGAGGTACACCCGGTGCGTCGCCCGGCCCAGCCACTGCTTCGCCCGGCTCTCCCAGATGTTGCTCGACAGCAGGATGCGCAGCGCGCGGCCGCGCATGTGGGCCATCACCTTGCGGTACACCGGCCGCTGCCAGGACACCATGATGATCGCGTCAGGGGCGAACGCCTCCACCCGCTTGATCAGCTCGTCGGCATCGGGTTCGGTCTGCCAGATCCACGCCTCGCCGTATTCGCGGAACGAGTGCGCATCGAACGCGGCGTTCTCGTACGCCTCGGGAAACACGTTGAGGATCTCGTTGCCCTGGTCGTGCAGGGCGCGCAGGCACGCGTCCTGGTATCCGGTCATCCCGAACTGCAGGAAGACGAACCTCATCTTGTGGGCCCCTCTATGTGGACTGGCGCGCGACCGGTTCGCGAGCGAGATGCCGGGTACGACCGCACCGACTGCGGGTCAGTACGCTCCGCGCCGGCGAAGCACGGCCCATACAGTACGTGCGATGATCGCAAAATCGAATCCGAGCGACCAGTTCTCGACGTAATAGAGATCGAGGCGGACCGATTCCTCCCAAGACAGGTCGGAACGTCCGCTGACCTGCCACAGCCCGGTCAGCCCGGGCTTTACCAGCAGCCGCCGGCCGACCTCGCCCTGGTAGCGCTCGACCTCCTCCGGCAGCGGCGGACGGGGGCCGACGAGCGACATCGAGCCGTTGAGCACGTTGATCAGCTGGGGCAGCTCGTCGAGCGAGAACTGACGCAGCAGCCGTCCCACCCGGGTGACGCGCGGATCCTGGCGCATCTTGAACAGCAGGCTGTCGCCCAGCTCGTTGAACTCCAGCAGGTCGGCGCGGCGGACGTCGGCGTCGCGGTACATGGAGCGGAACTTGTAGACGGTGAAGTGGCGGTTGCCCTGGCCGACGCGGGTGCTGCGGTAGATGATCGGCCCGCGGCTCGTCAGGCCGACCGCGAGGGCGAGAACCAGTAGCACCGGGGCGGCGAGGGTGAGCGCCACGATCGCGCCGATGATGTCCACGGCCCGTTTCACGATGCGGCGGGTGCCGGTGAACTGGGGCTGGTCGACCCACATCAGCGGCAGGCCGTCGACCGGGCTTACGTACACCCGCGGGCCCGCGACCTCGGTCAGCCCGGGGGCCATGACCATGTTGCGCCGGGTGCCTTCGAGCGCCCACCCCAGTTGCCGGATGCGTCGCGGCCCCAGGCCGCTGCCGGCTACGGCGACGACGTCGACGTCCAAGGCCTCGGCGAGTTCGGCGGCATTGGCGACGTCGCCGACGACGGGGACGCCGGGGGCGACCTCGTCCCCTTCGACGGCGTCCTCGACGCACGCGCCGACGACGATCAGCCCGGCCTCCGGAGTACGCCGCGCAATGTCGGCCAGGTGCTGCACCGACTCGCTCGTCCCCACCGCGAGGATCGTGCTGGACCACTGGCCCGCCCGGCGCCGGCGGTAGACCGCCTTGCGCAGCAGGAACCGGGTCCCCAACATCAGTACGGCGCCGACCGGGATCACGATCGCGACGAAGGTCCGTCCGACCAGCACGTCGCTCATGTAACAGATGACCGCGACGGAACCGGCGAGCGCGGCGCCGGCGCGGATCACACCCTGGTACTCGCGGGTGCCCGTCGTGATCCGGCGGATCTCGTAGCTGCCCTGCACGGAGAGGCTGATCAGCCAGGCCACCGCGACGACCAGACTGCCCATGAGGTAGGCGCGGGCGTCGGCGGCCGACTCGAAGCCGACCCGGGCGCCGAACCCGGCCGCTGAAGCCAGCAGCGCGCACAGCACGTCGGCGGCGACCAACCGGCCGATGACCGTGGCGGCCCAGTCGGTCCGGGTCGCCGGCAGCGCGGCCGGCCGGGCAACGGCCGGTGCCCGGTGCGGTGTCCGCGGGATCGGGATGCTCGTGAAGGTGACGGAGCCACCGTCGCCCTCGTCAATGCTGGGGGCGAGTCGCGTCACGCAACACGCTCCTTGGCGGGCGCCTCCGACGGCGCGGATGCCGGCGCCTTCACGCCCGGCACACCCCGCACTGCGTCCACGAAGATCCGCTCGAACCGGTCCCCGATGGTTGAGATGTCGAACCGCTCGTCGGCGAGTTTGCGCGCCTGGACGCCGATCTCGGCCAGCCGGTCGCGCCCGGCGGCGATGGTCGCGGCCAGCCATTCGGCGGCGCGGTGGGCGCCGATGACCGTCGGCTCGTCGGCGAACCCGCCCGCGCGACAGACGTCGGCCGCCGCCGGGTTGCCGTCCGGGACGAGCGCGATGATCGGCCGGCCGGCGGCCAGGTAGCTCAGGACCTTGCTCGGCACCGAAAACGCCGCCGCGTCGGGCTCGAGCAGCGCGATCACGGCATCGGCGCTGGACAGGACCTCGGCGAAGCGGTCGGCCGGCTGGTACCCGAGGATGCGGACATCCGGGCGGTCTCCGGCCGCGGCGGCCAGCTCGTCCGCGCCCACGCCTTCCGAGCAGACGATCAGCGACGCGTCGACGCCCCGCGCCCGGGCGGCGTCGAGCAGTTCGAGCAGCAGCAGCGGGTTGTGCTTGCGGCCGAGCGTGCCCGCGTACAGCAGCCGCACCGACTTGGTCGGCAGGTTCTGCTCAGCGGCCCACGCGTTGTCGCGGGCAACGGGGACGAGGGTGTCGAGCGGCGCCCAGTTCGGGATCACGTCGACGTAGTCGGTCCGCAAGCCCCAACGCTCGTACTGGGCGACGAACGCGTCGCCGATCGCGACGACCCGGCGGGCGCTCAGCAGCTGCTTGCGCTCGAGCCCCTGGACCCAGCGCCGCAGTGGCGCACCGGCCACGGCCGGCAACTTACGATCGATTTCGGCCGACACGCCGAAGCTGTACAGGTCCTGGTGCCAGAACACCCACGGCTGGTTGCGCCGGTCGAAGTAGCGGCGCATGCTCGCCAGCGCGAAGAGCGGGACGTTGCAGGCGACGACGACGTCGAACTCCTGGCGGTCGAGGCGCTCCTGCCACGAGCGCGCGTAGCTGAGCTCGAAGCGCATCCGCGCCGTCGCGTCGTACTTGTTGATCGGCGCGTCGGCGGCGACGCCCTCGATGCGCAGCGTGCGGGGATCGGCTGCGCCGACGTCCAGGTTCCCGCGGCCGGTCACGTACTGGGTGCTGTACTCGTGCAGAACGCTGTGCCCGCGGCCGGCCAAGTGCCGAGACAGCTGCACCTGGAACGGGTGCCCGCTGTAGTCGTGGACGTTGATCCGCATGAAGGTACCAACGAGTACGGTGCCGTGAGGTTGCGAATCCGTGCCGTTTTGCTGCCGAGTGGTTTGGGAACCCCCTCGCCCGGGGTATCACCCACTGTTCGGCCGGCCGCCGTGGGTCAGCCGGATACTTCGACGAGCTCGGAGCGGACGAACAAGCCGTCGCACTGCAGCATCCGTCCGGTGCGGGGATCACCGAAGCCTGCGTCCAGACAATACAGCGCAAACCCGGCATCCCGGAGCCGCCCGGTCAGCTGGTCGTAGAGCTGCTGGCCCTCGTAGAGGGGGACGAACGACAGCTCGAGGGAGATCGCGGCGAACCGGTTCAGCAGGCCGCCGGCCCCGTCCAGCACCGGCGCTTCATAGCCCTGGGTGTCGATCTTGAGCAGGGTGCGGGCCGGATCGATGTTTCTGCTGCTGACCAACTCGGCCACCGTCGTCAGCGGCACCGTCTCCGCGGCCACGAATTCCGACCCCGGTGCGGCGTCGGCGTGCGCGCTGGTCATCGGCAGCAGCGAGGACGAGTAGGAGTTCGCCGAGACGTTGATCTCGATCGAGCCGACGCTGTCACCGACCGCCGTCCGGACGCTTTCCCACCGCGGGTCGCGCGACGATCGTTGCTGGAGGTGCTCGAACGCATCCGAGAGCGGTTCGCAGGACACGATGTCTCCGCTATAGCCGCTGGAACGCAGCGCCGTGGCGTACTGCCCGATGTTGGCGCCGACGTCCAGCACCGTCGTCGCCTTCAGCCACGCCAAGGTCGTGGCGACGCGGACGGGGTACGGGTCGTTGACCAAGTCCAACCCGCGCCTGTGCAGCAGCGAGCGCAGGGCGAGCTTCGCGTATTCGCGGGGGCGCTCGGCCACCCGGCCGAGGGCGCCGGGCAACGCCGGACGATCGTGCATCGCCGCAGCCTAGCGAGTGCCCGACGGCGCAAGGCCGCCAGCTAAAGTCGCCCGCGTGAGTCGACCACGCCCGTCGGACGAGTTGTCGTTGCTGAAGCTCGTCCGCGCCGACATCGAGGCAACCACGCACCCGAACTTCCGGCGCTACTCGACGGGGCGGTTCTGGCGACGGGCCTTCTTCAAGCTGCTGTTCAGCCCGAACGTGCGCGTGGTGATCACCTATCGCGTCGGACACTGGCTGGCCCAGCACGGCCTGCTCCCGGTGGCGCTGATCCTGCGCACGCACGGGATCCGCAAGTCGGGCGCCGAGCTGAACCCACTGGCCAAGATCGGTCCGGGCCTCTATCTGGCGCACTCCGTCGGGGTCGGCGTGGGCGCCTACGTCGAGATCGGCGCGAACTGCACCCTGCACCTCGGCAGCGTGATCGGCCCGCAGACGCACGGCGGCGGCGGCCCGCAGCGCACGGTCATCGGCGACGACGTGTTCATCGGCACCCACGCGGTCGTGGTCGGCGGGGTGACGATCGGCGACGGCGCCGTGATCGGCGCGAACGCGGTCGTGATGCGCGACGTGGAGCCCTACACGGTCGTCTCGGCCTCGCCGGCCCGCACCGTCGGGCAGCGGTCGGTCAGCTGACCAGCAACTCCGCGATCTGCACCGCGTTCAGGGCGGCACCCTTGCGCAGGTTGTCGTTGCTGACGAACAGCGCGAGCCCACGGTCACCCGGCACGCCGGGATCCTGGCGGACGCGGCCCACGTAGGACGGATCGCGGCCGGCGGCTTCCAGCGGCGTCGGCACGTCGCTGAGCTCGACGCCCGGCGCCGCGGTCAGCAGCTCGAGGGCCCGCGCCACCGGCAACGGCCCGGCGAACTCGGCGTTGATGGACAACGAGTGGCCGGTGAACACCGGAACGCGCACGCAGGTGCCGGACACCAGGAGGTCGGGGATGGCGAGGATCTTGCGCGACTCGTTGCGCAGCTTCTTCTCCTCGTCGGTCTCGAACTCCCCGTCGTCGACGATCGATCCGGCGAGCGGCAGCACGTTGAACGCGATGGGCCGGGCGAACTTGTGCGGCTCCGGAAACGCGACCGCCGAGCCGTCGTGAGTGAGGCCGGCCGCGACGTCGGCGACCTTGCGGACCTGGGTGTCCAGTTCGTCGACGCCGGCTAGCCCGGCGCCGGACACCGCTTGGTAGGTCGACACGATCAACCGCGTCAGCCCGGCCTCGTCGTGCAACGGCTTGAGCACCGGCATCGCAGCCATCGTCGTGCAGTTGGGGTTGGCGATGATCCCTTTCGGGGCGTTGCGCACCTCGCCGCCGTTGACCTCGGCCACCACGAGGGGGACGTCGGGGTCCATCCGCCAGGCCGACGAGTTGTCGATCACCACCGCACCTGCGGCGGCGAACTTCGGGGCGAGCTCCTTGGAGGTGGACCCGCCGGCCGAGAACAACGCGACGTCGAGGCCGGACGGATCGGCGGTGGCCGCGTCCTCGATCCGGACGTCGACACCCTCCCAGGACAACGTGGCGCCGGCCGAGCGCGCCGACGCGAAGAACCGGATCTCGTCCACCGGGAAAGCGCGCTCGGCCAACAGACGGCGCATCACGGTGCCGACCTGACCGGTGGCCCCGACCACTCCGACTCTCATCGTCCGGTACCTCCGTAAACGACGGCCTGCTCGTCGTCGCTGCCCAGTTCGAACGCGTCATGGACGGCGCGGACCGCGGTGTCGAGATCGGTGTCGCGGCAGACGACGGAGATGCGGATCTCCGAGGTCGAGATCATCTCGACGTTGATGCCGGCCTCGGCCAGCGCCGAGAAGAACCGGGCCGAGACGCCGGGGTGCGAGCGCATGCCCGCACCGATCAGCGAGAGCTTGCCGACGTGATCGTCGTAGAGCAGGTCGCTGAAGCCGATCCGCTCCTGGATCCGCTTCAGCGCGGCCAGCGCGGTGGGGCCGTCGGTCGCCGGCAAGGTGAAGGAGACGTCGGTGCGCCCCGTCCCCCCGGTCGAGATGTTCTGCACGATCATGTCGATGTTGATCTCGGCCGCGGCGAGTTCGGTGAAGATGGCCGCCGCTTCGCCCGGCTTGTCGGGAACGTTCACGACGGTCACCTTGACCTCGCTGCGGTCATGCGCGACTCCGCTGATGATCGCCTGTTCCACGGGGAGCTCCTCGATCGATCCTTGGACGGTGGTGCCGGGGTGGCCGGAGAACGACGACCGCACGTGGATCGGCACGCCGTAGCGGCGGCCGTACTCGACGCTGCGCAGATGAAGGATCTTGGCGCCGCAGGCGGCCAGCTCGAGCATCTCTTCGTAGGTGACCGAGTCGAGACGGCGTGCGTTCGACACGATTCGCGGATCGGCGGTGAAGACGCCGTCGACGTCGGTGTAGATCTCGCAGACGGACGCGTTCAGCGCTGCGGCCAGCGCCACCGCCGTGGTGTCGGAACCGCCCCGGCCCAACGTGGTGATGTTCATGGTCTCTTTCGAGAACCCCTGGAAGCCGGCCACGATGGCGATGTTGCCCTCGGCCACCGAACTCTCGATCCGGCCCGGCGTGATGTCGACGATGCGCGCCTTGCCGTGGACCGCCGTGGTCAGCACCCCGGCCTGGGAACCGGTGAACGACTCCGCCTTGTACCCGAGCGAGTTGATGGCCATCGCCAGCAGCGCCATCGAGATGCGCTCGCCCGCGGTGAGCAACATGTCGAATTCGCGCCCGGTCGGCACGGGGACGATCCGCTCGGCCAGGTCGATCAGCTCGTCGGTGGTGTCACCCATGGCCGACACGACGACGACCACGTCGTGGCCGGCCTTCTTGGTCGCGACGATGCGCTCGGCGACGCGCTTGATGCGTTCGGCGTCCGCGACCGACGAGCCACCATACTTCTGGACGACGAGCGTCACGGAAAACCTTCCTCAACCGGACCGGCGGACCTCCCCAGGATACTGGGCGGCCGGACCGGCTTTCCCCACAGCGCGGCGCCCTCGGCGGAATGTAAAGTCTGGCCGGAGATCTTGCCGGGTTGCGGTGAAGGGACTGATGCGGGTGCACGCTGACTCACGGGGTTCCGCAGCCGGTTACGCCGCCGAGCCGACCGATATGGCCCGCCTGCAAGAGGCCATCCACGGCGCCGACTTCGACTACGACGCCGGGTCTCCGCACCTGAGTCACCCGCAGTTGCGGTCGGCAATCCTCGGCGAGATCCGCGCGCTCGTCGCCGCCCAGTTCAAGGCGTCGGGCCGCTGCCGGGTGCTCGAGGTCGGTGCCGGGCACGGGGCCTTCACCGACCACGTCCTGGCCATGGGCGCCGAGGTCACCGTCACCGAGATGAGCCGCCCCAGCCTGGACATGCTCCAGTCGCGTTACGCGCACAACTCGCAGGCCGTCCTGCTGTTCGATCCGGACGGTCAGCAGGCCTTCGCCCGCGAGGATCGTTTCGATCTCGTCCTCTGCGTCTCCGTGCTGCACCACATTCCCGACTACGAGACGTTCGTCCACCGCGTCACCGGCTTGATCGAGGAGGGCGGCGCCTTCGCCTCGTTCCAGGACCCGAGCTGGTACCCCCGGCGCTCGCCGGGGAGCGTCAGGCTCGACCGGCTCATGTACCTGGCGTGGCGCATCTCCAAGGGCCAGAATGTCGGGCGCGGCATCGCCACCCAGCTGCGCCGGTTCCGCGGAGTGCTCGACGAGAGCAACCCGTCCGACATGGTGGAGTACCACCTGATGCGCAACGGCGTCGACGAACAAGCGCTGGTCGGCGTCCTGGAACCGCGGTTCGACGACGTGCGGCTGTGGGAGTACTTCTCGACCCAGGGTCGGTGGATGCAGCAGCTGGGCGCCCGGGTGCGCAGCCCACAGACGTTCGGGATCATCGCCACGAGGCGCCGCTCCGGCGGGGCCGATGGCCCGTAGCCGGGGCACCGACGACGGCTCCCCGTCCGTCGTGGTGGTCGGCCCGTTGCCGCCCCCGATCCATGGCGCCGCGAGGGTGACCGCGCACATGGTCGAGCAGTTGCGGCAGGCGGGCGCGCAGGTCGTCGCCGTCGACACGAGCGGGGCGGCCGACGCCGGCCCGCTGCGCTATCACCTGGCTCGCATCCGCAGCCACGCCGCGGCCGCGCGGGTCGCCTGGCGCGAGCGCCATCGGGCCGCGTCCTACTACATCGCCGGCGCCGGCGGACTCGGCCTCTGGTACCAGGCGGTGCTCGTCCTGATCGCCCGCGCGGTGGGTCACCGCGTGGTGTTCCACCACCACTCCTATACCTACCTGGTCCAGGCGAACGTCGCGGTCCGATTGATGGTCCGGTCCGGCGGCCGCCGTATGGAACACGTCGCCCTGTGCAACGGCATGGCGCGCACGCTGAAGGACCGCTACCCGGCCGTGCGCTCCGTGCACGTGTGCTCGAACGCGTGGCTCTACGACCCGCTCGACTCGCCCGCGCCGAGGCCCGGCGCGGAGGACGGCATCGTCCTGGGGCATCTCGGCAACCTGAGTGAGGAGAAGGGCCTCAGCGACGTCTTCGCGACGCTGCGCCGGCTCCGGTCCGACGGCGTGCCGGTCCGGCTGTTGCTGGGCGGACCGGTGGGCGACGCCGACGCCGGGCAGCAGCTCGAGGCGGCGCGCGCCGAGTTCGGTGAGGCGGTCGAGCACCTGGGCCCGATCCGGCCCGACGACGTCGAGGCCTTCTACCGGAGGGTGGACGTCTTCGTCTTCCCGAGCCGCAACGAGGCGGAGCCGCTGGTCGTCCTCGAGGCCAGCCGGTGCGGAGTGCCCACGGTCGCCTTCAGCATCGGGTGTATGCCCTCGTTGGTCCCTGACGCGGACTGGCTGGTCAACCTGGCGGGCGACTTCCCCGAAGCGGCCGCGCGGGTCGTGCGGCGGCTGCGCGACGCCGAGGACCGCGAGGCGTGCCGGCAGTCGGTCCTCGGCCACTTCGCGCACCGCCACCAGGTGGCTGGCGCGGCCCAGCGCCGGCTGCGCGACGACCTGCAGACCCCGCGTGCACCGGCGGCAGCGGCATGCTGACCCTCATCGTCGAACCGAGCCCGGGCGGTCACCGGTTCCAGGCGGTCGCGGGGGTTGCGGCGCTCGCCTCGCGCACCGGCGACGTCGCCCTCCTGACCTCGGTGGGCGCCCAGGAGCGCGACGAGTTCCGGGTTCATCTGTCCGGCCTGGACGTCGAGGTCA
This sequence comes from Jatrophihabitans sp., assembly GCF_046262535.1. Taxonomy (GTDB): domain Bacteria; phylum Actinomycetota; class Actinomycetes; order Mycobacteriales; family Jatrophihabitantaceae; genus Jatrophihabitans. The sequence continues at coordinate 17,044 of NZ_JBHEMO010000038.1, read as the reverse complement.
GCGAACAGTTCCGCGACACCATCCCGGAAGCTGCGGAGATGGCGAGCCGCATCGCCGACTTCTGCCGCGCGCGCCGAGTGGACACCGTCGTCGTGATGGACGGCGACATCGCGCTCAAGACATGGTGGTGGACGGCGGCCCGGCAGTTCCGGCGGCTCTCGCCCCGCCCGCGGATCGTCTATTTCCTCACCCGCTACCCGGCCCGGTTGGACTGGTCGGACTTCGGCCACTGGCCGATGCGGATCGCCAAGGCCGTGCTGGTCGTCCTCGCCCACTCCACCCGCACGATCCACCGGGCGGTCGGCTTCGCGAGCCGCGACAACATGGCGGTCGGCTGGGTGGTCAAGCGGGCCCGCGACCCGGCGCTGTGCTCGGCCCATGCGCGCGACCGCGACCGGCTCCGCGCCGAACTGGAACTGCCGCCCGATCGCCGGCTGGTAGGGATCTTCGGAGCCATCAACATCCGCAAGAACCCGAAGCTCGTCCTGGAATCGGTCATCACCAGCGGCCTGGACGCCGGCCTCCTCATCGCCGGCGGGGTCGACGCAGAGACGCGGCAGTGGCTCGACAACCTCGCGCCCGACCAGCGCGCACGGGTGATCGTCGCCGACGGGTTCCTGCCCGACGAAGTGCTCGACCGCTACATCGCCGCCGCGGATGTCGTCGTGCTGGTCATGAACCTGGAAGGCCCGAGCGGCATCCAGGGCAAGGCCCTGGCTGCCGGTGTCCCGGTCGTGACCGGGGGGTCGCGGACGCGCGAACGGGAGCTCGTCGCCACGCGCAGCGGCGTCGCCGTCGAAGTGACGGTCGAGGGCATCGCCGAGGGCTTGCGGCGGGTACTCGTCGAGGGTGCGGGTTCGAAGATGGCCGAGATCCCGCTCCCGACTCAGGAGACGTTCGCGGCCACGATCCTGGGTGTGCCGGCACCGCGATGACGACCCGGACACCAACTGCGACCCGTCCAGATAGGGTGCCTCGGTGCGGGTGCTGGTGACGGGCGGGGCCGGATACATCGGCTCGCACACCGTCGTGCATCTTGTCGCCGCCGGGCACGAGCCGGTGATCGTCGACAACTTCGGCAATTCCAAGCCCGCTGTGATCAACCGGCTCGAGAAGCTCACCGGCGCCCCGATCGACGTCCACGCCTTCGACCTGCGCGACGCCGCCCTGGTCGGCGCCCTCTTCGAATCCGACCGCTTCGACGCGGTGATCCATTTCGCCGGGTTGAAGGCCGTCGCCGAGAGCGTCGCGCACCCCTTGAGCTACTACGACAACAACCTCGCCAGCACGGTGACGCTGGTACGCGCCATGAGCCGGCACCGCGTTCCTGTCCTGGTGTTCTCGTCGTCGGCGACGGTCTACGGCGCCGACGTGGCCAACCCGGCGACGGAGGACGCGCCCACGTCGGCTGCGAACCCGTACGGCTGGACGAAGGTGATGATCGAGCAGATCCTGCGTGACGTGGCCGCGAGCGAGCCCCGTTTCGCGGTCGCGCTGCTGCGCTACTTCAACCCGGCCGGGGCGCATCCGTCCGGTGACATCGGTGAGGATCCACTGGCCCCGCCGGCCAACCTCGTTCCCCGGATCGCTCAGCTCGCGGCCGGTCACTTCGAGACGCTGCCGGTGTTCGGCACGGACTATCCCACTGCCGACGGCACCTGCGTGCGCGACTTCGTCCACGTCGAGGATCTCGCGGCCGGCCACGTCGCCGCCCTCGACCACCTCGCGCGCGCCGGGTCCGGCGTGCACACGTGGAACCTCGGGACGGGCACCGGCACCACGGTCCTGCAGATGGTGGCCGCGTTCTCCCGCGCAGTCGGGCACGCGCTCCCGTGGGAACCACGGCCGCGACGTCCCGGAGACGTCGCGGCGTCCTACGCCGACGTCTCCCGGGCGCGGCACGAGCTGGGCTGGTCGGCGACCCGCTCCGTCGACGAGATGTGCGCCGACGCCTGGCGGTGGCAGTCCCAGAACCCGGCCGGTTATCCGGACACCGAGCAGGAAGACGACGCATGATCAAGATTCGGTCCACCGCTCGCCGGGTCCTTCGGCACCCGATCACCGGTCAGGTCACGGCGCTCAAGCTGCCGATGCAGTCCACCGACGACCTGCGCCGGCTCGGCAACGTGTACGGCGGCGCCTGGGTGCCCACGGCCGAGCTCGAGCCCGGCGGCGTCTGCTACTCGGTCGGCGTCGGGCAGGACATCACGTTCGACCTCGAGCTCATCGAGCGCTACGGCATGCGCGTGTGGGGTTTCGACCCGACGCCGCGCGTCATCGACTGGATCGCCACGCAGGACCTGCCCGCCGAGTACACGTTCCTGCCCTACGGGATCTGGGACAACGACGACGTCGTGAAGTTCTACGTCCCCGAGAACCCCGACCACGTCTCGCACTCCATCGACAACATCCAGGAGACCGACCAGTACATCACCGGCGAGGTCAAGCGGCTGGGTACGGCGATGAAGGAACTCGGGCACACCAAGATCGATCTGCTGAAGATGAACATCGAGGGGGCCGAGGGGGCCGTCGTCGACGATGCGCTCGCGGCTCGCATCCCGATCCGGGTGCTGTCGGTCGTGTTCGAACAGAACGAGTCGCCCCGCAAGCTGCGGGCCCGGATCCGCCGCGTCCTCGATGCCGGGTACGTCCTGCGCCACGTCGAGGGTTGGCACTACACGTTTGTCTCGGAGGTCCGCTGAGATGTGCATCGGGTCGATGGCGACGATGAAGGACCGGGCCCGCTCGCGGGCGCGGTCAGCGGCCTTGGACGCGCTGAGCCTGACCGCCGAGCGCAGCGGACGGACCGAACGCGGACTGGCCCGTCCGCGCGTCCTCTTCCTGCTGTTCCACGAGGTCCGGCCCGGCGAGGAGGACGCCTTCCGGACCCTGGTGCGCCAGATGCAGCGCGGTCATCGACTGGTCAGCCACAGCGAAGCGGTCAGCCGCGTTCTCGAGGACCGCATCGACGGCTGCTACGCGAGCATCAGCTTCGACGACGGCTTCACGAGCGGACTGGTGGCGGCGCGGATCCTGGAGGAAGAGGGCGCGACGGCCTGCTTCTTCGTCTGCCCCGACCTGCTGGACAAGGACCGGGCCGAGCTGGTCCGCACCTTCCCGCTGATCGATCGGGCCGAGCGCGGATCCCTCACTTGGGACGAGCTCGAGGACCTGCGCGCGCGGGGGCACGAGATCAACAGCCACACCCTGACGCATCCGATCATCGCCGGCGTCCCCGCCGAGGAAGCGGCTCGGCAGATCATCGCCTCGCGCGAGCAACTCGCGTCCCGGCTCGACTCCGGCGCGCACTTCGCCTGGCCGCACGGTCAGTTCGCCGACTTCACTCCTGCGGCTCGCGCCGCGGTGGAGCAGGCCGGCTACGTGAGCGGCGCGTCGGCGGTGCGCGGCGCGCACACGTCCGCCGTCGCGGCGGGCACCGTGCCGTGCTTGCGGCGGGAAAACATCGATCTCGCGTGGCCGGCCCGCCACGTCCAGTACTTCCTCGGCCGCAGCGCGCTGCGGTCGACCCCGGCCGACAACCTCTGGCCCGCTTCGCTGTCCCCGGCCGGCGAGGCGGCCTGAGTTCAGGCGTTCGCGGCGAACGCCGCCTCGAGGATGTCGAGGCCCTCGGTCAGCAGGTCGTCGCCGATGACGAGCGGCGGCAGGAACCGCAGTACGTTGCCGTACGTGCCGGCCGTCAACGCGACCAGGCCGTCGGCGTGGCAGGCGCGCGACACGGCGGCGGTGAGCTCCGGATTGGGATCCTTGCTGCCGGGCTTGACGAGTTCGACCGCCAGCATCGCGCCGCGGCCCCGCAGGTCACCGATCGCGGGATGCTTCTCGGCCAGCGCGGCAAGCCGCGGACGCATCACCGACTCGATGCGCCGGGCCGCGCCGCACAGGTCCTCGGCCCGCATCGTCTCGATCGAGCCGAGGGCGGCCGCGCAGGCCACCGGGTTCCCGCCGTACGTACCGCCCAGGCCGCCGCCGTGGACGCTGTCCATGAGCTCGGCCCGGCCCGTGACGCCGGACAGCGGCAGGCCGCCGGCGATGCCCTTGGCGGTGGTGATCAGATCGGGGACGACGCCCTCGGCGTCGCAGGCGAACCAGTCGCCGGTGCGGCAGAAGCCTGTCTGGATCTCGTCGGCGACGAACACGATGCCGTGGTCGGCGCACCACTCGGCGACCCGGGCCAGGAACCCCGGCGCCGGCACGATGAAGCCGCCTTCACCCTGGATCGGTTCGATCACCACTGCGGCACAGTTCTCCTCGCCGACCTGGGCGTGGGTGAGTGAGACGAACTGCTCGAACGCCTCGTCGGCGCAGTTGTCCGGACCGGTCGGCCAGCGGTACGGGTAGGCCATCGGCACGCGGTAGACCTCCCCGGCGAAGGGCCCGAAGTGGTGCTTGTAAGGCATGTTCTTCGCGGTGAGGGCCATCGTCAGGTTCGTGCGGCCGTGGTAGGCGTGGTCGAACACGACGACTGCGGGCCGGCCTGTGTACGCCCGGGCGATCTTGACCGCGTTCTCGACCGCCTCGGCGCCGGAGTTGAACAGAGCCGACCGCTTCTCGTGCTCGCCGGGAGTCAGCTCGTTCAGCTGTTCGGCCACCGCCACGTACTCCTCGTACGGGGTGACCATGAAACAGGTGTGGGTGAAGTCGGCGACCTGCTGGTGCACGCGCTCGACGACGCGGGGCGCGGCGTTGCCCACGGACACCACGGCGATGCCGGCGCCGAAGTCGATCAGCTGGTTGCCGTCGACGTCGACGATGATGCCCCCACCGGCCCGCTCGACGTAGACGGGCAGCGTGCTGCCCACGCCGGACGACACGGCGGCGACCCGGCGGGCGTGCAGCTCCTGCGAGCGCGGCCCGGGGATTGCGGTCTTCAGTGCGCGTTGCTGCGGTACGGACATCGAAGTCTCCTATGCGAGGACGGGATCGATGACGGCCAGCACGTCACCCTCTTGGACGACCTCACCCACGCTCACCGACAGGTCGCGCACCACGCCGTCGTACTCGGTCAGCACCGGGATCTCCATCTTCATCGATTCCAGAATGACGATCGTGTCGCCCGCGCTGACCGGAGCGCCCTCTTGGACGACCACGGACATGACGTTCCCGACCAGTTCGGCGACGATCGCATGGCTCATGCGCAGAGGCTATTGCGTACGGTGCCGGCGCGGGGCGAATTCGGACGGACAGCTGTCATGACCCGATGTTGTGCATGACGTGCTTGATGCGGGTGTAGTCCTCGAGGCCGTACACGGACAGGTCCTTGCCGTAGCCCGAGTGCTTGAAGCCGCCGTGCGGCATCTCGGCGACGAGCGGGATGTGCGTGTTCACCCAGACGCAGCCGAAGTCGAGGGCCCGGCTCATCCGCATGGCCCGCCCGTGGTCCTTCGTCCACACCGATGACGCGAGGCCGTACTCGACGCCGTTGGCCCAGCGCAGCGCCTCGTCCTCGTCGCTGAACTGCTGGACGGTGATCACCGGGCCGAAGATCTCCTGCTGGATCACCTCGTCGTCCTGCTGGAGGTCACTGACGACGGTGGGCTGCCAGAAGTACCCACGGTCGCCCTGCCGGGAACCGCCGGCTCGGACCTGCGCGTGGTCGGGCAGCCGGTCGAGCATCCCGCCGACCCGGTCGAGCTGGTTGGAGTTGTTGAGCGGCCCGTAGAGGATGTCGGCGTCGGCCGGCGCGCCCACCTTGGTGTTGCGGGCCTGCTCGGCCAGTGCGTCGGCGAAGTCGTTGGCGATGCGCGGACCGGCCAGGACCCGCGTGGCCGCGGTGCAGTCCTGCCCGGCGTTGAAGTACCCGGCGATGGCGACGTTCTCGGCGGCATCAGCGAGGTCGGCGTCGTCGAACACGATGACCGGCGCCTTGCCGCCGAGCTCCAGGTGGGTGCGCTTGAGGTCCAGCGCCGCGGCGGACGCCACCTCGTAGCCGGCGCGGGTGGAGCCGGTGATCGACACCATCGCCGGCACCGGATGCGACACGATCGCCCGACCGGTATCGCGGTCGCCGCAGACGACGTTGAACACGCCCGGCGGCAGGAACTCGGCCGCGATCTCGGCCATCATCGCCGTGCTGACCGGCGTCGTGTCGCTGGGCTTGAGCACGACGCAGTTACCCGCCGCCAAGGCCGGCGCGATCTTCCAGACCGCCATCATCATCGGGTAGTTCCACGGCGTGACCTGGCCGACGACGCCCACCGGCTCACGGCGGACGTAGGACGTGTAGCCGGCGAGGTACTCCCCCGCGCTGCGGCCCTCGAGCAGCCGGGCGGCGCCGGCGAAGAACCGGATCTGGTCGACAGCCGGCGGGATCTCCTCGGTGCGGGTGAGTTCGATCGGCTTGCCGGTGTTCTCGCACTCGGCGGCGATGATCTCCTCGGCCCGCTCCTCGATCGCGTCGGCGAACTTCAGCAGCGCGCGTTGCCGGTCGCTCGGGGTGCTGTCACGCCATGTCTCGAACGCCCCGGCCGCCGCGCGGTAGGCCGCGTCGACGTCCTCCGGACCGGACACCGGCGCCGATCCGAAGACCTCGCCGGTGGAGGGATCGACGAGGTCGCTCCTCCGTCCGTCCAGCGCGTCGACCGACTCGCCGTTGATGAAGTTGCGGACCGAACGGGTCACGAAGGCCTCCGGAAACGTGGGCTGTCCCAAGAACGCTACACACGGCCAGATTGCGTATCAACAACGAAATCCGTCAGATGGGATCGCCCGAACAACGGATTCCGCATTTCCGGACGCGTGCGGCGCGAGCAACGGCACACCGGTTAGACTCGGTCCATCATGACCCGCGCGCTGCTTCTTCGCAGCCGCGACGAGGCACTGGGAGCGCGGTAACCGCTTCGCTCCGGTCGGCCCCTCGTCGCGGGTCGCCCGTCTGCGCCGACGCTCCCTCGTGTTCGACAAGAGAGCAGATCGTCATGACCGCATCCTTCGCACAACGAACTTCTGGCATGCCGTGCCACCGCTATCGTCCCTTCCCCGCCGTCGACCTGCCCGACCGGACCTGGCCGACGAAGAGCATCACTGCCGCTCCCCGCTGGCTGTCCACCGACCTGCGCGACGGCAACCAGGCCCTCATCGACCCGATGAACGCCGCGCGCAAGAACGCGATGTTCGACCTGCTGGTCCGGATGGGCTACAAGGAGATCGAGGTCGGCTTCCCGGCCGCGAGCCAGACCGACTTCGACTTCGTCCGCAGCCTCATCGAGGGCGGCCGGGTGCCCGACGACGTCCGCATCTCTGTGCTGACCCAAGCGCGCGAGGAGCTCATCGAGCGCACGGTGCAGTCGCTGGTCGGCGCCAAGCAGGCGACCGTCCACATGTACAACGCCGCCGCTCCGGTCTTTCGCCGCGTCGTCTTCGGCTTCGAGGGCGACGGCCGGGCGGAGTGCCGTGCGGTCGCCGTCGACGGCGTCCAGGCGATAATGAAGTACGCCGACATCCATCTGGCCGGCACCGAGTTCGGGCTCGAGTACTCACCCGAGATATTCATGGACACCGAGCTCGACTTCTCTCTCGAGATCTGCGAGGGCGTCATGGACGTCTGGCAGCCCGACGCCGCTCGCGAGATCGTGATCAACCTGCCCTGCACGGTCGAGCGGTCGACTCCGAACGTCTACGCCGACCAGATCGAGTGGATGTCGCGGCACTTCTCGCGCCGCGAGTTCGTCGCGCTCTCGGTTCACACGCACAACGACCGGGGCACCGCCACCGCCGACGCCGAGCTGGCCGTGCTCGCCGGCGCGCAGCGCATCGAGGGCTGCCTGTTCGGCAACGGCGAGCGGTCGGGCAACGTCGACCTGGTGACGCTCGGGCTGAACCTCTACAGCCAGGGCATCGACCCGATGATCGACTTCAGCAACATCGACGAGATCCGCCGCACGGCCGAGTACTGCAATCGCATCGACGTGCACGAGCGGCACCCCTACGCGGGGGATCTGGTCTACACCTCGTTCTCCGGTTCCCATCAGGACGCGATCAAGAAGGGCTTCGAGGACCTCGACCGGCAGGCCGCCGCGACCGGAAAACCGGTCAGCGAGCTCCGCTGGGAGATCCCCTACCTGCCGATCGACCCGAAGGACGTCGGCCGGTCCTACGAGGCGGTCATCCGGGTCAACTCGCAGTCCGGCAAGGGCGGGGTCGCCTACATCATGAAGGCCGACCACAAGCTCGACCTGCCGCGGCGGCTGCAGATCGAGTTCAGCCACGTCATCCAGCGCCACACCGACGGCGAGGGCGGCGAGGTCGACGCCGCGCTCATGTGGCAGATCTTCTCCGACGAGTACCTCGCGCCCGGACGCGTCGAGGTGGTGAAGACGTCGTCGGTGAGCGACGAGGGCACCGAGCGGATCAGCGCGACGATCCGGGTGGACGGCGCCGAACACTCGATCAGCGGCCTCGGCAACGGCCCGATCGCCGCGTTCTGCGACGCCCTGTCCAACGTCGACCTCGGCTTCGGCGGCCTGACCGTGCGGGTGCTCGACTACAACGAGCACGCGCTCACGTCCGGACGTGACGCGGAGGCCGCGGCCTACCTCGAGATCGAGATCGGCGATCGCGTCTTCTGGGGTGTCGGGATCAGCGAATCCACCACGCAGGCGTCGCTGCGGGCCGTGGTGAGCGCGGTCAACCGCGCGGTTCGCGACTGACGGCGCGTCCAGCCCTCCCGCGCCGACCAGGGATACTGACGACGTGTCGTTGACGATCCTGTTCGTGTGCACCGGCAACGTGTGCCGCTCGCCGATGGCTGAGTACCTGCTTCGCAGCCGGGCGGACGCGGGTGCGGATCTGCGGGTCGCCAGCGCCGGCATCGCGGCGCTGGTGGGCGACCCGGTCGATGCCGGCTCGGCGAGTGCACTCGCCGAGCTGGGCATCGATTCCAGTCCCCACCGTGCTCGCCAGTTCGACCCGTGGGAGGCCGGCGACGCCGACCTCGTCCTCACGGCCGAGGTCGCGCACCGCGAGGCCGTCATGGGTGAGGTGCCGGGCGCGTTGCGCCGGACGTTCACGATGAAGGAATTCGCCCGGCTGCTGCCGCACGTGGGTCGCGGCCGACCGGCCGAGCTCATCGACCGGGCGGCGCAGATCCGTGGGATGTACGGCGCGGTTCCGCGTGCGCTGGACGACGTAGCCGACCCCTACCGCGCCGGACCGGCTCGGGCGCAGGCGACGCTCGGCGAGATCGCTACTGCCCTCGAACCGCTGCTGGCCACGTTCGAGCTGGAGGGCCCGGCGGCCCAGCCCCGCCTCCGTCCTTCGCCCGGTCCCCGCCGGCCGCTCCCGAAGGGCTCCCCGGCATGACCGGGGCTCCGCCCAAGATCGTGGTGGTGGGCCACCCGGTGCTCGCCGCGCGGGCCGAACCGGTCAGCGAGTTCGACGACGCCCTCGGCCGCTTGGTCGACGACATGTTCGAGTCGATGGCGGTCGCCAACGGAGTCGGCCTCGCAGCGCCGCAGGTGGGCCGCAGCCTCGCCGTCTTCGTCTACGACTGCCCGGACGAGACGGGCGCGCGGCACCGCGGGCACGTCGTCAATCCGACCATCGAGACGTTCGGCGAGCCTGAGGCGGCCGACGAAGGCTGCCTGTCGGTGCCCGGCCCGTACCGCGAGCTGGAACGGCCGAGCGGCGCGACCGTGCGCGGCGTCGACCGCACCGGTAAGCCGATCGAGGTGACGGGCACCGGCTTCTTCGCCCGCTGCCTGCAGCACGAGACCGATCACCTGGCCGGCATGCTGTTCATCGACCGGTTGCCGCGCAACATCCGCCGGCGCGTGCTCCGCGAGATGGAACCCTACGAGTGGAATGTGGTTCCCGGCTGAGCTCTCGGCCCGGGCCCCGGTCGTGGCCGCCGCGCGGCAGAACTCGCCGCGCGTTGCGCCGCCACGGGGCCAACTGTCGGACGGCCAGCTGTCGGAGGGATCCGCCCTGGGCCTGGCCTCGGGCGGGGGCGGGCCGCTGCCTGTAGCGCGACCGGCACGGGCGGAGTCGTCCAGGCGGGATGCGGCGCCGCGGCCGCCTGTTCCGGCAGCGTCGGCACGGGCGGCCCGGCGGCGGCGGGCCGGCGCCGATGGCCCTGCCCCCGCAGGCCGAATCCCAGCAGGACGAGCAGCAGCATCGCACCGGCGCCGGCCATCGCGAGACCGGTGATCACCTCGGGCGTCACACGCGGGTGCGTCGCCACGTCGAACGAGCCGGTCGACGCAAGCTGCTTGGCCGCCGGCGTCGGCGGGTGGGCCAGCACCCTGCGCAGCGCCTCGGCCCGGGTGGCGAAGGGTGCGGCGGCGGCGTAGACGGGGTTCGCCCGGCTGCTCGCGGCCGCGGCGGCGGACTGCACGCGGGGCGCGCCGCCGGTGACGGCGCGGTAGGCGTTCAACTCCCCGTACCCGAGCGATGGGCTGGGCGTCGTCCGCCGGCCGTCCAGGGTGGCCAGGATTCGGGCCGCCACCTCCGTCGCGTCCAGTTCCGGATGGGCCGACCACACCAGCGCGGCCGTGGCCGACGTCAGCGCGGTCGCCTGGCTCGTTCCGTCGCCCGAATACGCCGTGCCGGGCTGCCGCCCGAGGGACGCGATGCCCACGCCCGGCGCGACCAGCGTGAGGTAGGGCTGGCGCCCCGAGAATTCGGCCACCTTGCCGGCCGAGTCGACCGCACCGACCGAGATGACCCCCAGGCACACACCGGGATCCTCGACCGTGTTGGCCGTCGGCCCCGTGTTGCCGACGGACGCGATCACCAGCGCGCCCTTGCGCATCGCGTAGTAGACGGCGTCCTGCTCGTCGGTGCTGCAAGGGACGCCGTCGTGCTCGGCGGACCGCTTGCCACCGAGCGACATGTTGATGATCTTCGCCTTGTGATCGACCGCCCAGCGGATCGCGTCCGGGAGCTTGTCCGGCCGCTCGGCGTCCGTGGTGCCCGACAGCGCGACCGCGATCGGCAGGATCTTGGCGCCTGGCGCGAGCCCGGTTATGCCGAGCAGACCGGGACGGGCGACCATGATCGACGCCATCGCCGTCCCGTGGCCGAAGCCGTCGATCTCGCGATCGATCTGGCCGTTGCCCGACCGGCCGTAGTCGATCCCGCTCAGCACCCGGCCCCGGAGTTCGGGCAGCTCGGCGTTCACCCCGGTATCGATCTCGGCGATCGTGATGCCCTGTCCCCGGGCCCCGCTGTCCCACAGTGACTGGACGTGCCAGTCGTCGAACCAGTACTCCGGCGCGTTGGCCGGGCCCGGCGCGGCGACGGCTGCGGGCATCGGCGCGAGAGCGAGCGCGGCCACGCCGGCGAGCAGGGCCCCGCGTCTCACGAGGTCCACCGCAGGCTCAAGGGCGACACGGCGTAACCCACCGCGTTCACCGTCAGGTCGACGCGTCCCCGTCCGGCGATCCGCCGGTTGCGGAAGTCGAGCCGCTCGTACGAGCCCATGACCGTGGCCCGGGCGTGGACGCGCAGGGTGCCCACCGGGTCGGAGGCCAGCTCGACGGTGATGTCGTGCAGATCGCCGCTCAGGGTGCCGCGGACCGAACCGGGCACGAACCGCTCGGAGGGCAACGGGCACGTGGGGTCGGCCCGGCCGGCCAGGCACCGGTGCAGCTTGGCCCGGACCGCCGCGATGGCAACACTTCGACCGGCCGGGCTGACCTCGATGTCGATGGTGGTCTGGTCGAGGGGGTCGAGGCCGACGGAGTCCTGATCGGGGTCCAACTGCAGGTAGGGCGTGTCGAGCCGGACGGGAAGGGCACCGGGGAACATGAGCGTGCTGCCGAGCGGGATGCCGGCGCCGACGATGGACTCGCGCTGCCGCGCCGTGCCGGGGTCGAGCTCCGTCGCAACCGCGACCCGGTCGAGCCGCCAGACGTGGTTCGCCCGGTGCAGGCGCACGGTGCCGCTCACCGCGACCGGCCGACCGGGGAAGGCCAGCCTGTACCTGACCCCGACGCCGGCCGCGTCGCCGCTGCGCCGGACGGCCCCGACAGTGACGTTCCGGATCGGTGCGATCCGTTGCTGCTCGGCGAGCACGGTGGCCGTCAACAGGGTGTGCGGGCCGGCCGGGATGTCGCCGAACGCGAGCGCGTCCGGGGCGTCGGCCCGGGCGAGGGCGGCGAAGTAACCTCGCACCACGCCGTCCGCGCCGGCCGTCCTCGCATAGCCGCGGATGCCGACCACCAGACCACCGGCCAGCAGCGCAGCCGCGCACACGACGGCGACCCAGTAGAGCCGGCGGCGCACGCTCACCCGCCTACTCCACCCGGCGGCGACCGGAGAAGGCCCGCCCCAGCGTGACCTCGTCGGCGTACTCGAGATCGCCGCCGACCGGCAGTCCGCTGGCCAGGCGAGTCACGGTGAGGCCCATGGGCGACAGCATGCGGGCGAGATAGGTCGCCGTCGCCTCGCCCTCGAGATTCGGATCGGTGGCCAGGATGAGCTCGGTGACCACGCCGTCGCGCAACCGGCCGAGCAGCTCGCGGATGCGGAGGTCGTCCGGGCCGACGCCGTCGATCGGGCTGATCGCGCCGCCGAGGACGTGGTAGCGCCCGCGGAACTCGCGGGTGCGTTCGACCGCCACGACGTCCTTCGGCTCCTCGACCACACAGATGATGGTCAGGTCGCGCCGGGGGTCATCGCAGATACGGCAGATGTCGGCCTCGGAGACGTTGCCGCAGATCGTGCAGAACTTCACCTCGTTCTTGACGCGGATGAGGACGGCGGCGAGGCGTTCGACGTCGGTGTCCTCGGCGGCGAGCAGGTGGAACGCGATGCGCTGCGCGCTCTTCGGCCCGACGCCGGGCAGCCGGCCGAGCTCGTCGATCAGGTCCTGGACGGCGCCTTCGTACATCGACGGGTTACAGCCCCGGCAGGCCGAGACCGCCGAGGCTGTCACCGAGCCCGCCCATGCCGCCCGTGACCGGGCCCATCTTGTCGGCGGCGAGCTCCCCCACCGCGCGGTGCGCGTCGCGCACGGCAGCGACGATCAGATCCTGCAAGGTCTCGACGTCGTCCGGGTCGACCGCCTTCGGGTCGATGGTCAGCGAAGTGAGCTCGCCGCCCCCGGTGAGGGTGGCGGTGACCAGGCCGCCGCCGGCCGACCCGGTGACCTCGGCGGCCGCGAGTTCGGCCTGCGCGGCCGCCAGCTGTTCCTGCATCTTCTGGGCCTGCTTCAGCAGCTGCTGCATGTTCGGCTGTCCGCCGCCGCCGCCGAATTGCCCGCCACGCTGCGCCACTGGATTGCCTCGCTGTTCTGCGTCGTCCGCTTGTTCCACCTGTGCTGAACTCTAACCGGCGCGCCTGACGCCCGCCGGTCAACCGGCGCGTGCGATGGTGGGGCCGTGCGTCGCCGACTGCTGTCCGTGCTGCCGTTGGTGGCCCTCTCCATCGCCGGCTGCAGCTCCGCGGGTCCGTCCCGATCCAGTTCGCCGCCTCCCGCGGTTCCGCCGTCGGCGTCCGTCGCGTCGTCGTCCAGCGCCGTGGCGACACAGACGCCGTCCAAGTCGGTTTCACCGACTCGCTCGACGGCCGCGCGCCGTCCGACCACATCGGCGGCCGGGCGCACGTCGGCCGCGCGCCGCACGGTGGCGCCACCGGTGTCCTACAGCGGGACGACGGTCGTCCTCAATCCGGGCCACAACGGCGGCAACGCCAGTCATACCGCCGAGATAAGCCGGCTGGTGCCCGCCGGGTACGGCGACTACAAGGCGTGCGACACGACCGGCACCGAGACCAACGCGGGCTACAGCGAGCACGCGTTCAATTGGGATGTCGCGAAGCGGGTCCGGGCCCTTTTGCAGGCGCACGGCGTTCACGTCGTGATGACCAGGCCGGACGACACCGGCGTCGGGCCGTGCGTCGACGAGCGCGCCGCCATCGGCAACCGGGCCGGCGTGGCCGCTGTCATCTCGATCCACGCCGACGGCGCCCCGAGCTCAGGGCACGGGTTCCACGTGAACCAGGACAGCCGGCGACCCGACGGGGCGAGCGCCGCGACCGCCCAGCGTTCGCTGGACCTGGGCCGGGCGCTGCACGATGCATTGCAGCAGTCGTCGGGGCTCGTCCCGTCCACCTACATCGGATCGAACGGCTACTACTACCGCAGCGACCTCGCCGGGCTGAATCTGGCCACCCGGCCGGCGACCTTCCTGGAGCTCGGGAACATGCGCAATTCCGGCGACGCGGCTCGGCAGTCGTCGGCAGCGGGCCGCGAGCGCATCGCGAGCGCGGTGGCGGCGGGAATTCTCGCGTTTCTCGGCCGTTGACCCGGCTGGCCAGCGCGGTTCCGACCAACAGCGCTGGCTTATCCGAAAACATTAAGCGGGAACTGCACGGTGCCCGACGGCGCGAACGTCACCGTCAAGCACAACGTCCGAGTGGCCGCGAACGCGACCTTCGACGCGCAAACGCATTCGACGGTGACGATCTACGGCAACCTGATCGGGGGCCGCGGCTCCCGTGTGGGCCTCGGCTGTACGCCCGCGCACCCGTGCAACGGCGACGCATCGGAAACCACGTCCACCCACGACTACGTGGCTCACAACGTCATCCTCAATGGCGTGTTCAACGCCGCCCTGAACGGCGACACCATCGGTGGCAGTGTCATTTCCTCCGGCGGTGGGGCCGGCGTCGATTTCCCCGGCTTCATTCCGTTCTCGATCAAGGACGACACCATCGGCAAGAACGTTGTCGTGACGAACCTGTCCACGATTTGGTTCGGTGTCATCCGCAGCACCATCGGCGGCAACGTCATCCTCAAGAACGTCAACCTCGGCGATCCGGACGGCAACGAGGTCGTTGCCAACACCATCGGGAGGAACCTGATCTGCTCGGGCAACAGCCCGGCCAACCAGCTCGGCGACGCGGTCGAGGGTGCGCCGCCCGGGTACGGCCTGAACACGGTCGGTGGCCACGCGCTCGGACAGTGCGCCCGCCTGATCTGACCTCGAATCAAGCGCGAGCGCGGCGTCCCTGGGCACGGGGGCGCCGCGTTCGTCGTCTTCGCGATGAACCGGCGGTCAGCCCTCGAGCGGACGGGCGCCGAGCTGGTCGCGCAGCAGCTTCATCGCCTCGGCCTCGGGATCGTTCTGCGGCGCCGCGGCGCGGTCACGCGGTGCCGGTTCGTACTCGGCGTCGTCGCGGGGGTCGGGCTCCTCAGCGGGCGCGGCGCCGCCCGGACGCGTCGCCTCGCCGGCGGACGCGGCGACCGGGGCACCGTCGACACTGATCTTCCACTCGCCGCCGACGATCTTGGTGAGGGCCGCCCGCAGCACCGAGGTGTTGCTGTCGTCGCCGATCATCTTGGCCAGCGCGCCCGGTGCAGCGAGCGTGACCAGTTCGCCGCTGACCTCGGTGATCTGCGCGTTGTCGAGCAATGCCCGGGTGCGCCGGCTCGTCAGCTTCACAACCTCGAGCACCTCGGGCCACAGCCGGCGAAGTGCGTTGGCGTCGAGCACTCCGGGATCGCCCGGCGTAGTGGACGGCGCTGTCACCGGGGTTGTCGCCGACTCGGTCGCGGGCGCCGGCGCCGTCGCCGCCACGGCCGGGGGGCGCTCGGTTGCCTCGGGGCGGACGGTGGCCGTGGGCTGCGCTTCGTGGGCTCGCTCGGCGGCCGGGCCGGCCGGCACCGACGGCTTGCTCGCCGCCTTCGCCGGCGTGACCGGCTTGTCCGCCTGCTTAGGCGCGTTCGTCACGGCGGAGGCCGAGTCACCGGCCACCGCCAGCCTGCGCTCCAGCCGCTCGACGCGCTGCAGCACGGCGGCCGCGTCGGTCGAGGCGTCGGGCAGCATCATGCGGGCGCAGAGCAACTCGAGGACGAGCCGGGCCGCGGTCGTCCCCCGCATCTCGATCAGCGCGGTGTGCACGATCTCGGCGTAGCGGGTGAGGGAGGCGCCACCCAGACGCAGCGCCTGGTTGGCCATGTGCGCGAGCTGGTCCTGCGGCACGTCGATCAGGCCGCGCTCGCCGGCGTCGGGGACCGCGTCGAGCAGGATGAGGTCGCGGAAGCGGTCGAGGAGGTCGACCGAGAAGCGCCGCGGGTCGTGCCCGGCCTCGACGACCCGGTCGACCGTCCCGTACACGCCCGCGGCATCGCCGGCGGCCAGCGCGTCGACCATGTCATCGAGCAGGGCACCGTCGGTGACGCCGAGCAGCGCGATGGCGCTGGAGTAGGTGACGCCGTCGGGACCGGCGCCGGCCAGCAGCTGGTCGAGGATCGACAGCGAATCGCGCGCCGAGCCGCCGCCGGCGCGCACCACGAGCGGCAGGACGGCCGGCTCGACCGCGATGCCCTCGGCCGTGCAGATCGTCTCGAGGTGCGCCCGCATGACGGTCGGCGGGATGAGCCGGAAGGGGTAGTGGTGCGTCCGCGACCGGATGGTGGTCAGCACCTTGTCCGGCTCGGTCGTCGCGAAGACGAAGACCAGGAAGTCGGGTGGCTCCTCGACCAGCTTGAGCAGGGCGTTGAAGCCCTGGTTGCTGACCATGTGCGCCTCGTCGACGATGTAGACCTTGAAGCGGTCGCGGACGGGCGCGAAGAACGCGCGTTCGCGCAGGTCGCGGGCGTCATCGACCCCGCCGTGGCTCGCCGCGTCGATCTCGATGACGTCGATCGAGCCGGGGCCGTTGGGGGCGAGTTCCGTGCACGAGTCGCAGACACCGCACGGGTCGGGCGTCGGCCCTTGGATGCAGTTGAGGCTGCGAGCGAGGATCCGGGCGCTCGACGTCTTGCCGCAGCCACGTGGCCCGCTGAACAGGTAGGCGTGGTTGATGCGGTTGGCCGCGAGGGCCTGCCGCAGCGGCACCGTGACGTGATCCTGGCCGATGACCTCGGCGAACGTGGACGACCGGTACTTGCGGTAGAGGGCGAGGCTGGAGCCGCCGGCCGCCGACCGGGTCGAGTACGGTGGTGCGGAGGCCTCGACGTCTGTCACGCGTCGACACTAACCAGCGGGACCGACACCCGCCACGTCGCCCGTCGCCCCGCTCGGTGTGCCCGCGACCCGATGATCAACACCCTTTCCAGCGCACCCCGGCACGCCGGATC
>NZ_JBHEMO010000037.1:0-21752 GCF_046262535.1 Jatrophihabitans sp. | reverse complement strand
ACGAAATCTTGGTGCGCCGGCCGATGAGCCGAGCGGTCAGGTTGAGCGCCATGACGATCACGATGAGCGTCAGGGCGGTGCCCCACAAGCGGTCGGGGGCGAAGTTGGTGACGGCACCGGCCACCTTCTTACCCGTCACCGGGTCGAGGTGATAGGTAGTGGTCCCCGAGGCCGCGGTGTTGATGTTGGTGAACTGGTCCTTGATCAGCCCGGGCAACGACCCCTGGAAGCTGTGGAACAGGTCGGTGTTCGTCGTGCCGGAGTAGCCGACCAGGATCAGCAGCGGCGCCGTCTCGCCCGCGACCCGGGCGATGCCGAGCACGACACCGGTGATCAACCCGCTCATTGCGGTGGGAATGACGACCCGCGTGATCGTCTTCCACTTCGGGACGCCGAGGGCGTAGGACGCCTCGCGCAGTTCGTTGGGAACGAGGCGCAGCATCTCCTCGGTCGTGCGCACGATCACCGGCACCATCAGGATCACCAGAGCGAGCGACACGAGCCAGCCGGCCCGGTTGCCGCCGAGCGTGGTCACGAACAGTGCGTAGATGAACAGTGCGGCGACGATCGACGGGATGCCGGTCATGATGTCGACCATGAAGGTGGTCAGCCGGGCCAGCGGCCCGCGGCCGTACTCGACGAGGTAGACCCCGACCAGCAGGGCGATGGGCACCGAGATGACTGTGCACAGCGCCACCTGCTCGGCCGTGCCGACGATCGCCGCCAGCGCGCCGCCGCCCGGGGTGTTCGCCGCGACGCCGGCCTGGTCCGTCGTCCACCACGACGACGTGAAGACGACCTTGCTGCCCTTGCTGATGACTGTCCACAGCAGCCACACGAGCGGTATGAGCGCGAGGCCGAAGGCGAGAGTCACCAGGCCGGTGGCAATGGTGTTCTTGACCTTGCGGGCCCCGCGGGCCTTGGTGAAGGTCAGCCTCGTCGGCGCGGACGCGGTCGCGATGCTCATGCGTAGTCCTTGCGCCGGTTGACGACTGCGCGGGCCGCCGCGTTGACGAGGAAGGTCAGCAGGAACAGGACGAGCCCGGCCGCGATGTAGGCGCCGGTCGCCTTCGGATTGTTGAACTCAGCCGATCCGAGAGCGATCTTCGACGCGAACGTCGAGCCGCCGGTGAAGATCGACCAGGAGAACCCGCCGACGGTGGAGAGGATGAAGTAGACGGCGATCGTCTCGCCGAGGGCACGGCCCAGGCCGAGCATCGCCCCGCTGATCACGCCGGGCCGGCCGTACGGCAGCACCGCAATCCGGATCATCTCCCAGCGGGTCGCGCCCAACGCCAGCGCCGCCTCGATGTTGGCCCTCGGTGTGCGCTCGAAGACGTCCCGACTGATGGCCGTGATGAGCGGCAGGATCATCACCGCAAGCACCACGCCACCGTCGAAGATCGTGCCGTTCGGGTGCTTGTTTTCGAAGAGCGGCGAGGGCAGGTGCGACAGCACCCGCTGCGCGCCCTCCAGGTGCGGCGACAGCTCCGCCGCCCCCCAGATGCCGTAGACGATCGACGGGATCGCGGCGAGGAGGTCAATCACGTAGGCCACCGGACGGGACAGCCGCGTCGGTGCGTACTGCGTGATGAACAGAGCGATACCCACGGCGATCGGCACCGCGATGATCATGGCGATGACCGAGATGATGACGGTGACCCACAGCAGCGCGGCGATGCCGAAGTGCAATGTGCCGGCATCGAACTCGGTCGAAGTGAAGAAGTTGGCCTTGTCGTCGGCGATGGAGGGAATCGACTTCACCGCGAGGAAGACGCCGACGAGAGTGACGATCAGGATGACGATCACCGAAGCGCCGGACGTCATGAGTCCGAAGACCCGGTCGCCCAGACGCGTCTTGCCGCCGCCTCCGGCGACCGCCGGGCCGGCGCCGGCCACCGGTGGCGCCTCGGCGACGAAGATCGCCAGCGGCTGGGCCGAGCCCACGACCGCCCCGCCGTTGGGCGAGGCGATCGTGGGGGTGGCCGAGAGGTCCGGAACAGCCGGTTCGGTCATGGTCTCTCGCTCTGACATGTAGGCGTCGTCAGCTGATCTTCGCGATCGACGCGGCCACCTTGGCCTGCAGCGAGCTCGGCAGCGGGGCGTAACCGAGCCCGGCCAACAGCGACTGGCCTCCGGACGCGGTGTAGGACAGGAAGTTCTTCACGAACGTTCCGGCCGCCGCGTCCTTGTACTTCGTGCAGGCGATCTCGTACGTCGCCAGAACGACGGGGTAGGCCCCGCTCGCCTTGGTCGCGTAATTGATCTTGAGGCTGAGGTCGTCACCGGTGCCGACGACCTGCGCATCGGCCAGCGTCGCGCTGGCACTGTCCTTGGACACGTCGACCGGACCCGAGCCGGTGTCGAGCGACGCCGTCGCCAAGCTTCCGTTCACCGCGAACGAGTACTCGACGTAGCCGATCGAGCCTTCGGTGGAGCCGATGGCCGCGGCGACACCCTGCGAGCCGGCCTTGCCCTGCCCGGCGAACACCTTCGTGGCGTTGTCCTTCGCCGGCTTGGCGGTGAAGTCCGTCGGGTCGTTGGCTGCCAGGAACTTCTCGAAGTTCGACGTCGTCCCCGAGGAGTCGGACCGGTAGATCACGTTGATCGCGGTGCTCGGGAGCTTGGCGCTGGTGTTCTTGGCCTTGACGGCCGGGTCGTTCCAGGTCTTGATCTTGCCGGTGAAGATCTTGGTGACCAGGTCCGGAGTGAGCACGAGCTTGTCGACACCGCTGAGTTTGTAGCCCAGCGCGATCGGCCCGATCACCATCGGCAGGTCGAGCGGCGCACTGCCGCACTGCTTCTGCGCGGTGGCGACCTCGCCCTTGGTCGGATCGAGGGCCGAGTCCGAGCCGGCGAACTGAACCTGACCGGCGTTGAACTGGCTGACCCCGGCGCCTGAGCCGGTCGGGTTGTAGTTGATCTTGGCCGAGGAGCAGGCCTTGGTGTAGCCGTTGATCCACGCCGTCATGGCGTTGGTCTGTGCCGTCGAGCCCTCAGCGTTGAGCGTTCCGCTCGAGCAGGTCGGGGCGCCCCCGGCGCTGGTGGAGGCGCTGCTCGAGGTGCCCGAGGAGGGGCCGCCCGCGGTGGGTTTCCCGCCGGCGTCCGTCTTGGCGCTGCTGCTGCAGGCGGCCAGTGCCGTCACGGCGACCAGCACACCGGCAGCGAGGCCGGCACGGGTGAGCTTCACGATCAGTTCTCCTTCGTCGGTTGACCTTCCGAACGCGACGCTAGGAGCGAGAAATGGCGGATCGGGGCGACCGGAATGAACGCAGGGTGAATGACGGCGCGCTGTCAGGTGACTCGACAAATGCCCCGAACGACGATTGGGTGAACTGACTCACACCGGTACTACGGGTCAGCTGACCCGCCACTGGACGTCGAGGTCGTAGGAAGTGAAGCCGGCGCGCTCATAGAGCCCGATGGCCGCGGGGTTGTCCCCGTCCACATAGAGCAGGACGTCGGGACATCCGCGGTCGGACAGGTGCCGCAGGCCGCGGATCAGCAGGGCCTTGCCCAATCCCAGGCCCTGCGCGGCGGGAGCGATGCCGAGGACGTAGACCTCGCCCACGCCGTCGGGGTGCACCTTCGTCCAGTGATAGCCGAGCAGTTCGCCGTCGCGCTCGGCGAGCAGGAACCCGGCGGCGTCGAACCACGGCTCGTCGATGCGGGCCTGCAGATCGGCCTCCGTCCAGCTGCCTTGCTCGGGATGGCTGGCAAACGCGGCCGCGTTGACGGCCAGCCAGGCGGCGTGGTCGGCGCCCGGCCGGAAGGCGCGCACCTCGATGCGGTCGGCGAGCGGCGGGTCCTCGGGAACCGTGTCGAGTGGCCGGCGCAGCTGGTGAAGTTCGCGGGCGCGCTGCAGGTCGCGCTTCTCAAGCGCCGCGACGAGCCGGCTGCGGCGTCCGTGCGACCAGATGAGCAGGCCGGGCGCGAGCACCGCGTCGAGCAGATCGTCCACCGCTGACGGCTCGGCCGCGATCTCCGCACCCTCGTCACCACGCTGGGCGTATCCGGCCACGGTGCCGGCTGACCGGGCGGTCACGTGCTGGACGTCGTCGCTGCCGAGATGCGTCAGCGTCTGGTCCGACAGCGGCGGCGCGCCGTCCTCTGCCTCGATCCGCCCGGCCAGCCGCACGACGGCGGCGCGGGTGTCGGCGTCGAGGGGGCCGGTTGCGAGGTCGGGCACCCTCCGACCATAGGGGCGACGCCCGCGCGCTACTCCGTCAAGGTGGCGCCGGTCGAGGCCGCGGCCTGGACCGGCAGCTCGGTCTCGACGTCGCCGCGGCGCCCGCCGTCGGCCGGCCGGACGAACTTGTAGCCGACGTTGCGGACGGTGCCGATCATCGATTCGTGCTCGGAGCCCAGTTTGGCTCGCAGCCGCCGCACGTGGACGTCGACCGTGCGGGTTCCACCGAAGTAGTCGTAGCCCCACACCTCTTGTACGAGGTGCGAGCGGGTGAACACGCGGCTCGGGTGCAGCGCCAGGAACTTCAGCAGCTCGAACTCCTTGTAGGTGAGGTCGAGCGCGACGCCGGACAGCCGGGCGGTGTAGGTGCTTTCGTCGATGGTCAGCTCGCCGACCTCGAGGCGGCCACCGACCTCCTCGGTTTCCGCCGCGTGCCGCTCGACCGCGCGCCGCAAGCGGGCGTCCAGTTCGGCCGGGCCGGCGGTGTCGAGTACGAAGTCGTCGACCGCCCACTCGCCGGACATCGCGATGAGGCCGCCTTCGGTGAGGACGGCGATGACCGGCGCGGTCGTCCCCATGGCGGCGAGCAGCCGGACGAACGCGCGCGCGTTCATCAGGTCGCGTCGGGCGTCGACGAGGACCGCGTCGCCGAGGGAGCGGTCGACGAGCGCGCCGGCGTCCTGCGGCAGCACGGTCACCTGGTGCGACAGCAGCCCGAGCGCGGGGAGCACCTCGGTCGTGGGTTGGACTGCGCTGGTGAGGAGGATGAGTTCCACGCGCGCCTCCGGGCGAGAGGGATCGGCGGCTGGTCCCCGGATCGGCCGCGCTGCCGGGTCCGGTCGGGCGGCGCTGCCCTCAAGCGCTTACAGATTACCGGACCGCTCCGGTGGCCAGACTCGGGAGGTGACGTCGGTGACTGAGCCGCAGCTGGTGGGCCTGCGCACCGACGACGGCGTTGCCCTGGCGGCCGCGTACTGGCCGGCCCCCGACCGTCGCATCGCCTGTGTCGTCGGGCACGGGTTCACGGGTTCCTCGCGCAACGCGCATGTGCGCCGCATCTGCCGGGAACTCGTGGCGGGGGGGTTCGCCGTCCTCGCGCCGGATTTCCGCGGGCACGGGCGTTCGAGCGGACTGGGCACAGCCGGCGCCGACGAGATCCACGACGTCGCCGCGGCGGTGGCCTGGCTGCGGGGGGAGGGCTACGCCTTCGTGGCCGTCCTCGGGTGGTCGATGGGCGGGACGGCCGTCCTCCGGCACGCGGGCCTGGGCGGCGATGCCGATGCCGTCGTGAGCGTCAGCGCGCCCGGCATGTGGTGGGAACGCGGTACCCGACCGATGCGACTCGTCCACTGGATGGTCGAGACGCAGTCCGGCCGCACCGCCACCCGGCTGCTGCGCCGGACGCGACTGTCGCCGACCATGTGGCAGGACGTGCCCGAGTCGCCGGTGGAGGTGGCCGGCGAGATCGCGCCGCGTCCGCTGCTCATCGTCCACGGCACGGCCGACAGCTACTTCCCCGTCCGGCATGCGGACGCGCTCGCCGAAGCGGCACCCGCGGCGGACGTCTGGATCGAGCCCGGCATGGGCCACGCCGAAGTCGCGACCACCGCCGATCTGCTCGCCCGCATCACCGAATGGGTACTCGCGGCGTACGAGCGCCGCCCGCTCGTCTGCGACGATGAGACCCGTGACTGACGTCGAGGCCGGGGGCGACGACGTCCAGGTCATCGATCCGTTCGACCTCTCACTCGTGACGACGCTCGCCGTCGCGGTCGTCGTGGGCGCGGCGCTCACACTCACCGCCCGCGCCGGGGCGACCCCGCTGCTTGTCGCGGTCGCCGGCACGCAGGCCCTGCTCGCCGTCTCCTGGGTGCTCGGGACGGTGATGCCCGGGCGCATCGGGGGGCTCGTCATCGCTGCCCTCGCGGCCACGGCCGCAGACGTCACGACGTCCGTGTGGCCGCACGGCCGGCTCGGCACGCTGCTCGCGGTACTCGGCCTGGCGGTGCCGGCGATGTTCATCCACCAGTTGGCGCGCGGGGCGGCGCGGGTCCAGGTCGTCTCGTCTCTGTCCGCCGTCGCGGTCCTGGTCCTCGGCGAGGTTTCGCTGCCGGCGCTGCTGCAGTTGCGGCACGAGTTCGACGACAGCGATGTCGGCGGTCGCGTGGCCGCGGCGGCTGTCGCGGCCATCGCCGGCGCCCTCGTGATCGGCTGCCTCGTCGACCTCGTCGTGCCCACGCCGCGCTTCGATCCGGCGGTGGGACGCGGCCTGCTCGCCCTCGTGGCATCGGCCGGCCTGGGGGGCTCCGTCGGCTACCTCGTGCTGCGCGACCAGCTCGATTACGCGAACGGCCGGTCCGTCTTCGTCGGCGCGGCGTTGGGCGCGCTCGCCGGCCTGCTGGCCGTCGCCATGGCGTTCGTGTTGCAGACGACCCCGGAGCCGGCCGCCCGACTGGGACGGCGGTTGCGTCCCGTGCTCGCGGCCGTGCTGCCCGTCGCGGTCATCGCTCCCGTCGCGTTCCTGCTGAGCCTGGCCATCAGGGCCTGACCGGCCCGTCACCGGCAGGAGGTTGACGTGCTCGTCGCGCTGGCCGTCGTCGCCGTCCTGTTGGTGCTGATCGTGGCCGGCCTGCCCGCCCTCGACCGGGTCCTTGCCGCCCTGGCCGAGCGGAAGGCCTCGGAGTACCTGTCCGCACCGTTCGGGCACCCGGCGACCGTGCGGCTGCACGGGCGGCCGTTCCTGACCCAGGCGCTGCGGGGCTGCTATCGCGACGTGGAGGTCCTCGGCGGCCTGCGGATCGGGGAGATCAGCGGCGCCACGCTTGTCGCGCATCTCACCAACGCCCACCTCCCTCCGCGGGAACTGCTGGGCGGCCGGACCACCGAGCTGCCCTGCGAGCGGGTGACCGGCCGGCTGCTGCTGCCCTACAGCGAGCTGGGCCGCCTGGCCCGCATCCCCGGGTTGTCGCTGGGCTTCGAGGGCGAGCGGCTGCTCGCGACGGCGGCCCTTCCGGTGCCGGGAATCAGCCAGCTGGCCCGGGTCAGTGGCGAGGCGGTGTTGACGCTGGCGGGCCGCGAGTCGGTCTGGCTGCAGATCCGCGGGGTGTCGGTGGCCGGAATCACGTTGCCCAGTCTCGTCCTGAGCCAACTGCTGCCGACGTTGAACGTGCCGATCGCGCTTCCCCCTCTCCCGTACGGCCTGCGGCTCGACGAGTTGCGCCCGACCGCGAGCGGGCTGGTGGTCGACGGCTCGGCCGAGGCAGTGGTTTTCCGCAAGGTGGCCTGAGCAGGCCCGGCCGCGGGCGGCTACGATTCGGGCATGGGCAACACGCTGCGCACGACCGTGCGCACGCCGGGTAGCACCCTGCTCACCTCCCGCCGCGCGGTCGACCTGTGCCGTGTGGGCAGCTGCCTCTGTCGGTAACCCCACGAAACTGCTCGCTGCGTTCGCACTTTCGCGGGGTCCCCAAACCCTTGCTGGTCAGCTGCGCTGTTCGCGCGCTACTACACACATCGATCTGAGGAGAAAATCATGAGCCGCGCAGACGTGCTCGTTTCGGCCGACTGGGCCGAAGAGAACCTGAACGCCGACGATGTCGTGTTCGTCGAGGTCGACGAAGACACCTCCGCCTACGACGGCGGCCACATTCCCGGCGCCGTCAAGCTCGACTGGAAGACCGAACTGCAGGACCAGGTCCGTCGCGACTTCGTCAACAAGGAGCAGTTCGAGGCGCTGCTGTCCGGGAAGGGCATCAGCAATGACGACACCGTCGTCCTCTACGGCGGTAACAACAACTGGTTCGCCGCCTACGCCTACTGGTACTTCAAGTTGTACGGCCACGACAAGGTGAAGCTGCTCGACGGCGGCCGCAAGAAGTGGGAACTCGACGGCCGCGAGCTGTCCAAGGATTCGGTGAGCCGACCGGCGACCAGTTACACGGCGAAGGACCAGGACCTCTCGATCCGCGCCTTCCGTGACGAGACGGTCGCTGCGATCGGCAAGCTCAACCTGGTCGACGTCCGTTCGCCCGACGAGTTCTCCGGCAAGCTGCTCGCTCCGGCGCACCTGCCGCAGGAGCAGAGCCAGCGCGGCGGCCACATCCCGACCGCCCTCAACGTGCCGTGGTCGAAGGCCGCGAACGAGGACGGCACCTTCAAGTCCGACGAGGAGCTGCGCAAGCTCTACGCCGAAGAGGGCCTGGACGAGGGCCGCGACACGATCGCCTACTGCCGCATCGGCGAGCGCTCGAGCCACACCTGGTTCGCGCTGCACGAGCTGCTCGGCCACCCGAACGTCAAGAACTACGACGGCTCGTGGACCGAGTACGGCTCGCTCGTTGGCGTCCCGATCGAGAAGGGGGCCTGACCGTCGTGTGCGGAGCTCCGGAGCAGACGCCGACGTTGCCGGCGGGGATCGACATCGAGAAGGAAACCGTCATCTACGGCACGGTCAGCAAGGGCGACTCACCGGTCGCCGGCGCGTACGTGCGGCTGCTGGACGGCACCGGCGAGTTCACCGCTGAGGTCGTCACCTCGGCCACCGGCGACTTCCGCTTCTTCGCGGCGCCCGGCAGTTGGACGCTCTCGGTGCTGCACCGCGACGGCAAGGTGCGTCGTGAGGTGCAGGCGACAGCGCCCGGACTCCTGCAAGTTTCGCTCGAGCTGCAGTAACGGGCATACTTCCGCCAAGTTGTCCGTGCTTCCCCGTCCTACAGCGTGGGGAAGCAGGACAACTTGCGTTAGATCAGTAGACGAGGGCCTGGGCGTCCTCGCGCAGCACCTCGTCGACGAAGCTGGCGGATCCGGCGACCAGCACCCCGGGCAGCAGCTCGTCGGGCGTGAGGTCGCGACGGGCGGCGCACTGCGTGCAGACGGTGATCGTCCCGCCGGCCAGGACGGCGTCGCGCAGATCGGCGAGTGGCGCCGAGTGCGGCAACTCGAACGTTTCGGCCCGGCCCTCGACGGCGAACCAGACGGCCTCGCCGGTGAGCCACAGCGACACGGCCGCACCGGCAGCCAGCGCGGTCGCGGCGACCGTGAAGGCCTGCGAACAGCGCTCGGGCGCCTCGGCCCCCGCAGTGCATTTGACGACGAGCGAGCGCAACACGGCCATGGGCCCATCCTGCTGTACCGTCGCGAGGATGGAAGCGACCTACCTCGCGCTGCTGATCGCGACCTTCCTGGCCATCGGCGCGGCCGCGGTGTATGTCGTGGCCAAGCTGTTCGCCGGCCAGCGCTGATCTACTCGTGACCGCGGGCGACACGGCGGATCTGCGCTCCGGCGCACCAATCGCAGACGCCCTCTTGGCGCTGCTGCCACTCGTCGGGTTCTGGGAAGGCTCCGGCCGCGGGATCGTCGCCTCGAGCGGCGTGGAGTTCGCCTACGGTCAGCGGGTCGAGATCGTCCACGACGGACGGCCGTTCCTCGCCTATCAGTCGCGGTCCTGGCTGCTCGACGCCAGCGGCGCGGTAATCCGCCCGGCCTGGCGAGAGAGCGGGTTCTGGCGGCCGGGGGCCGGCCCGGACGACGTCGAGCTGGTGATCGCCTCCAACACCGGCCAGGCGCTGGTGTTCACCGGCACGGCCGGCGATCAGCAGTGGGAGCTGGAGACGGTCTCGAGCGAGCACACCCCGACTGCCAAGGACGTCGCCGGTGAGCGTCGTCTCTACGCGGTACGGGCCGACGAGTTGCGCTACGCCACCGAGCTGGCACCCGGTGGCCGGCAGTTCGCTCCGCACCTCAACGCGGCACTGGTGCGGATGCCGGCCGCCGACTCAGATCTCGGGTAGCGGCTGGTCGGGGGCGAGGACGAGACCCAACTGGCGGCTGGTGCGGTCGATCAGGAGCCACACCTGATCGGTGAGTTCGGCCGCGACCGCTTCCCGCGGGAGTGTGCTCGAGCCGAGCCACCAGACCGCCGTGGCGTCGACCAGACCGACCACACCGACGATGAGCCGTTCGGCCGGTTCGCTGTCGATCCCGAACGCGGACATGTAGCGCGAGATCAGGGCTGTGAGCTCGGCGGCCAACGCCGCTTTGGCGTCGCCGGCGCCCCCCGGTCCGTCGCCGCGAACCGCGTACGAGTGCTGGGCGAGGAAGCGGTACAGGTTCGGATGCGCCTCGACCCACCCCAGGTGTTCGTCGATCGCGCCGGCGATGATTCCGATCGCCGATCCGCCGCCGGCCAGACCGGCGCGGATCCGCTGTCCGATCTGGTTGGCGACGTGCGTCGACACGGCCAGGTCGAGCGCGGGCTTGCCGTCGAAGTGGCGGTAGACGTGGGTGCGCGGCACGTGGGCGGCGTCGGCGATCTGCGCCGTCAGGACGTCCGGCCCGTGTTCCTCGATGGCGGCGATGGCCGCGTTGATGATCGACAACCGACGCTCACGGCGGTGCGGATCCCACCGGGTTGACCGCCCGTCGCGCGCGTCATCCCGCGGTTGAGGAGCGGACTGCGAGGGCACGCCGCCCAGCCTAAGGCCCACAGGCGCGTCCCGTAGGTAGCTGCACCGCCGTCCTGACAGTACCTGCGACACCTTGTCAACCGCAAAAGTGAGTGCTACACCTTGTGATAGAAACCCGCCTGGGCCAGGCGGGCGCCGCGAGATCGGAGCGATATGACCGCTGTAGCACCGCTCGACGCCGTCCGCCGGACCGCCACCCGGCTGCTGGGCTCTTCGTCGAAGAACTCCTACGACCCGACGCTGGACATCGACTGGGACGCCCCGGTGGAGCTGGATCTGAAGTTCATGCCGTTCGAACGGACCTCGCTCTACGGCACCGCGCTCTGGGAGCGGATGACGCACGAACAGCGCGTCGAGCTCTCGCGGCAGGAGCTGGCGAGCGTCGCGTCGACCGGGCTGTGGTTCGAGCTGATTCTCATCCAGATGCTGACCCGCTGGGCGTACCACCAGGATCCGCAGGACGCGCGCACCCAGTACGCGCTCACCGAGATCGGCGACGAGACCCGGCACATCCTCATGTTCGCCAAGGCGATCGACCGGCTGGGTGCGCCGACCTACCGTCCCGGCGCCGTACTGCACCACCTGGCGCGCGTGTACAAGGCGACGGCGCGCGGGCCGGCCCTGTTCGCACCCGTCCTCGTCGCCGAGGAGATGACCGACCGCCTCCAGCGCGAGATGGTCAACGACGAATCTGTGCACCCGCTCGTGCGGATGGTCAACCGGATCCATGTCGTGGAAGAGGCGCGCCACGTCCGCTTCGCCCGGGAGGAGGTCGCCCGGCAGATGGCGAAGATCGGGCCGATCGGCAAGGTCGTCACGAACGTGTCGTCGGCGGTGGTCGCCGCGTTCGTCGCGAGCGCGCTGATCAGCCCGGAGGTCTACGCCCAGGTCGGCCTCGACCGCGACGAGGCCGTGACGGCGGCCCGCAGCAATCCGAACTGGCACCAGTCACGCCGGTGGATGGCCGAGAAGATCATGACGTTCCTCGACGAGCAGGGAATGCTCACCTGGTACTCGAAGCCGATCTACGTCCTGGCGCACCTCGTTTAATCGCCGTTGGCGTCGGTCCGGCAGCACCCCCTCGCTTCGCTCAGGGTGCGTGCCTCCCGCCGCTCCTCGCTTCGCTCGGGCCGCGTGGCGGCCGGCGGCTCTTCGCGCGAGCGCTCATCGCGTGGTGGTCACCATTTAACGAAAGACGGCCCCCGAGTCACTTCCGGTCGAAGACCGGGCCGGCTGGACGGGCCGACGACTCGGGGGCCGGGTAGCTACCAGGTATTGCTCACCACCGCTCGGTCGCGGTAGGGGCAAGCCCTCGCAGGTCCGTTGCATTGCGGTGGTTAGCTGGAAGCCACCTCACGTGTCCAGAAAGTATTCAACTTTGGACCACCTCCTCCCTCGTGTACCTCCAACGTACGTGGCGAGCGGAGTCGCGGCAACGAACTTTGCCGGGCCGGGCGGACCGCGGCTGAAGGACTTCTCAGAAGCCGGCGAGGCGGCGGATCTCGGCATCGATCTCGGGCACGCGGGCCCGGGCCTTGCCGTCGAGTTCGACGATGTCGACCGGGCCGCGGACGCTGCCGACCAGCCACGCGACGTCAGCCGCGTGCAGGTCGTCGACGCCGGCGACGGACTCCTGCGCCGTCCATCCCGCGCGGGCCGCCCGCTCGAAGAGCAGCCGTTGCGTCGTGCCGGCGAGGATGCCGGTCGGGCCGGTCGGAGTGGTGTGCAACGTCCGTCCGATCGACCACACGACCGAACCGGTCGGCGATTCCAGGACGACTCCGTCGACGCTCACGAAGACCGCGTCGTCGGCGCCGCGGCGGGCCGCTTCGCGCTGGGCGGCCATGTTGATCGCGTAGGACAGGGACATGACCCCGCCGAGCAACCACGGCGCCTCGGCAAAGGCGGTCGACGTCGTTCCGCGGCTCAGCGTCACCACCTTGAGGCCCTCGCGCCGCTGGCGCGGGTAGTCGGGGGGCAGCGGGCCGATCGACACCAGGCCACTGGGGGAGCCCCCGACCGGCCCCCGCGTGAGCAGGAGCTTGACCGCCGCCTCGCCCGGCTCGGGCCACGCCGCAACCGCCAAGGCGATGAGCTCGCGCCACTCCCCGGAGTCGAACGGGATGGCCAGGGCCGCCGCCGACCGCGTCATCCGGGCCAGGTGGGCCTCCAGCTTGTCGACTCCGCCGTCGCGCAGGCGGCAGCCCTCGAAGCAACCGTCGCCGCGGGTGAGTCCGGCGTCGTCGACCCGGATGACCGGTGCGGAGGGGTCGAGGACCCCGACGCCGAGCACAGCCACAACGCCACGTTGCGTGCTCGCCACTGCCCGCCTCCAAGCATCGTCGCGCCGTCGTCCAACGCCTGGGCGCCAGGCTACCTACGATGGGCACGATGACCGGCCCGAGCCACACCCACGCGCCCGCGGCGGCCGCCACGTCGGCGGCCGACCTCGCGGACCGGCTCCGCGCCCGCGGGCTGCGCGTCACCACTCAGCGCGAGCAGGTGCTGGCCGCCGTCCGCAGCCTGGGCCACGCCACCCCCGAGCAGATCAGCGAGTCGGTTCCCGACGTCGATCTGACGACGATCTACCGGACGCTGGAACTGCTCGAGGAGATAGGTCTCGTCCGGCACGCCCATCTCGGGCACGGCGCGCCGTCCTACCGCCCGGCCGAGGACGAGCACATCCACGTCGTGTGCCACGCCTGCGGCGCGGTCGTCGACGCCGACCCGAAGCTGGTCGACCCGCTCGCCGACAGCCTGTCGGCCGGCAGCGGCTTCGTCCTCGATCGGTCGCACTTCACAGTGTTCGGCCGGTGCCGCGATTGTGCGGCGGAACAAAACCGGCCGACCGAGCGATGAAACCGAAGACATGACGACTGAGCTGGCCGTGCCCGCTACCGGACGGGACGCGGGTGTCCCTTGGCATTTCGGCGACCCGCTGCGCGAACAGCGACTGCTGACCACCGGTGCGGGCATCGTCGACCGCAGCAACCGCGACGTCCTGATCGTCCCCGGGCAGGATCGGCTGGGCTGGCTGCACTCGATCTCCTCGCAGCACCTGTCGTCGCTTACCGACGGCGATGCGACGGAGGCCCTCGTCCTGTCCC
This sequence comes from Jatrophihabitans sp., assembly GCF_046262535.1. Lineage (GTDB taxonomy): Bacteria > Actinomycetota > Actinomycetes > Mycobacteriales > Jatrophihabitantaceae > Jatrophihabitans. Next base: position 7,991 of record NZ_JBHEMO010000037.1, on the reverse strand, counting down.
CGAACGGCCACGTCGAGCAGCACTGGCAGGTGACCGAACTCGACTCGACGGTGTGGATCGACACCGAGCCGGGTAGGGCGGCCGAGGTGCTCGCATACCTGCAGAAGATGCAGTTCATGAAGCGGGTGGAACCGGCTGACGTGTCAGCGCTTTGGGCCGTTCTCTCCCTCGTCGGGCCGGCCACGCCGACGGTCCTCGCGCTGGCCGGGCTCCCGACGCCGGATCAGTCAGGACGCGCAGCGGCGATCGACGGTGGCGGGTTCGTGCGCCGCATGAGCTGGCCGGGACCGGATGCGGCCGACATCGTGGTGCCGAGGGCGCGCGCGGCCGGGGTGATCGCCGCTCTCGTCGAGGTCGGCGCGCACCGGGCCGGGTTGTGGGCGTTCGAGGCGCTGCGCGTAGAAGCCCGACGGCCGCGGCTCGGACTCGAGACCGACCACCGCACGATTCCGCACGAAGTCGGCTGGATCGGCAGTGCCGTCCACCTCGACAAGGGTTGTTACCGCGGGCAGGAGACGGTCGCCCGCGTCCAGAACCTCGGCAAGCCACCGCGCCGCCTCGTCCTGATCCATCTTTCCGGCGAATCGGACACCTTGCCGGAGCCGGGGACACCCATCGAGCTCAACGGTCGAACCGTGGGCTTTCTGGGCACGGCTTTGCACCATTTCGATCTCGGGCCGATCGCCCTTGCCGTCGTGAAGCGGACATTGAGCGCCGACGATCCGGCGTCGATAACAGGACAACCGGTCCGCATCGATATAGCCTGACCACTGTTCACTCGCATTTTACTTCGGGTAACGTCCCCGGCAGGCGCATCCAAAACCGGCGGCGCGCGTTGTTACCTGTGACTACTAGTGGGGCTAGGAAAGAGACGCCGATGAGAATCCGGACCATGGTGGCGCTCGCGCTGGCCGCCGCCTCGCTGGTGATTGCGGGTCCGGCCGCCCAGGCGGTCGCCTATCCGCCGACGATCTGCCCCACCATCTCTGTCAGTACCACCACGCCGCTGGCCGGTGAGGCCATCACGGTCACCGGCACGAACTTCATCGCCGGCGCGACGGTGCGTCTCGAACTCGACTCGAGCGCCACCGTCCTCAAGACGGTCACCGCGAGCGGGTCCGGCACCTTCACCACGCAGGTCACCATGCCCGCCGGCCTGCTCGGCTCGCACACGATCATCGCGAGCGGCGGAGGAGGCGGCCCCGGCTGCCCGAGCGAGCCGATCCAGATCGTCAACGCGCACGGCCCCGGTGGCGGTGGCGCTGGTGGCAACGGCGGCGGTACCAACAGCGGTGGCGGCACAGCCTTCACCGGTGTCGACGTGCTGCTGCTCCTTCTCATCGCCGGCCTTCTGGTGACCGCCGGCGTCATGCTCAACCGCGGTGGCAAGCGTCGGCGCCAGGTGTACTCCGGCGAGCTCGGCTGAGGTTCGGGCTCGGCCAGGCCGGCGTCAGACCAGCGCGGGCGATCGCTCTTCGGCGTCCGGGCCGGCCGAATCTTCGGCCGGCTCCACCGAAACACGGGGCGTGATCCGCTCCAGCCAGTGCGGATACCACCAGTTCGCCGTACCCAACCGGTGCATCAGCGCCGGCACCAGCACCGTCCGCAGGATGAACGCGTCGATGAAGACGGCGCCGCCGAGACCCAGGCCGACCATTTTGATCACCCGGGCGTCGCCGAGCAGGAAGCCGCCGAAAACGGCCATCATGATGAACGCGGCTGCGGTGATGATGCCGCCGGTCTCCGCCTGGCCGACGCTGATCGCGCGAGCGTTGTCGCGGGTATGCACCCACTCCTCGTGCATCCGGCTGACCAGGAACACCTGATAGTCCATCGACAGGCCGAACAGGATCGCGAAGAACAACACCGGGAGGAACGCGTCGATCGGCCCGCCACCGCCGATCCCGAGCGCGTTGCTGAACCAACCCCACTGGAAGATCGCGACGAGGACGCCGAACGAGGCGCCGGCGGCGAACAGGTTCATGACCGCCGCGGTCAGCGGCACGACCACGCTGCGGAACGCGATCATCAGCAGCAGGAACGACAGGCCGATGATCGCCACGAAGAAGAGAGGCATCTTCGCGGCCAGTACGCCGGCGAAGTCGACCATGATCGCGGTCTGCCCGAAGACGTAGATCTGGTTCGGCGTGCCCTGCTCGAGACCGGGAACGACCTCCGAGCGCAGGGTGTGGACGAGGGCCGTCGTCGCCTCGTCCTGTGGTGAGCTCTTGCTCTTGAACGCGATGATCGCCAGGTCCCGGCTGATAGGCGCCGGTCGCGCGCTCGCCGGATTCACGTTGCCGACGGTGGAGAGGCGCTGGGAGATCAGCTGCAAGTACGCCGGGTCGCCGGCGCCCGGCCCGTGCACGACCAGTTCCAGTGTGGAGTTGTAGCCGGGGCCGAAGCCGGGCGCCGAGGCGATCAGGTCGTATCCGTTACGCGTCGTGGACGCGGCCGGATCGCTCGACTCGTCGGCGTGACCCAGGCGCAGGGAAAAGAACGGGATCGCCAGCGCGACGATGACCGCGGCGGCCGCGATGCCCAACACCAGTCCACGCTTCTCGACCATCTGGGCCCAACGCGCCCAGCGGGTCGGCCGCGCCGAGACGATGTAGCTCCCGTCACGTACGGCCCCGCGGATCCGCCGGGGCAGCACGCGATAGCCGAGCAGTGACAGCACCGCCGGCAGCACGGTCAGCGACGCGACCATGGTGAGGGCAACCGCCATCGAGGTCCCGATCGCGACGCCGTAGAGGAAGCTGACGCTGAGGGCGCAGAGGCCGAGCATCGCCACGCACACTGTCGCACCGGCGAACAGCACCGCGCGTCCGGACGTGTCGACGGCGAGCGCGATCGAGTCGGTCACGCTCATACCGCGCATGAGGTTGCGGCGGTGCCGGGTGACGATGAACAGGGCGTAGTCGACGCCGACACCGATCACCATGAGCTGCGACAGCTGGGTTGCGAACGTCGCGACGTTCATGACGTGGCTCAGCAGGGAGATCAGGCCGAGGCCGGTGCCGAGCGCGGGCGCCGCGCTGAGCAGTGGCGTGACGGCGGCGCCGACTGTCCGGAACACGAACCCGAGGATGAGCAGCGCGGTTAGGAAGCCGAACAGTTCCGGCGGGATGCCCTTCTGCTGCTGGGCGAGGTTGGCGAATGCGCCGCCGGTGAATTCGTAGCCGACTCCGTCGACCTTCAGCTTGGCGATCTTGTCGTGGACGCCGACGAAGTTGTTCAGGTCGTTCTGGTTGTACTGCCACGCGACGGTGATCAGGCCGACCTTGTTGTCGGTGCTGAGGTAGGGGTTGTGCGCCGCCGCCGGTCCGTCGGCCGGCGCGGACTTCGCCACAGCGGGGCCGGAGCAGTTGACCACGCCCCACGGCGAGACGACGGAGGCGACGTGGTCACCGTCGCCGCACAGCCCGCGCAGCGTCTCCCGCAATCCCGTCGGTGCCTGTCCGGGATCCAGCGTGCCGCGCTCGGCGTGCACGACGACCGTTCCGACCTGGCCCGCCTGGCTGCCCTGCCCGCTGGCGCGGAGCAGGTCGAGCACGGTCTGGGTCTCGGTGTGCGGCAGCGTGAAGACGTCCTTGTAGGACGATCCACCGCCGGCCGATGCCAGGGCTTGGACGCCGACGACGAGGGCGATCCAGCCGGCGACGACGTACCAGCGGTAGCGCGTCGCGAAGCGGGCGAGGGTCTGCATGGATCAAGGATGGCGAGCGGTGGACCGGTACCACGAATTCATGCCGCCGTTCGTGATTGAGATCGCTCTGCCCGCCCTCACGGATCTGTCCGATCCGGCCCCTACGGTCGGTATGACCGCCCGCCGGCCGCGAAAGGATCAGTCCGTGCCCACCCGCCATCCAGACGCTCTGCTCGCCCGGCTGCGCCCGGCGCAGCACGACGGTGTGCGCCGGATCGATCTCGCCCACCTGCGTTGGATGCCGCCCTCGGCGATGGTGGCCACCGCCGCCCAGGCGCACCGCGCCCACCTCGACGGCACCGCATTCGCGCTGCGCGGGCCCACCGACTCCGAGCCGGCCCACTACGCGGCCCGGATGCGGCTCGGCCGCGTCCTGAGCGACCTGGGCGCCACCCACGACCTGCCGACCGCGCGGGCCCATGACCGCGAAGAGGAGCTCATCGAGGTCGTCCGCATCGACAGCGCGGACACCGTCGACCGCCTGGCTCGCCTCGTGTACCGCAAGGTGCTGCCGCGGGGCGGCAAGGACCTCGCGACCGCTCTGCACCGCAGCGTCGGCGAAGTCGGCGAGAACGTCATGGACCACTCGGGAACGATCGGTTACCTCGCCGCCCAGACGCTGCCCCGCCGCCGCGAACTCCTCATCGCGATCGCCGATGCCGGAGTCGGCATGCTGGCCACCCTCACCCACCGCGGCGTGCTCTCGGACGAGGCCGCCATCGCGCTGGCGACGCAGGAGCAGGTGAGTCGCTACGACGAGCCCGACCGCGGCCGGGGTCTGCCGTCCGCCCTGCACCTGATCGGAGGCCAGTCCGGCAGTCTCTACATCGCGAGCGGAACGGCAGCGATCCGGCATTTTCCGACGACCCGGCGCTACCTGCGGGCCGACGACGCGTTCGACGGGACGATCGTCGAGGCCCGCATCCCGCTCGCCGATGGTTGACGAGGTGCCGAGCGGCATCCACAGGGACGGGGCTCTGACAGCGGATCGCGCTAGCCTGGGTGCAGGCGGACAATGAGTACCGACGCCGGGCCGTTGAAGGGGGAAGCGATGCCGACTCTGACACTTCCGCAACTGGTGGCCGGGCGAAAGCTCGCGGCCGACGCGGTGGACCGGCTCGGCTCGATCAGCGGTGACGACGTCCTGGTCGACGCCCGGCCGCTGGTCAGCGGCACTGCGTCGTTCGCCGGCCAACTCGTCCGCAGCGTCGTGCTCGACGGCGGGGCCGCTCGCCTGACGGTGATCGGCGGCCCGTCGAACTTCCTGGACGATGCGCGGGCGGCCGCGACCCAGCTGGGAGTCGCCGACCGCTTGGTCTTCGTCGAGGCTACTGCCGACCTCGCCTCGTAGCCTCACCCCGGCGCGCGGCCGCGGGCCGACTGCAGCGCGGCGCCGATCAGTGCGTTCACCTGCGCGAAGGCGTCCTGCTCGTCGGCCGCGGGGGCGTCGCTGGTGTCGATCAAGCTGATCTGGGCAAGCGCATGCCAACGTTCGAGCGCCGCGACGACCGACTCGTCCTCCACACGTGACGTGGCCACGGTGAAGCGCCCTTCGGCGGCCGACACCTGCGCGGCCAACGGCTCGGGCACCGACATGATGAAGATCCCGCCCCCTGCCCCGTCGCCCGATCCGGTGCGGGTGCGCAAGGCCGAGCCGTACTCGCGCAGGGCGTCACGCAGCGCCAGCGCCGCGTCCTGGACGTCGGTGAGGAACATGCGCCGTGCGGCGTACCGCCGGTCCGACATGGAGCGCACTTCGCTGCGGACACCGCCGCCGACCGCGACGACGAAGGCGGCGCCGGACGTGATCAAGGCAGCCGCGACGGAGGTGTCCACCCGTTCGACCTCCCGTCCGTCCAGCGACAGACGCTAGTCGGTCGGGCCGGCGGTTCGCGATCAAGCGTCGAGGAACGACAGGTCGAGCTGCGCGAGGCGGGCGGGGTCGGCCAGGATGTCGATCTCGATGATCCGATCGCCTACGACGGTGAACCCAGCGACCGACAGCACCTTGCCGTCGGCGACCGTCGCGGCTCCAGGGCCGCCGTTGACGAGGACCGGACGGGCCAGTGATGCGAGCCGCGCGAAGTTGAGCGCGCCGCCGGCGACCTGCGCGGCGCCGCGGATCACGGCCGACCGGCCGATGCCGCCCTCGCCGCTGTCGGCCCGCAGCACCACATCCGGGTCGAGCACCGCGACCAACGCGTCGAAGTCCCCGTCGCGGGCCGCGGACAGGAACGCGTCGACGACCTTGCGTTGCCGGGCCGGGTCGGAGTCGGGCACCGTGGCGCCCTGCACCCTCCGGCGAGCTCGGCTGGCCAACTGCTTGGCCGCGTCGGGCGACCGGTTCACGATCGGGGCGATCTCGTCGAAAGGTACGGCGAACATGTCGTGCAGGACGAAGGCGAGCCGCTCGGCCGGCGCCAGCGTCTGCAGGACGACGAGCAGGGCCAGCCCCACCGAGTCGGCCAGCACCGCCTCGTGCTCCGGGTCGTCGGCCGGGGTGATGATCGGGTCGGGGACGTAGAGGTCGAGCGGTTCCTCGCGTCGGGACTTGCGGCTGCGCAGCATGTCGAGGCAGATCCGCGCCACCACGGTGGTCAGCCACCCCGGCAGGTTCTCGACCTCGGCGCCGGCTGAGCGGTTGAGCCGCAGCCAGGCCTCCTGCACCGCGTCCTCGGCCTCCGCCAGCGAGCCGAGCATCCGGTACGCGACTGCGCGTAGCCGCGCCCGGTTCTGCTCGAACTGCCGGGCCATCGCGTCGTGCTCGTCCACTGCACACCTCTCGTCGTCGACTGTCCTATCACTGACGAACGGGGCCCGGCCGAGGTGACCGAATCGCGTTCCTAACCGGTATCGGGGGTGCTCTCACCCACATTGCTTGCAGTCTGCTTGCAATTGCTAGCACTGCTCCGCGACACTGGACGGGTGATAGCCGAGGCGCCGAAGGTTCAGGCCAAGCGCAGCGGAGCCGCGATCGGTGACTTCATCCGCGAACAGCGTCAACAGGGCCAGGTGTCACTGCGACAGCTCGCGCGCTTGGCCGGCGTCTCGAACCCCTACCTCTCGCAGATCGAACGCGGACTCCGCAAGCCCAGCGCGGAGATCCTGCAGCAGATCGCCAAGGGCCTGCGCATCTCGGCCGAGCAGCTCTACGTCCGCGCGGGCATTCTCGAGTTCCGCGAAGGCAACCAGGAACTCGTTGCCGCGATCCTCAGCGACGAGGACCTCGGCGAGCGGCAGAAGCAGGTCCTGCTCGACATCTATGAGTCCTTCCGCCGGGAGAACGCCGCCGCTCTCGCAGTCGGCGTCGAACCGGCCGCCGGCGCGCCGGCGGAGTAACACGGCTTCATCTATTTTCTCGATCCCCCACAACACACAGGGAGTTACACCATGTCCATCGCCAGTGACATCCGCTCGTACGCCGACACCGCCGTCAGCCAGGGCAAGCAGGTTCTCGACTCGTCCATTGCCAGCGCCCAGGCGCAGCTCAACGACGTGACCGGCCAGGCCAACGAACTGTTCGGCAAGACCAAGGGCAACGTCACCGACATCGCGGGCAAGGCCACCGAAGCCGTCAACGACCTGCGGGTGACGGCCGAGAAGGCGATCAACTTCGACGCCATCAAGACGGCCGTCGAGCCGTACCTCGCGCAGGTGAAGGACTACACCAGCAGCGTCACCGACCGCGCCGACGCGCTGTTCACCGGCGTCAAGTCCGACCCGCGCGTGGCCAAGCTCGTCGAGGCCGCCCGTCCGGTCACCGCCGTCGTTGGCGAGACCGTGCAGGACCGCGTCGTCAAGCCCGTCCAGTCGCTGACCGGCATCGGCACCAAGCCGGCTGCGAAGACGGCTCCGACCGCCGCCGCCAAGCCGGCCACCAAGCCGGCCGCCACCAAGCCGGCCGCGTCCAAGCCGGCCAGCAAGCCGGCCGCTCGCAAGGCCCCGGCCAAGCGCAGCACCAAGAGCTGAATCCCGGCACCTTTCGCGTGCCGTCGACTGTGCCCCGCTCCGATCCGGAGCGGGGCACAGTTGCGTCCGGCGTCGGTACGCTGACGGAGTGAACGCAGTCGACACGCTGTACCTCTGGACCGATCGGGTCCTGTTCTGGGCGTTGATCGTGCTGCGCGCGTGGGCGCTGGTCGACTGCCTCACCCGGCGGTCAGCCGCGTTCCCGGCCGTCGACAAGCTCACCAAGCCGTCGTGGCTGCTCATCCTGACCGCCGGCGGCCTGCTCGGCTCGCTGGCCAGTCCGCCGCTGTGGCCGATCTCGCTGATCTCGGTG
>NZ_JBHEMO010000036.1:0-4134 GCF_046262535.1 Jatrophihabitans sp. | reverse complement strand
TCACTGTCGGAGGTGCGCGACCCCGAAGAGGTCCGCGAACTGCTGGGCCGATATTTCGACACCGCGCGCGGCGTCGTAGCGCGTTATGGCGGGACGATCGAGAAGTTCATCGGCGACGCGGTGATGGCCGTCTGGGGCGTCCCGACCGCGCACGAGGACGACGCCGAGCGCGCGGTGCGGGCCGGGCTGGATCTGGCCGAGGCGGTGACGGCGTTCGGTGAGTCGGTGGGTGCGCCTGGACTGGCGATGCGGGTCGGGGTCGTCACCGGCGAGGTCGCGGTGACCCTCGGCGCCACCAATCAGGGGATGGTCGCGGGAGACGCGGTCAACACCGCGGCGCGCGTGCAGGCGAAGGCGCAGCCCGGGACCGTCTGGGTCGATGCGCAGACACGGTCGCTGACCGGCGGCTCGATCGACTTCGCAGCCGCCGCCTCGCACGAGCTGAAGGGCAAGGCCGAGCCGGTCGAGCTCTTCGTCGCCACCGCCGTCCGCGGCGGTGTGGGCGGCGAGCGCAGCAGCGACCGGGTGCAGGCGCCGCTGGTCGGTCGCCGCCGCGAGCTGAGCGTGCTCAAGGAGATGTTCCACGTCGCGGCCGAGGAGCGCCGCCCCCGGCTGGTGATCCTGTCCGGCGACGCGGGAATCGGCAAGACGCGACTCAGTTGGGAACTCGAGAACTACATCGACGGGCTGTCGGCCACCGTGCTGTGGCATCGGGGGCGGTGTCTGGCGTACGGCGACGGCGTCGCGTTCTCCGCGCTGACGTCGGCCGTCCGCGGCCGGATCAGTGCGACCGAGGACGACACTGAGGCGACCACGCGCGAGAAGTTGGTGCGCTCGCTCGAGACCTACGTCGCTGACGAGGCCGAGCGCGCGCGTCTGCTGCCGGCGCTGGTCAACCTGCTTGGGCTGCCCGGCGGCACCGACCTCGCCCGGCCCGATCTCTTCAGCGCGTGGCTGAGCTGGTTCGAGCGGCTGTCGCAGACTGAGGACGAGTCGATCGTCTGGATCGTCGATGATGCCCACCACGCCGACGACGGCCTGCTCGATTTCGTCGAGCACCTGTCGATGGTCGCCCAGGCGCCGATGCTGATCGTGCTGCTGGCGCGACCGGAGCTGCTGTCGCGCCGCCCCGCGCTCGCGGCGCTGCGCCGGGCGAATGTCGTCGGCCTGGAGACGTTGTCCCGGTCCGACATCGCTTCGTTGCTGGACGGTTTGGTGGAGGGGTTGCCGGCTGACGTGCGCAACGCGCTGGTCGAGCGGGCCGAGGGCAACCCGCTGTTCGCGATCGAGACCGTCCGGGCCATGAACGACCAGGGTCTGACCGCCGGCGGCCCCACCCGGACTCCCGGCGCGGTCCGGCTGGTGACCGGGGTCGACACCGCAACGTTGGACGCGCTCGCCGCCCCGGCCAGCCTGCAGGTGCTGGTCGCCAGCCGGCTCGACCTGCTGCCGCCGACCGAGCGCGCGGTGCTCGCCGCGGCCTCGGTGCTCGGCCACACGTTCACCCTCGACGCGCTGGCCGCCATCAGTGGGCATTCGGACGACCTGCCGGCGAGTCTGCGCGAGCTGGTCGTCCGCGACCTGCTCACGACGGTCACCGACCGGCTGTCGGCCGAGGAAGGGCAGTACGCCTTCGTCCAGTCGGTGGTGCGGACGGTGGCCTACCAGACGCAGTCGCGGCGGGACCGGTTGCAGCGGCACCTCGACGTGGTGGCGCGCCTCGAGGCCGGAGCGGACGACGACAGCGAGCTCACGACGGTGATCGCTCAGCACCTGCGCGATGCCCTGCCGTTGGTCGCGCCGGATGGCTCGCAGCGCGACGAGATCGCGGGTCGGCTCAGTCGCTGGTTGGAACGATCAGCCGAGCGCTCGCTGGCCGTCGGCGCGCCACGTGACGCGGTCCGCGCCTACGCCGAGGCCCTGGAGCTCACTGCGGAACCCGTGCAGCAAGTACGGCTGCACCTCGTCGCGGCCGAAGCCGCGTTCGCTGCTGGGGCACACGAGGAAGCCACTGACCACGCGCTGCCGATAGCGGCGGGCGACCACGAGGCGCAACCGGTCGAGATCGCCCGGGCCGTTACGACTGCCGCTTTGGCGATGCGGGTCACCGGGCGGTTCGAGGAAGGCTGGGCCCTGCTCGAGCCGTTCTTGATCGACGAGCAGGTCGACCGGTTGCCCGTGTCGATCGCAGCGCGGCTGACCCGCGCCGGCGGGGTCTACCTCAACGACCTGGCGCGCTTCGACGAGTCCGGTCGATGGCTCGAACGGTCCCTTCGACTGGCCGAGGACGGCGGCGACCCGCGGGACATCGCCGGGGCGCTGAACGCCCTCGGCATCGTGTACCTTCTGCGCGGCCATCCGCGCATCGGCCAAGCGATGTTCGGCCTGGCCGCCGACGTGGCGCGAGCCGGCCAACTCGTGTTGGAGCTGGGCATCCCGCTCGTGAACCAGCTCGCGTTCGGGATGAATCGCAACCTCGACGCCAGCCTCGCGGCCGGTCAGGAAGCAATGAAGCTGCACGAGCAGGCCGGCAACAGCAACATGTCGTGGCACACGGCCGCCAACCTGACGATCGTGTTCACGCTGGCCGGTCGCTGGGACGAAGCGGTGGCGCTCCGAGAGCTGCCCTTGTTGAAGGAACGGCCACCGGCGCAGTCGGCCGCCGCGTTCTTCACCATCGAGGCCGCCCTCATCGCGGTCGCCCGGGAAGAGCAACTCGACCTCGAAGCCCTGAACGCGTTGGCGGGCATCGGCGAGACCGGCCAGCTGGAGTCGGCCGACTGGCTCTTCCCCATTGCCATCCGGGTGCTGCTCGACCGCCTCAGCGGTGACGGTGCCGCACTCGCCGGATCGAGCCGCCGGCTGATCGACTTCGCGGTCCGATACATCGACCTCGATGACGACTTCCCGCACCTGTGGGCGTGGACGCTGACGTGGTTGATCGAGACGGGCCAGTTCGCCACCGCGCGAGAGCTGCTCGAACCGGTGACCGCCGTCGCGCGCATCCGACTGACGCCGCTGCTCGCGGCCGAGCTGTCGTGGCTGCGCGGGAGCATCGAGGCGTTGGACCCGGAGTCGGCCGCCTACCCGACCGACGTCGAGCAGGACTTGCGCACCGGTATCGCCGCACTCGACGCGTTCGGAGCCGTCCCGTTCCGGGCGCGAGCCCAGGCGACATTGGGCGTCTGGCTGACCGGGCAGGGTCGTGCGGCAGAAGCGACAACACACCTGTTCGCCGCTCGCGAGACGTTCACGGATCTGCGGGCCACAGCGTGGCTGCGTGACCTGGATGCCGCACTCTCGCTATCGGCCGGCCGAGCCGCCGCCGGCTGAACAGTCGCCGGCTGAAGGCTTCCGGCTCACCCCTCCGCGAATCGCGTCAGTGCAGCCACATCGTCGAGGCGGATCGTCGCCCCGTCGACGGTGATCCAGCTGCGCTGGGCGAGCGCGGACAGCGCGCGGTTCAAGGACTGCCGAGTGACGCCGAGGCGCGCGGCGACGCCCGTCTGGCTCATCGCGAGCCGGCTCTCGGTCGTCCCGTCCGGGCGGGTGACCGACTCGGCCAGCAGCAGTTTGGCCAGCCGTCGGGGCAGGTCGAGGAAGACCAGGTCGGCGGCCGTCCCGCTCAAGCGCCGCATCCCGGCCGCGAGGGCCACCGCTACGGCGCGCAACGCCTTGGGATTGGTCTCCAGCAGCGTTCGGGCGTCGTCGCCGGGTACCGCGATGAGCTCCACGGCCTCGAGCGCCTCGACGGTGGCCGACCGCGGCTCGCGGTCGAGGACCGAGAGCTCACCGAGGGCTGAGCCCGGTCCGGAGACCGACAGCACCAACTCCTCGCCATGGTGCGACGCCACGAACACCCGCAGCCGTCCGGAACGGACGAGGAACAGGTGATCGCTCGGCTCGCCCTGGGTGAACAGGACCTGCCCGCGGGCGAGGCGACGGACGAAGGCGTTCTTGGCGATCGCCGCCAGCTCACTCTGGTCGAGCCCGGCGAACAGCGAGATCCGACCGAGCTCTTCGGCGAAGTCCGGCACGCGATCGGCTTCTATCCCGCGCGCTTCTCGGCCTCGCGCAGCCGGGTGCACAGGATGATGAGCATGTGCCGCGCGAAATCGGGGTTGTCGGCCAACA
>NZ_JBHEMO010000035.1:0-29145 GCF_046262535.1 Jatrophihabitans sp. | reverse complement strand
AGGCCGGGTTGCGGCTTAAACTGAGTTTCGCAGCGATCGGTGAGCTGATCGGCCGCAACAAGGGCGTCGTCTGGCGCGAGGTCCAGCGCAACTCCAGCCCGGACGGGCAGTACCGGGGCTGCATCGGACACCGCGTCGCCGACATCCTCAACAAGCGTCCACGCCCGACCCTGGGCCTAGAGACCCCAGCCGACCGGCTGAACAAGCTGCTCCTCGCAGCTTGACCGACAACCGTTGCCAAGACCCCTTGACTCCACCCCCCACCCAGAAACCCAGATACAACCAACCTCGAGCTCCCGCCGTAGCGGCCGGCAGGCGATGGCCGGCCTCCCGCTCGGCGTGCCGCCGCGGTCATTGCCCGGGTCTCGCGGCGGCGCGGTGCATCCTGGACGCCATGAGTGCTCGGGGGAACTGGCTCGACGACGAGATATCGCATCGCCGAGTCGGAAAGGGCGAGAACCGGCTGCCGCCTGCGCTCGCTGTCGTCGTCGCCGGCGTGGCCTACGCCCTGCTCCCGAACTCCGTGTTGCTCCTTCCGCGACTGGTGATACCGGCGGCTGAGCTGGTTCTCCTGGCGGCGCTTCTGGTCACCAACCCGACCCGGATGATCCGTCGGACCCGCTGGTCGCGAATCGCGTCGGTGACCCTGACCACTCTGATCATCTCGGCCAATCTCGTCGCACTGGGGATGCTCGTCGCGGCGCTGACCAAGAAGAGCACTGCCGGCGGTGACCTGCTGGTCGCGGCCATGCAGGTGTGGTTGACCAACGTCATCGGCTTCGCGCTGCTCTACTGGGAGCTGGACCGCGGTGGCCCGGTCACCCGGCGCGAAGCCCGGCGCGACAAGCTTCCCCCCGCCGACTGGCGGTTCTCCCAGGACGAGAATGACGACACCGTCACCGAGGTGGCGGCCGGCTCGAGCAAGACCTCGGGTTGGATCCCGATCTTCCTCGACTACCTCTACCTGTCGCTGACGAACTCCAGCGCGTTCAGCCCGACCGACACGATGCCCCTCACCAACCGTGCGAAGGCGCTTATGGGGCTCGAGGCGACAGCCGCACTGTTGACGTCCCTGCTGGTCATCGCCCGCGCGGTCGGCTCACTGGGCGGTGGCGGCGGCTGACGTAAGTTGAGTGCATGCCCGGGCTCGAGTCATTCGCCGATCTCGCTCGACAGGTGGACGGTCTGGCCGTTGTCTCGACGCTGCGGGAGGACGCGACGATCCAGTCGACGCTGGTCAACGCGGGAGTGATGGCCAGCCCGCTCGACGGCCAGCCGGTGCTGGCGTTCGTCACCTACGGCAAGGTGAAGCTCGCGAACCTGCGGGCGCGTCCACAAATCACCGCCACGACACGTCACGGGTGGCAGTGGCGCACCGTCGAGGGACGTGCGGTGGTCATCGGACCGGACGACCCCCACGACGGCATCGACGGTGAGCGACTCCGGCGGCTGCTCCGGGACGTGTTCGTCGCGGCGGGCGGCACTCATGACAACTGGGACGAGTACGACCGCACCATGATCGAACAACGGCGGGCCGCCGTGCTGATCACGCCCGCACGGGTCTACGGAAACTGAGCCGGCAAGTTCGGTTGCCTCAAGAACCGGTCCGACGTCGACCTCGACCGGCGCGCGGGGCGAGACCTTCCACGAGGCGACGATCCAGCAGGCTGACCGCGCTGATCGCTGTTACGGCCGTCGGCCGAACCAGTCGAGCAGCTGCGTCTGGGGTGACGCGTCGGGCGGCAGCGTGCCGCTCGGACCGGAGCCGTACGCGCCGTAGGCGAGCATCTCGTCGAGGTGCGGTTCGACCGTGTCGATGAGCGCGGCCACGATCTTCGGATCGAGAGCCTCGTCGAGTTGGGCCCCCCGAAGCAGGTCCCAGGCATGGACCACCAGATCGACGAGCCGAAAGCGCAGATACGCCGCGATCGGAACCTCGCCCATCGGCCCCGGGATCGACCGGCCGGGTGGCGCGGCGGCGAACGCCTCCGCTTGGCGCCGTGCCGACTCGATCACCGCCGCGAGGGCGTCTTCGTCGAGCTGGTCACCGGCCAAAGCGTTGCCCGCCTCGTCGCGATCGACGCCGACCAGCAGCAGGGCGGTGAAGCGGTTGCCGAACACGACATGCTCGATCAACTCGCGGATCGACAGCTGCGACGGCGTCGGCCGATCGAAGGTGTCTGCCGGGAGTCGACGCACGACCCGTTCGAACTCGGCGGAGGCGGCATCGATCAGCTCCACCGTCGCAGGCTAACGCGCGAGGGAACCCAAGTGATCACGAGCCGTTGCGATCTAGGGTTGCCGTCGTGGCGCTGCAAGTCATCGGGCCCGGGCTCGGGCGCACCGGGACCTACTCCCTCAAGCTCGCGCTTGAGCGGCTGCTGGGCGGGCGCTGCCACCACATGGCCGAGGTCCTCGCAGACCCCGAACGGCACCTCCCGCTCTGGGCTCCGGCCCTGCGGGGCGAGGCGGTCGACTGGGAGGAGGTCTTCGCCGGCTACGTCGCCCAGGTGGACTTCCCTGGCGCGGCGTTCTGGCGAGAGCTCAGCGATGCGTTCCCCGACGCGCTGATCGTGCTGTCGACCCGTCCCGCAGAGGACTGGTACCGCAGCGCGGCATCGACCATCTTCCAGCTCGACGACGATCACGGGTCCTCACCCTTCCGCAACCTCTGGCGCGAGTGGTTCGGGAACCCATCCGACGACCGCGCCACGTTGATCGCCGCCTACGAGCGGCACTACACCGCGGTCCGCTCGGCGATCGCTCCGGACCGCCTGCTGGAGTGGACGGTGGCCGACGGATGGGCGCCCCTCTGCGAGCGGCTGAGTGTGCCGGTACCCGACGAGCCGTTCCCCTGGACCAACACCACCGACCAGTTCCGGGCCGACAACCGGTTGGAGTCCGGACCGGCGTGATCGGTTCAGGGCTCGACGATGCCGGGGCGGCCGGCTGGGCGTTCGAGCACCGTCCGGTCAGTGGGTCGGAAACCGAAGCTGGCGTAGAGGAACGGCGCGTCGCCGGTGTGGAGCAACCAGCGGAAGTCAGCGCCGGGGCCCTCGTCGATCATCGTCCGTACCAGTCGCCGGCCCAGCCCGTGGCGGCGATGATCCTTCAGCACGAAGACGTCAGCGAGGTAGGCGAATGCGACGTCGTCAGAAATGGCTCGCGCGAATCCGACCTGGGCACCGTTGTCGGCGTAGGCACCCACGACGCGCCACGCGCCGTCAACCTGTCGTTGGACATCGGCCCGGCTCCGGCCCCGCCCCCAGTACGCCTCGCGCGAAAGGTAAGCCCAGACGACGTCCATGTCGATGCGCTGCGGATCTGCGTCCACCTGATAGTCGGCCATGCCGCCAACCCTGCCACGCGGGTGGCGCGCCCGTTCGCCGGGTCGCGCAACAGCGTCAGGGCACGGGGCCCGCGCGGCCGACGATCGAGCGGGCGGCAGGATCGAATCGTGCCCCGCGCCTCCTACGCCCTGGCCTTCGCGGCCACCGCTTACGCGTTCGTCGCCACCATGCTCGGCACCACGCTGCCGACACCCTTGTATCCGACTTATCAGCGGCAGCTCGATTTCGGTGCGCTGACCGTCACGATCGTTTTCGCCACGTACGCGATCGGAGTGCTGGCGGCGCTGCTTGCGTTCGGCCGGGCGTCCGACACGCTCGGCCGCCGGCCGGTGTTGTTGGCCGGGCTCGCGGCGGCGCTGCTGTCGTCCGTGGTGTTCCTGGCCGCCGCGCCGGTGCACGCCCATTCCGGCGGCCTAGCGCTCTTGCTGGTCGGTCGCTTCCTGTCCGGGCTCTCGGCCGGTGTGTTCACCGGCACCGCGACGGCCACCTTGGCCGATTTCGCCGGCGAACACACCACGCGGGCAACCGTCGTCGCGGCGGTCGCCAACATCGGGGGCCTCGGTCTCGGCCCGTTGGTCGCCGGTGCGCTGGCCAGGTCGGAGCCGCATCCGCTGGTGACGCCGTACGCGGTGCATGTGGTACTCATCGGCGTCGCCCTGATTGCGGTGCTGCGCATGCCGGAACCGGTCGACGTCCAGAGGCCGCGTCGGCTCGCCGTGCAGCGGCTCGGCGTGCCGGCATCGCTTCGGACGATCTTCCTCAGCGCCGGCACCGCGGGATTCGCCGGGTTCGCCGTGCTCGGCTTCTTCACCGCCGTCACGCCGGCGACGCTCGGCCTGCTCGGCCATCACAACCCGTTGTTGACCGGCGTCGTCGTGTTCGTCGTGTTCGCGGCATCGGCGGTGGGCCAGCTGGTCTCGATCCGCTTCCGGGCCCGGCCGGCGCTGCTCGGCGGCACCTGCCTGCTCGTGGTCGGAACAGCCGTGATCGGGCTGGGCATCGGCACGAGGTCGTTGCCGATCCTGGTCGCCGGCGGCCTGGTCGCCGGCCTCGGGCAGGGCTGCAGCTTCCGCTCCGCGCTCGGCGCGATCGTCGGCGCGAGCCCGGGCGAGCAGCGGGCCGCGGTGAGCTCGAGCTTCTTCGCCGTCTGCTACGTCGGCATCTCGCTGCCCGTGGTCGGCATCGGCGCCTCGAGCGACGCGATCGGGCTGCAGAAGACAGCAGTCAGCTTCGCCGTGGCCATCGCGGTGCTGGGTGCGATCGCGCTCATCAGCCTCGTCCGCACCTCGCGGTCGACGGCGGCCAGGTCCTGACCCGCCGAGTTCATCCGTGGACTGCTGTCAGGCCGGTTGGGCTAGCTGCACGATCCGGAAGTGGTTGCCGAACGGATCGCGTCCACCGCAGTCCACGCCGTAGGGCTGCTCGGTTGGTTCCTCGGTGAACTCCACGCCGCGTTCTCTGAGCGTCTCGTAGGTCTTGCGGCAATCGTCGGTCGTGAGGCCGAAGGTGAAGCCGGTCGCACCCTTGGCCACGAGCTCGCGGGTCTGCTCGCCACTTTCCGGGTCCATCCCAGGCGGTCCCGGCAGTTCCAGCAGGATTTCGCGGCCCGGGTCGCCGGGCACGCGCACGGTGAGGAAACGCATCGGGCCGAAGTCGATGTCGACGCCGACCTCGAGACCGAGCTTGTTGACGTAGAAGTCCAGCGCCTCGTCCTGGTCCAGCACGAAGACATGGCTCATGTTGATCGAGTTGAACATTGTTCCTCCAAGCGTGGTGGTTCGTGTTGCCGTCGATGACGCTATGGGTCAGTCGCCGACGACCGCTTCTCCGAAACTGCTCGGCCTGGACCAGCTCATCGAGAAGCAGGTGGGTGCCGCCAGCACGACGCGTTGCGCGCGGAACGTCGAGGGCGACTGACCCACGATCGCGCGGAACGTCCGGCTGAAGGTCCCCAAGCTCGTGAAGCCGACCGCCATGCAGATCTCGGTCACCGGGCGATCGGTGATGCGCAGCAGGAACATCGCCCGTTCCACCCGTCGGCGCTGCAGGTAGCGGTGCGGGGTCTCGCCGAACGTCGCCCGGAAGGTGCGGATGAAATGCGCCTCGGACACGTACGCGATCGCAGCCAGGGTGGGGATGTCGAGGGGCTCGGCATAAGCACGATCCATCGCGTCCCGCGCTCGCAGCATGCGGCGATTGACCGCCTCCTGCTCCTCGCTCACCGAGTCATCCCACCACACCGGTGTGACCCCATCGGTCAGCCGCGGCGGAGCTCCGAAGCCCGCCGGGCGAGCGTTCGTACCTGGTCCCAGTCCTTCGCCGCGAGCGCGCTCGCCGGCGTCAACCACGTCCCGCCGACGCAGCCGACGTTCGGCTCGGCGAGGAAGTCCGGCGCCGTCGCCGCCGTGATCCCGCCGGTCCGGCAGAAGCGCAGCTGGGGGAGGCCATCTCGCCGGATTCGCCGACGCGCTCATCGTCAAGGCCTCGAGCGGTTTCGGCGCCGGCATCATGAGCGGAGGCGCGATACAGCACGGTGCGCTCGGCGCGGCCGGCGAGATCGGGCACGTCAGGTACGCGCCGGCCAAGGGCGTCCCCTGCCGGTGCGGCGAGGTCGGGTGCATCGAGGCCGTCGCCGGCGGTTGGGCGCTCGTCCGCAGCATGCGCGAGAAGGGTCGCGACGTCGCCCACGTCCGCGACGTCATCGCCCTGGCCACCAGCGGCGACACCGACGCCCGCCGCGAGGTACGGCGAAGCGGCCGGCAATTCGGTGAAGCGCTTGCCGGCGCAGTCACCTTGCTCAACCCCGCGCTGATCGTGATCGGCGGCGACATGCTGCCGGCGTACGACCTGTTCGTCGCCGGCCGCGCGAGACGCTCTAGCGATGCCAGCGCGATCGCGACCCGCGATCTGGAGATCCGCCCGGCCACGTACGGCGTGCAGTCCGGCGTCCGAGGCTGCGCCATGCTCGCGCTCGACGCCGTCCTCAGCCCGAAGGCGGTCGACGCCCTGATCGACTCGCTTGCGAGATCGGCGGCGACGTACTCAGTACTCGCCCTTGATCACGAAATAGGATCCCCGGATCGTCCCGGCCAGCTTCGACTTCTGGCGCGCGAACTTGAACGAGCTCAGCTCGACGGGAACCTCCATCCCGTCGGAGAGCTTGAACCCGACGGCGCGCTTCTTCGACTCGCCGAGTGAGTACAGGACGTTGATCGCCAGGCCGCTCTGGTAGAAGACGTACGGCCATCGGATGTTGTCGACCTCCATGGCCGCCGCCTCCAGCGGCGGTGAGGCGATGACGATGTCGCGCTCGGTCTTGAGGATGTTGTGGACCCACTCGACAACGTCCTGGGCCTCCGCGGCGGGCTCGACGGTGAACGCCGCGTCGTACTTGTTCCTGAAGTACCGCGCCTCGTTGGCTCGCAGGCCGGCAAGCGCATCCGCCACAGGCGAGGACTCCAAGCCGACGGTCGAGACGTTGCTGAAGTCCACCTCGTAAGTCACGGCGCCATGGTACGAGACCCCGATCGTTGATCAACAGACCGTTTCCGTCGAATAACGACAAGAACGAGCTGTTGATCAAGCGCCGGCCAGCCGTGCGACGACCGGCGCGAGTGCCTCGGCGGCCTCCGCCCCGAAGATGAAGTAGCTCAAGCCGAGCTCCTCCCGCCGCCGCTGGATCTCTTCGGCCGCCGAGCCCGGGTCGTCCGGAAGTGCGGCGAGGGAGTCGGCTGCATGCAGCGGGCCAGGGTCCGTGTCGGGCGGCGCCATGAACGGCGCGACGCTCTCGCCGACCACTGGCACATGCATCGCCAGTTCGACGTCCATGGCAGGGCGGAAACCCCGAATCAGCCGCTCGACCTCAGCCCGAGGTTCATCCGGGTACAGCGCGAAGGTGACGGTGTCGGCGAGTTCAGCCGCCATCGCCTGGGCCTTCGGGCCCCGCACGGCCATCGCCACCGGCGTGCGCAGATCGGAGTCGTCGAGGTCGCGCAGGGCGGCGATGGTTTCCTGCACGCGGGCCAGCCGCTCGGCTGGTGACAGATCGGGCAGCCCGAGTTCACGGAGCTCGTCCTCGATACCGGGCCGGCCGGTGCCGATGCCCATCTCCAAGCGGCCTTCGGTGAGCACCGACAACGAGTGCGCTTCCCAGGCGGCGTTCCAAGCCGGACGTAGCGGGCAGGCATACACCCACGTGCCCACTCGCAGGTCGGTGAGTGCGGCCGCGGTCGCCAGCGTCGGGGCCGCGGCCGGCTGCCACCGCGGCACGTCGGGCATCAGCAGCGTCGAGTAACCGGCGTCGGCGATCCGGCGCACTCGATCCCGCCACGTCCGCAGGTCGGTGCTGACCGGGGCGACGACCCCGAAACGGAATGCTCTCGTTCCGCCAGTTGCCGGTGAGGCGCTCATGTCCGGACCTCGCGCAGGTCTCGCACGATCTCGCCGACGGCGTCGATCGACTCGACAGTGATCGGATCGAGGACGAGTTGCAAGTGCGCGGCTCCGGCGCCGGCCATCGCGCGGAGGTGCTCGGCCAGGTCCGACACGAGGACCGGTCGAATCGTCGGGTCCTCGTTGGTCTCGCCCGCCAGCCGGCCCGCGCCGCCGGGCAGGTGGACGAATACCGCTGCGGTCGCCTCAACCTCTCCCGGCGCACGGCCGGCCTCGACGAGTGCGTCCTCGACCCGTGCCCGTACGGCGGCAAAGCCGTCGACGTCGTTTCGGTAGTCGCTCCACCACACGTTCCATGCGTCGACGTGGGGCAGGCCGATGCGCATCATCCGCGGACTCACCGACCCCAGCATCAGGGGAGGGCCGCCGGGCCGTAGCGGCTTCGGGTCCAGGACACAGTCGGCGACGTCGTAGTACACGCCGTGAAAATCGCTCCGGCCGGTGCGCACGAGCTCGCGAATGATCGTGAACGCCTCCTCGAACCGTGCGACGCGCTTGTCGTACGGGAAGCCGTAGGCGGTGTACTCCCGTTGGTTCCACCCCGCCCCGAGGCCGAGGATCAGCCGGCCGCCGGAGATGGCGTCGACCGTGGCGGCGCTCTTGGCCAGCATGGCCGGCGCGTGAAAGCTCGTCGACGCCACGAACGGGCCCAGCTCGACCCGTTCGGTCACGCTGGCCAGCCCGGCGAGGGCGGTCCATACCTCCCACGGCCCCCGCGAGCCGTCCGGCAGGTCGTAGAGCAGGTGGTCACCCAGCCAGATCGAGTCGAAGCCCGCGTTCTCCGCCGCCCTCGCCATGGCCACCATCTCGGGCCACGGCACTGGACGCTCGACCTCGGGTAGTTGGACTCCGACGCGAAGAGACATTCCCCGAACCTAACCGCGAGCGAGGCTGTGCGCGCATCACGCGCCATGGGCCACGAGGTCAGCAAGCCGTAACCGCTACGGCCGCGCAGCGGAACGGGGTGATGGTCAGCTGCGGCGCCGGTAGTGCAGCAAGAGGCATCCACCGGAGCGCTCCGAGGTGAGCAGTTCGAAGCGTTGCAGGCCGGCATCGCCGTCGAAGAGTCGCTTGCCGCGACCGTCGAGGCTGGGCGCGACGACGAGGCGGAGTTCGTCGACGAGCTGCGCCGCGAGCAGCGTCCGCGCCAGCGAGAGGCTGCCGTGGATACCGATGTCGCCGCCGTCCGTGCGCTTCAGGTCGGTCACGAACGGGGCGGCCGCCGCGCGGACCTGGTCGCTAGGCGACCAGGCGACGCCCAGATCCGTGGAGGAGAACACCAGCTTCGGTGTCGTGTTGATGAAGTCCGCAAACGGTTGCATGGTCGATGTCGGCCAATACGGCGCCCATTTGTCGAACGTCCGTCGCCCGAGCAGGACGGTGTCCTGCTTGGCGATGACCTCGTCGAGGAAACCCATGAAACGTTCGTCGGCGTCGCCGAACCACTCGCCCTCGCCCGGGTCGTCGGCGAATCCGTCGAGGGACATCAGTTCGTACAACACGACGTTGCGGCTCATCGGACCCTCAATTCGGTCATCCTTCTTCTGCTCCGGGGCTCCGGGAAGTCGGACGGCCACGGACCTCGGCTTCCATCTGGAACATCCTCTGGATCGCCGCAACATCCGCATAGGCGTCGATGTCACCGCCGACCGATGACGTACGTCATGGGTCGCCCCTTCGCTACTCTTCGACGGCGTGGGCATCGTGGAACACGTGGACGGTGTGGACGCGTTGGTCCGTTCGACGCCTCGGCTCGACCGGCCGGTGGTGGTGGCCGTGGACGGCGTCGCCGGAAGCGGCAAGACGACTTTCGCCGCCCAACTTGCTGCTCGTTACGCCGGGCGTCAACGGACTGCGCACGTCGTGCACATGGACGACTTCCTGCATCCGCGCGCAATTCGCTATCGGCTGGGACGCGATTCGCCCGAGGGTTACTTCCGCGACACCTACGACCTGCACACGTTCATCACGAACGTGATCGAGCCACTGTCTGATGGCGGCGGACGATCGATCCGGTCTCGGGCGTTCGACTATCGGACGGACCGCCCGATCGTGGACAACCCGGTCCTCGTCCGGGCGGGCGATGTCGTCATAGTCGAAGGCATGTTCCTGCTCCGCGACGAGTGGGCGCATCTTTGGGACGTGTCGGTGTTCCTGGACGTTCCGTTCAGCGTCAGCGTCAGCGTTCGCAGGATGGCTGACCGGGACGGTACGAATCCCGATCCGGACGATCCGTCCGTCCGCCGGTATGTCGAGGGCCAGCGGATCTATCTGGGGCGGTGCCAGCTGGCTCAACGAGCGCACCACGTCGTTCGAGTGCCCGGCGTGGCGGCACACGAAAAGATGAGCCGATGACAAGTGATGACGGCTTACGCATCGCGGGGATTTCTCTCGACTGCCCGGACCCAGCAGCATTGATCACGTTCTACGTGGAGCTCCTCGGCGGCGAGCGCCTATGGGAAAAGCCATCCAGCTCCGGCGCACGCATCGACGGGACTGTTCTGGTCGCGCAGCGCGTCGTCCCGTATGCCCGCCCGATCTGGCCGGGCTCGTCGATCGTTCACCTCGATCTGTCGGCGGGTGCCGAGTTGGAGGAACCATCAGCCCGAGCCGTGCGCCTCGGCGCGATCGAGGTTCAGCCCCAGCCCGACAGCCGGTGGCGCGTGTTCCTGGACCCCGCCGGCCACCCGTTCTGCATAACGACGGTGACCGCCGACTGAGACCGTCCACGTCCGAGCCATGCCTTCCCGCCCGATGTGGTTGGAAAACCGGCCGGAAATCAACCACGCCGGGCGGGAAGCACGTTGCACAGGCGTTGGGCCTCAGCGGTCCGCGACCCGATCGGCCATCCACTCTCGCAGCTCGGACGGGAGCTGCCGTGCGCGAAGGGCGAGCGGTAGCAGCGACGGATCGACCAGGATCGCCTCGGACACCATTCGACTTGTGACTGCGTGCTCGGGACGACCGGACACGGTGACGACGTCACCAGCGCCGAGGTCACCTTCGTCGACCACGCGCAGATAGGCCCCGGGACGTGATGCCCGCGCGAACCTCTTGACGAAGCCCGGCTCGCCGATCCGGAGTCCGAGTTTGTAGCAGGGCAGGCGTGGCTGCGCGACCTCGAGCAGGGTCGTACCGACGAGCCAACGTTCACCGATGACGGCGCCGGAGACATCGATGCCCTCGGTCGTGAGGTTCTGCCCGAACGCGGCCTCGCCCAGGCTTCGCCCGAGTTCCTGCTCCCAAAAGAGGACGTCCTCGGCCGCGTAGGCGTAAACCGCCTTGTCCGGACCGCCGTGAACGGAGCGGTCAGCCTGGTCGTCACCGACGATGTTGACCCCTCGCACGTCCACGCGACCGTCGACCGGGTGCTTCCAGATAGCAGTCGCGACGTCGGTCCGTGCACTGTGCACTGTGCGCGGTCGTCCCACATGAACGCTGATCAGTTTTCCGACGGCGGCGTCGAGATCGGTTCCGGCCATGCCGACGCAACGACGCTCGCCGAGCCACCATTCCGCGACGCCCGGCTCGGGCTTGCCCGAGGATGCTCACGCTCTCGTTCAAAGCGCTGCTGGCCGGTCGGCCGGCAGTGACGTCGGCCGCGCAGCTCACAGGCCAATGCGTCGAGCGGCCGCCTCGAACCGAGCAGTGCCGTCCCGGAAGAAGGTGGCCAACTGCTCGGCCGTGGTGAAGTCCGTCATCGACTGGGCGCGACCGAACGGAGCATTCCAGTACGGATCGTCGGGCACCGGGTCCACGCCGACGTAAGCGTACGGTTCGGCGAGGAACCCGTCACCCGGCGAGACGCCATAGTTGGCGTCGCCCACGCGGATACCGACGTCGAAATGCTCGGGCCACAACACCGGGTCCTGGTCGGGGGCGATCATCCGCAGCGCCTCATCGCCCAGGGCGTACGCGGCGACGATGCGGCCCGCCGCCGTCCGATCGAGGTGCAGTTCGTCGTCGATCCCGCAGCCGGATCCTTCGCCGTAGACGCCCGCGGGTTCTCCTGCCGTATGCCCGACAGCGGCCGCGAGGGAGCGCGCGGTCCCGCCGTCGATGGCAACGCGCAGCTCGACACTTACCAGATGATCGCCCTCGACCCGAAGATCGGGCGCGCTGACCGTGCGGAAGCCGCCGGGCGAGACCCGCAGCCTGATGTCCCCGGTCGCCCGGTGCTGGGGCCCGGCGAGAACGAGTTCGGCTACGGCGTGCAGTGATCGACGGGTGCACACGAGGTCGGCATCGGGCATTTCGTGAACGTTACGCAGGCCGGTCATCCGGCGCCGGGGTCGGCAACGTTGACGGCCGGGATTCTTACACGGAACGTTCGGTGAATTCGCGGATCGCTCGAGCCGTGCGTTCGGGTTGCTCCATCAGCGGTGAGTGCCCGCAGTCGGCGAAGATCTCCACCTGCGCTCCGGCCGATTCGTAACGGGCCGCGGACCGGGCGCCGTAGAAGTGATCGCGTTCGCCCAGGATGACAAGCGTGGCCTTGCCGGCGTCGCGGACCTGCGCGTCGAGCGGACGGGCGGCCATCCGATCACGTCGTTCGATCAGGACGACCCGGAACATCGCCACCCGCAGCGCGCGGAAGTCGAGCAGCGCCCGGGTCGCCAGTGTCCGGCTGGCGCGGTCGGGTCGGGCTGCGTTGGCGACGGCGTTGATCGCAAAACCGAGGGCGTGTGCGCCGCGGTGCAGCACGGTGCGCACGCCGGGCACGGTCATCACCACATTTCCGCGCGGCAGGTTCGAGTCCGAGTAGTCGGGTGCCTGCGTGAGGATCACCAGCCGGTCGATCCGATCGGACTTCTCGGCCAGCTCCACGGCCACGTCCGCGCCGAAGGAATGCCCGACCGCCGTCGCGCCGCGGACGTCGAGCTCGGTCAGCACCGCTTCGATCGCCCGCGCCTGAACCGGCGCGTCGGCGGCCGGACCTTCGGTCGATCCGTGGCCGAGCAGATCGACCCGGATCAGCCGGAAGGTGTCGCTGAGCCGTCGCACGACCAGGTCGAACCAGTGCATCGACCCGCTGAAACCGTGCAGAAGAACAAGCGCCTGGCGAGGAGGCCGCCGGGCCGATCTTCCGGCGAGCCCTCGAGCTCGGCATCACCTTCTGGGACACCGCCAACGTGTACGCCTTGGGCACTTCGGAAGAGCTGGTCGGCCGGGCCGTCAGGCCGCGAGGAAGTCGTACTGGCGACGAAGGTGGGGCTTGCCATGCACGACGGTCCCGGCGGTTCGGGGTTGTCCCGCCGGACGATCTGCGATCAGATCGACGGGTCCCTGACGCGCCTGGGCACCGACTACGTCGACCTCTACCAGGTCCATCGCTTCGATCCGAACACTCCGATCGAGGAGACCATGGATGCGTTGAATGGCGTAGTTGAAGCCGGCAAGGCGCGACATAGGGGAGCGTCGTCGATGTGGGGGTGGCAGTTCGCGAAGATGCAGTACGCCGCCGACGCCGGTGGCGGTCGCCGGTTCGTGTCGATGCAGGATCAGTACAGCCTCGTGCAGCGCGAAGAGGAACGCGAGATGTTCGGACTGCTCCGAGACCAGGGCGTCTCGAGCCTGCCGTGGGGGCCCTTAGCTAAAGGAAGCCTGGCCCGACCGTACGGAACCTCGACCGCTCGCTCGAACAACGACCCGGTCGGCCGCCGCGCCGCCGGTGACGCCGATCGTCCCGTCATCGACACCGTCGAACGGATCGCCGGCGAGCAGGGCAGGCCCATGGCCCAGATCTCGCTCGCCTGGGTACTGCACAATCCGGTGGTCGCCGCACCGGTCGTCGGGGCCACCCAGCCCAGCCACCTCGACGACGCCGCAGCAGCAGTGGAAATCGAACTCGAGGCGGCCGAGATCGCCGCGCTCGAGAACCCCTACGCTCCAAGAAATCCCGACGGCTTCTGACGCCACAGGTGAAGGCGCGGAAGGCGCCCCGCGCCGGACGGGTCAACCCGGTGCGGCCCTGATCTTGTCGTAGGGTCGGCGCATGGCGCGCGCCGCGGGCCGCCGGTGCCGAGATCGCTTCAGTGAAGATCCCGACTGGACCACGGTCAGTCGATGCCTTCGACGATGCGGAAGTCGCGCTCGACGGCGTCTGAGAGCGCGACCAGCGCCTCCTGATAGGCCGCACTCTCCCGTGCCGCGACGGCCTGCTCGAAGCTGTCGAACTCGACCAGCACAGTACGTTCGGCGATCCCGGCGTCGTATGGGGCAACCCGACCGCCACGGACGAAGGTCCGACCGCCGCCGGCCTCGACGGCCAGACGGGCCAGTTTGTTGTAGGCAGCCAGCTTCTCAGCGTCTGAAATGATGCGGTAGACGCTGACCCAGTAGCCCTTGGGCATGGAACCTCCAGAGTTCGGATGACTGCATCTGACTTACGAGTTTGTCTCGGACCAGCGTCGCTCTCCGTGTTTCTGCCCATGTCGGTCAGCGCTCGGACTCAGGAATCGTCTTACGTCTCCATAGAGACCGGGACGCTGGTTGGGCATCGGTAGACCCAGAGACGAAGCTGGTAGCGGCTGGTGCACAGCGGCGCGCCGAAGGACGCGCCCGCGCGTGGTGTCGTCAGAACGGATGGCCAGCGACGCCCACCGTCAGGTGCTGTCGCCGGGCCGGCTGCCACCGCGCGCCCCGGTGATGGCCCAAAGCGTGGCTGCAGGCGGCGACGACCCCTCGTCGGCATCAGTCGCCGAGCATCCTGAAGAGTCGTGTGAGGACGCAGCTCGAGGCGCACGAGACTCGGGAGACGCGAGCTCCACTGATCCAGTCAGCGCCGGACATCGACGAATGCCTTGGTCAGCGCTCGCGGTGTTCCGACGCGCAGACCGGGGTGCGCGGCTACTGGCGGCCGGTGAGGCAGCGCCGCCCCGCAGCTGATCAAGCGCACGGTCACGCGGCTGTCATGCGCGAACGCACTAGTCAGCGCGGATCTTTCGAGGATGCAGCGCATCGCAACAAGCAGCCTGATACCGCTGCTCTGCCACAGAAAGCTCCCTCATCGAGGGAGTGTCAAGGATCAACCGAAGTAACTGTCAACCATCAACCGAAACACCGTCGCCCATCAACCGAAGACGAACCGTCGAGCACCAGGCGGAGCAATACACGGGCCTTTGTGGGGCGGGTCGCACTCGAACCGACGACCCAGGGATGATGAGGACTTCCGGGCTCACCCT
The DNA here is from genome assembly GCF_046262535.1 of Jatrophihabitans sp. Lineage (GTDB taxonomy): Bacteria > Actinomycetota > Actinomycetes > Mycobacteriales > Jatrophihabitantaceae > Jatrophihabitans. Next base: position 14,159 of record NZ_JBHEMO010000035.1, on the reverse strand, counting down.
TGTGCTATCGCCTTACGTGGCAGGCGTTCCGGGCTTCGCCTCGAACCTTCGCGGGCACAATCCCCTGCTGTTGAATCCAACAGGTCATCACCAACCAGATCAGGTACGGGCGCGGCGCCGCTGCCATGCGTTGCCGGCGGTCACCATGCCGCGCGCGACCTTGGGTGCCCGTCGGGCCATGCGGATGGCGGCGCGATCGGTTGCGGTGAGTTTGGGTGGTTGTGCGAGCGTGGCGTCGTCCGGGTGTTTTGCAGAGCTCACTGCATAGAGCTCCCACGCGCCGGGGATTCCCTTCAGGGTGAACTCGCCGCGGGTCTGGTACATCAGGTCGGAGCCCATCGTCAGCTCGCGGACCGTGCGGGAAACGAGCACTTCGCCGGGGCTTGCGTGTCCGGCGATCCGTGCGCCGATGTGCACGGTCAGCCCGGTCACGTCCAGAGCTGCCCGCTCGATCTCACCCGCGTGGACTCCGGCGCGGACTTCGAGGTCGAGATCTGTCATGCCGGCGCAGACGTCGCGCGCAGCGGTGACGGCGCCGCTGGGTTGGTCGAACACGCTGAGCGTTCCGTCGCCGCTGACGTTGACGAGACGCCCGCCGGCCTCTTCGACCGCCAGCCGGACCCGCCGCTCGTAGTGGGCGCGGATGTCTCGGTAGCGGCTGTCGCCGATCCGGCTGAGGAGCTCGGTGGACTCGACGACGTCGGTGAACAGGACCGTGCCGAGGAAGCGGTTCCCGTGATGTGCCGGAGTGGGGACCCGCACCACCTCCAGGATGCGGTCGATCACGACGGCGAACGCCTCGCCCATCGAGGAGCCCGGCGCCGTCTCCGGAAGCACGATGTACTCCGAACCCTCGATGAGGTCAGCCGTCCGTTTCACCGGACCCTCCGGCACGGTGCTGGTCGGCAGCCACAAAACGCGCGTGGGCACGCGGACCCGGCGGTACACGTCGGACAGGTCATGCCTGATCACCCATTCGAACATCGCCATCGCCGCCGACGGCGTCGCAGAGCAACGTTCGAGCATCGCCATCAACCTGCGGTTGTACGGGGTCGCCTGGTGGGCGTCCCAGAGGTCGATGGTGCGGCCCGACCCCCAGTCCGTGAACGCCTCATGCCACTGCCGAACGTAATCCTGCACAATCTTCGGGTCCCACCCGTGTGCCTCGGCGTTGTTGGCGACCGGCCCGGTCGCCCACGGTTGAAGCAGCACGAGGTTGCGCACCCGCTCGGGCCGGGCGGCTGCGAGCCATGCCGCGGCGCCCGCCGTCGAGAACATCGCGAACACGGTGGGGCGCTTCAATCCCGCAGCGTCCATGATCGCGAGCGCGTCATCTGCCTGCTGCTCGACGGACGGTACGTACGGCACCGGCTCGGAGAGCCCGAACCCGCGGCGCTGCGCACCCGCGGCCCTAGTGGACTGAGAGGCTTGATCGAGCAGAGCTGCGAACTCGGGATCCGTCCAGATGAGGTCGAGGTGAGCGTTTATCTCGGCGAGGTACAACATCTCGGAGTCGCCGTGGCCCCACGTGTGATACCCGAGCGTCGCGCCATCGCGCTCGAGATAGTGAGTTTTCGGCTCCTCCACGCCGCGATCGTAGGGCAGCGATGTCCCGCTCGACAGACTTCCCGCGAGGGGCATTGACTCGCCGTGCGTCAAAGCACGACGTCGCGTAGCCAGTCCCGATCACGCCAGCGCGTATCGCGCCCGTACCTCACTCAGCCACCGCTGTACTACAGGAGGGCAAGCGAAGCCGTCGTGTGGACGATCGGGAACTGCCGGAATCGGCCTTGGTGGGCGGGTCGGACTCGAACCGACGGCCAAGGGATTATGAGGACTTCGGGCTCACCGTTGTGCTACCCCTTACGCAGTAGGGGATTCCGCGATCTTGAAGTCCCTCAAACGCAAATATCGCTGTTGGAACGATCTTCACGCCGCTTCTCGCACGTGGTTACGCGTGTGAAGCAACAAGATCGCTGACATCATTGCCAGGTCGGTGCGATGCGCTGGTTGTAGTTGCGGCCGCCGATCCGGCTGATGACGAACAGGACCGGTGCAGGCATTTCGCGGCGTAGGCCGGCCTTGTCGTCGGAGTCTGCACCGTCGGCCAGCCAGGCGAAGAGGGTCCCCGTGTTGCCTTTGTGCGCCCGACGCACGACGCTTTGCGCGCGCTTGATCTGCGGAGACTTGTGGTTGGCAGCCGAGATTGGTTCCAGGTCTCACTCCTCGTGGGCTAGGTGATCGAGAAGCACGTCGGACAGTCGCGTGACGGCTGTTCGCGCGGCGCCAGCGCGATCGTTGATCGGGCTGGACTGGAACGCCGCCATTGACGCGTCGGCCCCCTCGAGCGCGGCAAGCATCTTCTCGTGCTCGCCTTCGAGATCCTCGGACAGCGAGTCAGAGGCGCCCAGCTCGCGAAGGATCGGCCAGAAGATCGTCTCTTCGTCCTCGTGATGGTGCCGGAGTTGATACGCGAAGTTTCGCCAGGCGTAGTGGAGTTGATCCGCGCGAGCCTGGGTGGTGCCGTCGAAGGATTCGAGTGCCTTGTCGAACCGAATGAGGTCGCGGCGAAACGCAGCATGGATGACCGTGTTCAGCGTCTTGTGCTCGGTCATGTCCTTGTCCTTTCGTGAGCTGATCCTCGTCGCAGCGCGTCCCAGCCCGGTGCAGCTGCGGGATAATTGTCGAAACGCTCACCGACGCCCTTGAGCGAGGACGGTGACGTAGCGCCGGTGAGCACGCTGTGCACTGATCGGAAGAAGTCGAAGCGATCGATCCCGGGAGTGATGACCACGAGCAGTTCGCCGTTCTGGCCCGCGCTCGCGGCAAACGCATGCGGCGAGCCGGGCGGGACGACGACGAGATCGCCGGTGGTCGCAGTGATGACATCGTCACCGACCAGCAGGTCCACCATGCCGTCCAGGACGTAGAACATCTCACTCGAACGAACGTGTCGGTGCGGATTAGCCCCGTCCGCTCCGTTCCCGAGCCGGACGCGGTGTGCGCTGAGGGCGCCGCAGGTCGCGGTCGAATCCAGTAGCAGCCGAAGTTCGATCGACGGCGCGATCAGTGTTTCCGCGCTCGCGGCGCGCTTCATCACTCCGCCGGCTTCGATCGATGTCATCGCGCGTCCCGACCGAGCAGGCCGAGCAGCCGAGTGCCGATCGGGGCACCCTCAGGCACGGGCACCTCAGGGCCGAGCTGGCCACTACTACGCATTCCGTCCAACGGGAACGCCGAGTACAGGCTGTAGACGAGCGCGGCGTGGTCCGGATCCATCGGCGCGTCGATGCCAGTCGCCTCGGCGAGATCCCCGGTGTGCACGACGACCTCGCCCAGATTGATCAGCGCCGACGCACGGGCCGGGAACGTGCCATAGAAGTAGGTACGTTCGCCACCCAGGCCGCTAGTGCGCCAGGAGGCCACATTGTCCGCGCCGATCGCCGTCCAGAGCTGTACCAGATTCGCGTCATCATCGACCACGTCCGCCCACTCGTGGACGCTGGGCTCGCCGCGATTGACGGCGCTCATCATCACGGCTTCGCCAAGGGTGTGATTGAGCAGAGCCCGAACGTCCCAACCGGCGCACGGGGTCGGCCGTGTCAGGTGCGCGTCGTCGAGCTTGCCGATCAAGTTCGCGCCCAGTGCCCAGGACTGCTCCAGAGCATCGATGATCTCCACGATCCGACTCCTTTTAGCTTGGAATGGCGTTCCATTTGGTAGGCTGATTCTGTGCAGAACGCTGTTCCAATGTCAAGTGGTGCTGCCGGGAAGCGCGCATACGACCCGCGCCGTCGACGGGAGCGCGCCGAAGCCGAGCGCAGCGAAACCAAGACCCGTGTCCTCGAGGCTGCGGCACGGCTGTTCGTCGAGCAGGGCTATACGAGGACGACGATGGGCGAGATCGCGCGGGCCGCAGGCGTCGCCGTGCAGTCCGTCTACAACGCCGCGGAGGGCAAGGCCGATCTGTTGCACCTTGTTGTCGACCGCGCGGTTGCCGGGGACGGCCGGCCGATCCTCGTGCACGATCGTCCGATCGGGGCCGCGATCGCAGCCGAATCTGATCCGGAACAGCAGGTTCGGATGATCGCCGACGCCATTTGCGAGGTTCAGGAGCGCTCCGCCCCGATCCAGATCGCGTATCGGGAGGCAGCCGCGGTGGATGACGCGATCGCTGCCAGTGTGACCGCAGCGCACCTGCGCAGGCTGGAATCTTTCAACGCGTTCATCCGCATGGTGCCCGCAGACCGACTTCGCCATTCACCGGAGCAGGCCGCCGAGACCATGTGGGCGATCGGCAGCTCCGAAGTATTCCTGCTGATGCGCAACACCCTCGGCTGGGACGCCGCCAAGTTCCGCGCATGGCTCCGCCAGACACTCGTAGACCAACTGCTAACAAGTAACACAGGATCAATCGGCGACGGTCACGCCCTGACGGATTGAACCGCCTGGGCGCGTTTCCTAAGCACCAACTGCTGCGGCGTTGAAGTCAGTAGTGAGGCAACGCCTAGCGATGCGGCGTGCTGCTGAACAATCCCTCGCTGGCCATCCCGTGTGCTAACCGCATGTGTGCGAAGGTCCATGCAGGACCCCCGCAAACACGGGGCTGTGGGGCGGGCGGGACTCGAACCCGCGACCCAGGGATTATGAGTCCCCTGCTCTAACCAGCTGAGCTACCGCCCCCGGTCGCGACAAACCTAACGCAGGAGTCGTGGGCCGAGATCGACACCCGCCGCGAGCAGCACAGCGACCTTCGCCGAATGTCTCAACTGAGGTAGAAGGCGCGGGCATGTGCGGCCAGTCTGTCACCAGCACCGCAACGGGGGATTGCCTGGTAGCGAGCGGCAAGGCGAAATCGCCTGGTTCGCGCAAGGTCATTGCGGCGCGGCAGGAAACCACCCGGGGGGATGGTCTGCGAGATCCCCGCGGCCCGGCGCACAGCCGGGCCCGGGGTATCGCCCGGTCCGTTATTTCGGCGTTCGAGTGGCCGATTCCGCACAGGGTGCCCAGGATCATCCTGTGGCGACGTCATTTCTCGATCGACTCGACGTTGCGGACCGGGATGCACTGCTTGCTCTGCTGCGGCCCCGCGCATTCGTGCGCGGGGACGTCATCTTCCGCTCCGGCGAGGAGGGCTCCCTCTTCGGCATTCTGCTGAGTGGGCGGACGAAGGTGGTCGCTCACGGTCCGAGTGAGCGCTCGATCCTCATCGACCTGCAAGGTCCGGGCGATCTCATTGGCGAACTCTCGGTGCTGACCGGCGAACCTCGGTCAGCCGATGTCATCGCGGTGGAGCCCGTCCGCGTCGGGATCGCCCCAGCCTTGACGCTGCGCCGACTCGCCGAGCGACCGAACGTATCGCTTGCCCTGCTCGCAACGCTGGGAGAGCGGCTCCGAGACGCGAACTCCGGACGCTGGGAGATCGCGACGCTGACGGCGGAGCAGCGAGTTGGCGTTCGCCTTCTCCAACTCGTGGACCGGTACGGACGGACGGACGAGACAGGCACCCGGATCGAGCTGCCGATCAGTCAGGACGAACTGGCGGACTGGACGGGCCTGTCCCGTCCGGCGGTCGCCCGAGTGCTGGCGCAGCTGCGCGGCGAGGGGCTCGTCACCACCGCTCGGCGCAGCCTCAGCGTCCTCGACTCCGACGCCCTGCGGGCGCTCTTCGGGCGCTAAGCGGACCGGCCGCCGCCGATTGGCAGCGTAGTCACCTACATACAGTCGGCCCTGTAGGTACGCTCCAGCCGTGACGTCTGAGCGGGGCGCGCGCCGCACGCAGGACGAGCGCAGCTCCGCGATGCGCGAGCGGCTGCTCGACGCGACGGTCGACTGCCTGGTGGAGTACGGCTACGCCGGCACGACCGTCACGCGGATCGCCGAGCGGGCGGGCGTCACGCGAGGAGCGCAGGTCCACCACTACCGCACGAAGGACGACCTCGTGATGGCCGCGGTCACCCATCTCGCCGGGCAGAGCGCGGAGTTCGGGTGGACCCAGATCGCCGGCATCGCCGATTCGGCCGATCCCGTGGGCGATCTGCTCGACATCCTCTGGGAGATGCACAAGGGACCGACCTTCACCGCGACCGTCGAGCTCTGGGTCGCTGCGCGAACCGACGACGAGCTGCGTCGTCACGTTGCCGCGGTCGAGCCGGTACTGCTCGCCATCCTGCGCGACGAGGCCGATCGCAACGGCGTCGCCAACGTCACCGACGACCCCGCGGCGGCCGCCCTGCTGGAAGCAGTGTTCACCGCGATGGACGCCATCCGCGGCCTGCTCATCTCGGCTTGGCACCTGCCCGTTCGCCAGCGCAACGCGCGGTGGCGCCGGGCCCGCGAACGGCTGCGCGTGATCTTCCCGCCGACGGACGAAGTGCGCACGCTCATCGCCGGCGCGACCATCGGCGCGCCCGGGGGATGACCGGGATGTCCGGCGGGTCAGCGCCCGAGTAAGCCCTTCGCCACGTGCGTCAGCTGCACCTCGTTGCTGCCGGCGTAGATCATCAGGGATTTGGCGTCCCGCGCCAGCTGCTCGACCGGGTACTCCGACATGTACCCGTTGCCGCCGAACAACTGCACCGCGTCCATCGCGACGTCGGTGGCCGCCTGCGACGAGTAAACCTTCATGGCCGACGCCTCGGCGAGGGTCGGTTGCTTGCCGTCCTTGGCCATTTCCAGCGTCTGAAAGACCATGTTCTGCACGTTGACGCGGGCGATCTCCATGTTCGCGAGCTTGAGCTGGACGAGCTGGTAGTCGGCGATCGGCCGGCCGAACTGAACCCGGTCTTTCGCGTACCGCACGCACTGGTCGAGGCACTCCTCGATGATCCCCAGCGCCATTGCCGCCACTCCGGTGCGCTCGGCCACGAACCCCGACTTGGCGCTGTCGCGACCGTCCCCGGCGTCGTGTTCCTCGGTCTCGCCGAGCAGCCGGTCGCGGCCGAGCCGGACCTCATCGAAGAACAGCTCACCGGTCGGCGAGGAGTGGAAGCCCATCTTGCGAAACGGCTTGCCCTGCGTGAATCCGGGCAGTCCCGCGTCGAGGACGAAGGTGAGGATCTTGCGATCGCGCGCGGGCGTCACCCCGTCGTCGAGCTTGGCGTACACCACCGTCACGTCGGCGTACGGACCGTTGGTGATGAAGGTCTTCTGCCCGTTCAGGACGTAGTCGTCGCCGTCGCGGCGCGCCGTGGTCTTCATGCTGCCGAACGCGTCGGATCCCGAGTCGGGCTCGGTGAGGGCCCAGGCGCCGATCTTCTCGAGCGTGACGAGGCCCGGCAGCCAGCGCTCCTTCTGCGCCAGCGTGCCCCTGGACATGATGGTGGACGCACCGAGGCCGAGGCTGACGCCGAAAGCGCCGACGAAGCCGGGGGAGACGCGGCACAGTTCCTTGATCAGGATCACGCCCATGCCGGCCTGGCCGCCGAGCGCACCGCCCATGCCGCCGCGGGGCCGGGCACTGTCGTCGGTCTCTGCGGCTCGTTCCTTGGCCAGGAGCTTCGCGATCGAGTCGGCCGCCATCACGTCGATGCCGAACGTCTTCCAGAGCTTGCGCAGGATCTCGTACGGCGGCAGGTCGCCGAACTCGAGCTCCTCCCGGTGCGGGCGGACCTCGGCGTCCACGAACTGACGCAAGGCGTCCTGGATCGCCCGCTCCATCTCCGACCACTCGTACACGGCGTCAGCTCCAATCGGCGGTGCGCTCGGCGATCTCGTCAATCGTCCACGGTCCATTGGTCTCGGTCGTCCGGGTCATGTGCCAGCCGCTGAGCTCCTGGATCGACCCGCCCTGCACGCCGAACACCTTGCCGTTGTGCGGGCACTTCTCGGTGGCCAGGTAGGCGACGAGCGGGGAGATGTTCGCCGGGTTGAACGCGTCGAACTCCCCTTCGGCGACCGGCTGGGCGAAGATGGCGCCCATACCTGGGGTGGCCAGGGTCAGCCGGGTGCGGGCAATGGGCGCGATGCAGTTGGCCCGGACTCCGTAGCGCTCGAGTTCCTGGGCCGCGACCAGGGTCAGGGCCGCAATGCCCGCCTTGGCGGCGCCGTAGTTCGCCTGGCCTGCATTGGGCAGGAAGGTGCCCGACGCCGACGCGGTATTGACGATCGCGCCCGCCACCTGCTCGCCGGCCTTGGAGCGGTCCTTCCAGTAGGCGGCGGCGTGACGCATCACGGCGAAGTGGCCCTTGAGGTGCACAGCGATGACGTCGTCCCATTGCTTCTCGTCCAGCCCGGCGATGAAGCCGTCGCGCAGGATGCCGGCGTTGTTGACGACGACGTCCAGCCGCCCGAACGCGTCGACGGCTTGCCGTACGAGGCCTTCGGCGCCGTCCCAGGTCGCGACGTTGTCGGTGTTGGCGACCGCCTGGCCGCCGGCCGCGACGATCTCGTCGACGACCTGCTGCGCCGGCCCGGCATCGGCACCGCTGCCGTCGTTCGCTCCGCCGAGGTCGTTGACGACGACGTTCGCGCCCTCACGGGCGAACAGCAACGCGTGCTCGCGCCCGATGCCCCGCCCCGCGCCGGTGATGACCGCGACCCGTCCGTCCAATGCACCCATCTTAATTTCCGCCTTCCTCGGCCACTTCGGCGAGACCGTCCTTCACGACTACCGTGTCGCCGACCGTCGTCTCGAAGGCGTAGCGGGCCACGCCGTCGGCCGCGCCGGCCCGCCAGATGCTGGTCGTCAGGTCCTGGCCGGGCAGCACCGGCTTGGCAAAGCGCACGGCATGCCGCTTCAGCCGTCCGGTGTCCCCGTCGGCGACCGCGGTCAGCACCGCCCATGACGTGAACGCCTGCGTGCACAGACCGTGCGCGATGATGCCCGGCAGCCCGACTCCGCGCGCCACGTCGTCGTCGAGGTGGATGGGCATCGGGTCACCGGACGCCGGCGAGTAGCGGAACGTCTGGTCGTCGTCGACGTGCTGGGTGATGACTGCGACGGGCTCCGTGCCGCGCAATGACTCGTCGAACTTGTGCGCCGGCGCCAGCTCACCCACCGTCTGGCCGACGTCGATGCCGCGGAAGAACGCGGTCATGTACTGCTCGTTGACCAGCTCGCCGCCCGCGTCGCGGCACTCGAGCAGGAAGGCAGCCGAGGTGCCGTTCGGCGCGCCGGAGTAGCCGATCGGCTTGGCCCGCGTGGTGATGACGTCGCCGGGGCGAATCGGACGGGCGAAGGTGAAGTCCTGCTCGCCGTGGACGACCCGCATGGCGACCTCGGGCGGCGCCACCCGGAACGCAACCTGCATGATCGACATGAAGGACGGGACGATCGCGAAGATCGGCGACGCCACGTCGCCGGCGAGGTGAGCTGCGATCGGGTCGTTCGTGGCTCGGGCGTACTGCGCGATCCGCTCGCGGGTCACCTCGAACGTGTCCGCCTCGCCCCATACGCCGATCGAGCTCGCGTCGAAGGCGACGGTCCCTGCCGTCATGAGACCAGATCGGCCAGTTTGGCCATCGATTCGTCCAGCTCCTGCCGGCCCGCCTTCTCGACCGCCTGGCCGATGGCGCCCACGATCATCTGTCCCTCGAACTCGGCGGTGATCGACATGGCCGTTCCGCTGCCCTGGGGCTCGACGTCGAGCGTGATCGCGACCTTGACGCCGGCCATCCCGGTTCCGGTGAGCCGAACCGCACGCGGCGGCTCGTACTCCTCGACCGTCCAGGTGATCGTGTTCGGCATGTTCAGCAGGCTGACGACGGCGGTCACCTGCGCGCCCTGGCTGAATTCGGTCGGGACGTCGCCCTTCCACGACTTGTGCATGTTCAGCCAGTCGCCGAACCGCGACGGGTCGGCGACGACGGCCCAGACCTTCTCGGGGGCTGCGGCGAATTCGACGGTCTTCTCGATCTTGCCCATCTGGACGTCTCCTCAGCGATCGGTCGGTCAGCGATTGGCGGGTTTGTCGTGGGGTCCCCGGGAAATCTTGCTCTTTCCAGCGATTTCACGGGGTGCGTCGGTAGGCGGTGACGACAACGGCGCCGCCCAGACCGATGTTGTGCTGCAAGCCGACTCGCGCACCCGCGACCTGCCGCTTGTCCGCGGTGCCCCGCAGCTGCCAGGTGAGCTCGGCGCACTGGGCCAGCCCGGTTGCCCCGAGCGGGTGGCCCTTCGAGATCAGCCCGCCCGACGGGTTCACCACCCAGCGCCCGCCGTAGGTGGTGTCCTCATTGTCGATCAGTTTCGCGCCTTCGCCCTCGCCGCACAGGCCGAGCGCTTCGTAGGTCAGCAGCTCGTTGGTCGAGAAACAGTCGTGCAGCTCGATGACATCCACGTCGTCGGCCGTGATGCCGGCTTGGGCGTAGACCTTGTCGGCCGCGGCGCGGCTCATGTGCTTGCCGACCAGCCCGGCCGCTGTCCCGTCGAACGTGTCGTGCAGGTCGGTGACCATGGCCTGGCCGACGATCTCGACGGCCCGGCCGCCCAGCTCGTGCTCGTCGACGAACCGCTCGCTCGCGAGAATCGCCGCGCCCGAGCCGTCGCTGGTCGGTGAGCACTGCAACTTGGTCAGCGGGTCGTAGATGGTCGGCGAGTTCGCGATGTCCTCGAGCGTGTACTCGGTTTGGAATTGGGCGTAGGGATTGTTCACCGAGTGCTTGTGGTTCTTGTAGCCGATCTTCGCGAAGTGCTCGCGGGTGCTGCCGTACCTGTCCATGTGCTCCCGACCGGCCGCGCCGAACATGTACGGAGCCGGTGGCATGGCGAACTCGTAGAGCTCGGCGAGTGCGAGCAGGTGCTTCATCATCGGTTGTTCGCGGTCGTCGTACGAGCTGGTCAGCGAGCCGGGCTGCATCTTTTCGAACCCGAGGGCGAGGGTGCAGTCTGCCAGCCCGCCGCGTATCGCCTGCGCGGCGAGGTACAGCGCGGTGGAGCCGGTGGAGCAGTTGTTGTTGACGTTGACGACAGGCAGTCCGGTCATGCCGAGCTCGTAGACGGCGCGCTGGCCCGCCGTCGACTCGCCGTAGACGTAGCCGACGTAGGCCTGGTCGATCGCCTCGTAGCTGAGGTTCGCGTCGTCGAGCGCCTTGGTGCCCGACTCCTTCGCCATCTGCGGGTAGTCCCAGCCCTCGCGGCGGCCCGGTTTCTCGAACTTCGTCATGCCGACGCCGACGACGTACACCTTCTCCACCCGGGACCTCCTCACATACATGCACGCGTGTACGTAAGTTGTAGCAGGTCGGGTCGCCGCTGAACAGGGCACGCGCCGCGACGAAAGGGCTCGCCGCGGGTAAGACAGCGCCGTGGCTTCAGCGCAGCTCTCCGACCCGGCCGCCCCGGCTCAGTTGATCGCGACCCTGTACGACGACCCCGAGCAGTGCGCACGACTGGCCAAGCTGCGCTATGTCAGCACCGAGCAGCCCGGATTCACGCGGGTCCGGCGTGGACGCGGATTCACCTATCGCGACGCCGACGGCGTCACGGTCGCCGATGCGACGATCCGCGACCGGATAGCGAAGCTCGCCATCCCGCCGGCCTGGCGCAACGTGTGGATCTGCTCGTGGGAGGACGGCCACCTGCTCGCCGTCGGTGAGGACGACAAGGGCCGCAAGCAGTACATCTATCACGAGCGGTGGCGCTCGATGCGCGACCAGTTGAACTTCTACCGGCTGATCGGCTTCGGCGACGCGCTGCCGACCGTCCGGGCCGACGTCGACACGCAACTGCGCCGACGGACGCTCGACCGGGACCGGGTGCTGGCCGCGATGCTGCGCATAATCGACGCCGCAGGGCTGCGCGTGGGCAACGAGGTGTACGCCGAGGAGAACGACAGCTACGGGCTGAGCACACTGACCAAGCGGCACGTCCGCGTCCAGGGTTCCACGATGCACTTCCGGTTCCCCGCGAAATCGGGAAAGACGGCCGAGGTGTCGGTGAAGGACCCGGGGGTGGCCCGGGTGCTCAAGTTACTGCTCGGGCAGCGGGGCCGATGGCTGTTCAGCGTCGACGGCGCCCGGATCGGCTCGGACGAGATCAACGCGCGATTGGCCGAGCTGACCGGCGCACATCTCACCGCGAAGGACTTCCGCACCTGGCACGGCACGACGACGGCGTTCCGCCACCTGCGCGCCAATCTGCCGGCCGGGGACGACGCCGAGACGCACGTGCTGGCGGCGGTCGATGCCGCGTCCATCGCGCTTGGCAATACCCGCACCGTCGCTCGCGCGCACTATGTCCACCCCGACGTGATCGACGGCTACACCTCCGGCGAGCTCGAGCGATTCCTCGACGGGCGGCGGGCGAAGGGTGTGCCGTTGCTGACCGACGACGAGCAGTTGCTGCTCGGCTTTCTCGCGGACACGCTCGAGCGGCGGGCCGGAGAGTTGAACCTCGCCGTCTGACCGGGGCGCGCGTTCCGGGGATCGCCGATGGAATGCTGGTGCCATGACGAGTGTCAAGGTGATCGAGGGGCCGCCGCTGCCACCGTCGCCGGCCCGGGTGAAGGACTCCGATTCGCCGCCGGTGCGGGTCGGCGTCGTCCAGCACGCCTGGTCACCTTCGGGCCTCGTCGAGTGGCTGGACGCCGCGATCGACGCGGCGGCCGCGCGAGGCGCGCGGATCGTGTTCCTGCCCGAGGTGACGCTGTCGCGTTACCCGGCCGATACCGTGCCGACCGGGGTGGCGAGTGACCAGGCCGAGGACCTGGAGACCGGACCGACCATCGCCTTCGCACGGGCCGCCGCAGCGCGCAACGGCATCTACGTGCACGCGTCGCTCTACCGCCGAGGGGACGACGTCGACGGGGCTCCCGACGGGCTCGGGCTGAACACTGCCGTCATCGTCGACCCGTCCGGCGACATCGTGGCAACGACCAACAAGCTCCACATCCCGGTGACCGCCGGCTATTACGAGGACAAGTACTTCCGGGCCGGACCGGCCGGCCCCGACGATCCGTACCGGGTCTACGTGCTGGACGATCTCGGGGATGTTCGCGTCGGTCTGCCGACCTGCTGGGACGAGTGGTTCCCCGAAGTCGCCCGCGCCTACAGCCTGGGCGGCGCGAACATCGTCGTCTATCCGACGGCCATCGGTTCCGAGCCAGACCATCCGGACTTCGACACCCAACCGCTGTGGCAGCAGGTGATCATCGGCAACGGCATCGCCAATGGGCTGTTCATGGTCGTCCCCAACCGCACCGGCACCGAGACGAAGCCGGACGGCACGCCGGGCAACACGTTCTACGGATCGTCGTTCGTCTCCGACCCGTACGGACGGGTGCTCGCGCAGGCGCCGCGCGATGAGCCGTGCGTCCTCCTCGCCGATCTGGACCTGGCGCAGCGGCAGGACTGGCTCGACCTCTTCCCCTTCCTGCGCACCCGCCGGCCGGACACCTACGCGGCGCTGACCCGGCCCGTCGATCCCGAGCACCCGTACGGCGCGCGGTGAGCGATCCCGGCTGGCTCATGCCCCACGAGGGCGACCCGCACGAACGGCTGTGGTTGTCGTGGCCCAGCCGCGGCTACACCCTCGGCGACACGGCCGAGGACGCCGAGGTCGCGCGTCGCACTTGGGCCGCGGTCGCCAACGCGGCGGCGCGGTTCGAACCGGTGACAGTGGTTGTGGCTCCTCGTGACGTCGAGACGGCACCGCGCTATCTCGACCCGTCGATCGAGCTGCGGGTCCGCGAGATCGACGACGCGTGGATCCGTGATGCCGGCCCGACCTTCGTGCGCGGGGCGGACGGGCGTCTCGGCGCCGTCACCTGGGTGTTCAACGGATGGGGCCGCCAGCAGTGGGCCAGCTGGGACAACGACAGCTCGCTCGGCCCGGCCGTGGCCGAGTGGGCCGGGGCCGAGCGCATCGACTCCCAGCTGGTCAACGAGGGAGGCGGCATCCACGTCGACGGGCTGGGGACGGTGCTGGTGACCGAAACCGTGCAGCGTGACCCCGACCGCAATCCCGGGCTGTCCCGAGCACAGATCGAGCAGGAGCTCGCCCGCACGATCGGTGCTCGCACCGTCATCTGGCTGCCCCGCGGGCTCACCCGCGACTCCGACGAGTTCGGCACGCGCGGGCACGTCGACATCGTGGCCACCATCCCGAGCCCCGGACGGCTGCTCCTGCATGATCAGCGCAACGACGCGCACCCGGACCGCGCCGTCATGGCCGGCATCCGCCGCGAGCTCGTCGAGGCGCTCGACGTCCGCGGCGAGGC
>NZ_JBHEMO010000034.1:0-28278 GCF_046262535.1 Jatrophihabitans sp. | reverse complement strand
TGCCGTCGACGCTGCCGGCGTTGATGTCGTGGAAGCCGCTGAAGCCGCTCGGCAGGTAGGTGAACGCCGCGATCGCGACGAGGACCAGTGACACGACGGCCGAAATGACGAATCCGCGGTTGATCGGCACGAGGCCGTTGCGGTCCGACGCGCGCAGCTTCGTGGTGAGCACGCCGACCACCGAGCTGATGATGCCGATGCCGCCGATGATCAAGGGAAGCAGCAGGCCCTTGGCGCCGAACGCCGTCTGGCCGAGGATCAGCGCGGCCACGAGGGTCACCGCGTAAGACTCGAACAGGTCGGCCGCCATGCCGGCGCAGTCACCGACGTTGTCACCGACGTTGTCGGCGATGGTGGCGGCGTTGCGCGGGTCGTCCTCGGGAATGCCCGCCTCGACCTTGCCGACGAGGTCGGCGCCGACGTCAGCGGCCTTGGTGAAGATGCCGCCACCGACACGCATGAACATGGCGAGCAGGGCGCCGCCGAAGCCGAAGCCCTCGAGGACGACCGGTGCGTGCTCGTTGTAGACGAGCAGCACGATCGAGGCGCCCAGCAGGCCGAGACCGACGGTGAGCATGCCGACGATGCCGCCGGTGCGGAACGCGATGTGGAAGCCGCGTTCGCGGCCACCCCCGCGGGCCGCCGAGGCCACCCGCACGTTCGCGCGCGTCGCCATCGTCATGCCGATGTAGCCGACCGCGGCCGAGAAGGAGGCACCGACGAGGAAGAACAGTGCCCGCCCGACCCGGACGCTGGTGCCGCCCTCGTTGACGGGCAGCAGGAACAGCAGCACGAAAACGATGACGGAGAAGACGGCGAGCGTCCGGAACTGCCGGTTGAGGTAGGCAGCCGCACCCTCTTGGACCGCCTTCGCGATCTCCTGCATCTTCGGCGTGCCCTGGTCGGCCTTGAGCACCTCCTTCACCAGGATGAAGGCGTAGACGAGCGCAGCGAGGGCGATCAGCCCGATCACCGCTACCAGCCCCTTCTGGCCGGATGAGATATCCGCCAGGGCGGTGTCGTGCGAGGCCATACAACTCCCCTTGATTCGTTACGAGTTCCGACGCCGGTTACAGCGGTTCGGCGGCGAAAGGTTGCGCCCCAGGCGTGTGTCACGCCCCGGCGCCGACTGGCGGAGTTTAGCCCGGCCTACCGGGCGGTAGCACCGCCGGGTGGTCCGGCGGGAGGAGTCTGGTCAGCCGCGAAGGCCGGCGACCGCATCGCCGATGCTCGGGTAGATGGTGAACACACCGTCCAGACCCGTGATCGTGAACAACTTGAGGATGCGTTCCTGGCTGCAGACGAGGGGCATGGAACCCCCGGCGTCGCTCGTGGCCGCGCGCGCCTCGACCAGTGCGCCCAGCCCGGTCGAGTCGAGGAAGGCCACTGCGCTGAGGTCGACGATCAGCGTGGTGACGCCGGACTGCAGGATCTCGGTGATGTTGTCCTTCAGCGCCGGAGCGGAGTACACGTCGACCTCGCCGCTCACGGCCACGATGGGGACATCGCCGGCAGTTGTCTGAGAGACCGAGATGTCCACGCTCGTCCTTCCGTCCGGTGCACAGCGTCATGGTGGCGCCCGTTCGGACGACGGAAGCCAGCATGCCACAGGGACCGACGGTGGCGAGCGAGGACCGTAGGGATCCGAGGGCGGCCGCGAGGCGGCGGCCGTGGCTCGGGTCGATCGGCGCCGTCCGGGCGCGCTCGGCAGCCGGGCCCCACGGGCCGAGGCGGCCACCGCTCGCGGCCCGACCAGCGGTAACCGGGCCCGCAGCTCGACCCGTACGAGGACCTGTCCGCTCCGGCCGTCGGGGGCCAGACGCACGTCGCAGCTGACCAGGCGGACCCAGTTCCGGTCGGCGATGCGCGCCGCGGCCGGGCAGGCCTCGGCGTCGTCTCGCCCGATCCGGCCCGCGGCCGCGAGCGCAGCCAGGTCCGCACCGGCCTCCGCCCGATGCCGGGCCAGCACGGCCAGCGTCCGCACGGTGGCCACCGTGGCGGCCACCGTCAGCAGCACGCAGCAGGACACGACCCAGATGACCGCCGACCCCCGGTCGTGCTCGGCGCGTCGGGCGCTCACGGCGATGCGGCCGAGGGCTCGACGGCCGCGACCGCACGCTCCGTGATCGCCAGCGCCGGGAGCCAGCCGCCCAGCGGATGCACGTGGCCGCGGACGACCGCGACCACCTCCGTCGTGCCGCTGTTGATGCTGACGGCGGCGCCCGGAGCCGCCCGGGCGGCGAGTCGCGACGCGGCGGCCCGGTCACCGCGGGCGGCCGCCCGTGCTGCTTCACGGGCGGCGTCCTGCAGCCGCACCCGCGCGCCCACGGCCGAGACCGCCGTCAGCGCCACGGCCAGGATGAGCACGAGCACCGGCAGGCAGGATGCCAGTTCGGCGGTCACCATGCCCGAGTCGCGACGCCACCGGCGGCAGCGATCAGATCGCATGCAGCGCCGAGTTGACCAGCGAGGTCAGCGCCGACGAGACGGCCGAGCTGCGGACCACTTTGTAGAGGACGACCGCGAATCCGACCGCAGCGACCGTGCCGACGGCGTACTCGGCGGTGGACATTCCGGCGTCGACGCTGACGCGCAGACGGCGCGCCAGTCGCTTGAGAAGAGTCATGCCGCCAGCGAAGCAGTGGGCGAACCCGCGGCGCCGCGCGCAAAAAGATCTGTGGAGGAGGACCGCCCTTGTGGACGGCGCCGGACGTCCCGATCCCGTTTCGTGCTAGCGCGAGCTCGCCCGTGGTCGCCCGTGGTCGGACGTGGTCGCTACGTTGCGGACATGCCTGGGAAGCTCCGGTTTCCGACCGACCACGAACCAAGGATCGACGTCCGGCCGGCGATCAACCGTTTCGACGACTTCGCCGCGGTCGTCGGTAGGCGGCGGCCCGACGCGCGCGGTTGCTGGTGCATGGCCTACCGCGACAGCCGGGTCCCCGCACTCGAGCGGCCGGAGTACATGCGGGCGGCATGTGACACCGAGCCGGGCCCGGGCGTGCTGGTCTATGTGGACGACGACGTCGCCGGCTGGTGCTCCATTGCCCCCCGCGCCACCTACCGGCGACTCGTCAACTCGCGCACCATCCCCGCCCCGGACGACCCCGACACCTGGGTCGCGGTCTGTTTCGTCGTACGGGCCGGATACCGCAAGCACGGACTGATGCACCATCTGCTCGACGGTGCCGTCCAGCACGCACTGGACCACGGCGCGCAAGCCGTTGAGGGCTACCCGGTCGACGACGGGGACGGGCGCGTCGACGTCATCTCCGGCTACGTCGGCACCGTGCAACTCTTCGAACGGGCCGGGTTCGAGCGGGCCGCGGCCACGGCCGGCCGCAGCGGTGGCCAACCACGCGTGGTGATGCGCAAGCTGCTGCGCTGACCGCCGGCGGCCCCGGCCGGAAAAATGACCGGAGCGGTGAGCCGTGGCAGTGCTCTGATGAGTCGCTGTCCCTGAACGAGAGGAAGCCCGATGGTTACCGACACGGATCTGCCCCACCTGCGCCGCTGCGTCGAGTTGGCGGCCGAGGCGCTGGCGGCCGGCGACGATCCGTTCGGTTCGGTCCTGGTCGCTGCCGACGGCACCGTGCTGCACGAGGACCGCAACCGCGAGACCTCGCTCGCCGACCCGACCCGCCACCCGGAGTTCGAGCTCGCCCGCTGGGCCGCCGGGCACGTCGCGCCCGGCGACCGGGCGGCGACGACGATGTACACCTCGGGCGAGCATTGCCCCATGTGCGCTGCGGCGCACGGCTGGGTGGGCCTCGGCCGGATCGTCTACGCGTCCTCGTCCGAGCAGCTGACCGGCTGGCGGGCCGAGCTGGGCGCGCCGGCCTCGCCCGTGCGCGGCCTCGCGATCAACGACCTGGTCCCCGGCATCGAGGTCGACGGTCCGGCCCCCGAGCTGGCCGACCAGGTCCGTGAGCTCCACCGCCGTCAGCACGCCGACCGGGCCGGCTGACCCCTAACGCCCCGGCGGAGCCGACACCTCGGGCATGCTGAACCGGCCGCGCTTCAGCTGGTGCCGTTCGCGCTTGGCGATGATCTTGAACGCTTGATGGTTGGGCCCGCGCAGGATCGGGGCGAGCGGACGGGGCACGAACCGCGGCGGCTGGACGTAGAGCGCGCGGGCTCCCTGGACCGCCCCGCGGAAGGCCGCTTCGTGCGCGGGCGTCCACCGGAAGCCGTAGAGGTCGCGGACGGACGCCGGCAGGCTGCCCTTCACCAGCACGTCGATGACCCGGAACAGCGGGCGCAGCGGCGGCGCCATGTCGTAGTCGCCGCGCTTCGCGCCGGCGAGATAGCTGCCGACCACGCGGGCCTCGTCAGTCAGGTAGGGCTTGTCGGAGGCGAGGTAGGCGTCGAAGGCGGCGCGGAACTCCGGGTAGCTGGCCGGCGCGGCCGAGCGCGGCATGCCGAACAGCTCCGCCCAGCGCACGAAGTCCTGCCACAGCCCTTCGCTCTCGTCGGCCGAGAGCTGGCGCACCAGCAGGTTCTGCATGTGGTGCACGGAGTCGAAGGTGAAGGCCATCGTCATGTACATC
Source organism: Jatrophihabitans sp. (assembly GCF_046262535.1). Classification (GTDB taxonomy): domain Bacteria; phylum Actinomycetota; class Actinomycetes; order Mycobacteriales; family Jatrophihabitantaceae; genus Jatrophihabitans. The sequence goes on along the minus strand of NZ_JBHEMO010000034.1, from coordinate 23,728 downwards.
AGGTGCGGGTCGGAGGCGCTGTACGGCGTGCCGGCCGGGTAGTGCGGACCGGCGTCCTCGGGCATCGCCCCGACCACCGTCACGTGCTTGCGCCGGGTGAACTCGAGCGCGCGGTCGGCCTCGTCCTTGGTCCCCAGAAAGACCGCCTCGAACAGCCGGGCGGTGAGCATCAACCGGTTGTACGGGGTTTCGCGGTGCTCGGTGTGCTGGACAGTGCCGACGTAGAGCCGCGGGTGGACGGCCCCGATGACGAGCGCGCGTTGGCCGTAGGACAGGCCGACGGCACGGTTGCTCATGACCCGCACGGCCATCGAGTCGGCCTCGAAGTAGCCCGGCACGCGGCACCTCCGGAATCTGGCATGGCGGTTCGCCACATTGCGCTACCCCGAGAATCCGGCATTCGATTGGATCTGGCAAGAGGCCCTGCCACAATTGGCGCATGGCTGCCTCCCGCTCGTACGGCGGGATTCCGGCCGAGCAGCGGCGGGGGCAGCGGCGCGTCGCTTTGGTGGCCGCCGGCGTCGAGATCGTGGGAACGCAGGGCGCCGCCCGGCTGACCGTCGGCGGTTTGTGCTCGCAGGCCGGGCTGAACGAGCGCTATTTCTACGAGAGTTTCGCCAGCTCGGAGGACGTGCTGGTCGCGGTCTTCGACGAGGTGATGGCCGAGCTGACCGCCGTCATCGTCGCCGCGGTCGCCGCTGCGGCCGACGATGCCCGGGCCAAGGCGCGGGCTGCCATCGCGGCGGCGGTGGAGTTGCTCACCGACGACCCCCGCAAGACGCGCATCGTCTTCGTCGAACCGCTGGCCGCCGCGGCGCTCAACTCACGCCGGGCGGAGGTCGGGCGCAGTTTCGTCGGGCTGATCGTGGCCCAGGCGCACGAGTTCTACGGGTCGGCGACGGCGCTGCGGATCGGCACGTGGGCCGACTTCGCCGCCGCGCACCTGCTCGGCGGCCTCGCCGAGACGCTGACCGCGTGGGTGCGTGGTGACCTCGCGATCAGCCGCGAGGAGCTGATCGAACGCTCGACCGAGTTGTTCGTCCTTGTGGCTGATCACGTCGTCGGAACGGGCTGACCGCACGGTCCGGACGGCCTCAGAGCTCGCCGGCCGCCAGCCAGCTGTGGGCCGCGCTGAACGGCCGCGCGACGACGTGAGCGACGGCCGCTCCCCGGCGCGAGGTGGACGGCGACGGTGCGCCGGAGTCGGCGTTGGCCGAGGCGGCGGGGCGCGCGGTGCGCGCGGTCCGGCTCTTGCGGGCTCGGGCCAGGCGACGCGCAGCGGACGCGTCGGCGCGCACGGCGTCGGCGTGTTGGCGAGCGATGCTGTCGGCGATGTAGACGTTCATGGTGTCCTCCGCTGCTGCTGGTTCTCTGACACCGACAACGATCGTCGTAAGGGCCACCTGCGGGCATCGGGACTTTGCCTACTGCCGCGGATCCATCTGATCTGGTCCGGCCCCTAAGGGCGGTAAAACCCTTAGTGGGGGCGGGTTGCGGGCGTCTAAGACCTCACGGCAGGACGCCGAATGCGCTCTTGGCCACCCCGACGATGACCGGGATCACACCCAGGCACACGAAGGACGGCAGGAAGCAGGCCGCCAGCGGCGCCATCGCCGTTACACCGGACCGGGCCGCCCGGGCGGCGGCCGCCGCACGACCTTCGGCGCGCAGCTGCGTCGCCAACCGTTCGAGGGCGGCGGCCAGCTTGATCCCGCTGGCCGCGCTGCGCACCGCCACGCCGGCGAGTTCGCCGAGGGGTCCGGCTCGCGGAACTCCGGACCAGGCCTGCGCGGCGTCGGCGCCGAGACGTGACAGGCCGGCAACCCGCAGCAGCGTGGTTGCGGTGTCCGGTCCCGCGGCGGGCGCGGCCAGCGCGAGCGCATCGGCAACCGGTCGACCGCTGCGCAGCGCGGCCGCCGCGAGGTCGAGGACGAGAGGAAGCTCGTCGTCGAGGTCCGGACGGCTCGGCCGGCGCGGCAGCCATCGCTGGAGGACTGCGACCGACGGGCAGACGACCGCGGCCGCGAGCACGCCGGTGCGCAGACCCAGCGCGGCCAGGCACCCGGCGCCGGCCGCACCGACCGCCAGCCCGACCGCCGCGCGCGCTCGGGCGGCCCCCCGGCGAGCGGCACGGTCGGCTTCATCGCCTGGTCCGTCGCCGCGGCGGCGCGGCGATGGCACGAACAGCACGCTGCTGCCGACGAGCAGCCAGGTGAGCGCGCCGGTCATCGGCGCTGCGCGCGGCGCAGGATCCGGCGCATCCACAGCACGCCCGTGGCGTCCAGGACGACGCCGACGCAGCAGACGATGCGCCCGGCCGGCGACCCGAGGAGAAACTCCCACGGCCGTGCGCCCATCGCGGCGCCCAACCCGATGCCGAGCAGCGGCAGGCCCGTCAACAGAGCGGCCGACGCGCGCGGACCGGCCAGCGCGATCCCGACGGTCCGGCGCTGCTCCTCGCCGTCGGCCAGATCGGCCCCGACCCGCCCGAGCACGCCGGCCAGAGCCGCACCGGTGCTCTCGCCGAGGCGCCAGGCGAGCCCGATCCCGCGGGTGTCACGGTGCGACACGAGCACTGTCCCGGCGTCGTGGGCCCCCGCTGCGGCCGACGCCGCACTGGAGAAGAGCGCCCCATAGGTCGGCGCGACCTCGCCCGCTGCCCGCAGCGCCGCCGAGGCCCGCGCGCCGGACTCGAGCTCGGCGATCAGCACCCGCACGGCAGCGCTGAGGTCGCGCCGGCGACCCGCCGCGACCCGGGCGGCGACGACATCCCGACCGACCACGGTCGCGGTCCAACCGACCGCGGAAGCGGCGATGCCGAGGGTCGGACCGGCGAGGGCCACGACCACCGCAACGCCGCTCCACACCACCACAGGCGCGAGCCAGCGACCGCACCGGCCGAGCCGGACCCGAGCCGCAGCCCGGACCGGTGCCCGTTCGTCCGGCTCGAAAGCCGCCAACCGGCCAGCTGCCGCAAGAGCCCGGATGCGGGCCGACGAGGACGAGATTCGGCCCGCGATCGCGGCGGCGACGGCCATCGCCAACCACGTCAACGGCGTCATCAGCGTGCCCGGGCCGCGAGCAGTCGGCGCAGCCGGTCGGCGGCCGGCTGGTCGCCACGCACCGCCGACCACGCCGATTCCACCACCAACTCGTCTCCGGCCCGGGCGAGCAGGCCGATCTCGGCGACGGTGCGCCGGGCATCCCGGCCGCGACGCAGGTGCACCACGACATCGACCGCGCTCGCAACCAGGCTGGTCATCGCCGGCCCGGGCAGCCCGGCAAGTGCGCCGAGCGCGGCGAAGCGCGCCGGTACGTCCGCGGCGGAGTTGGCGTGCAGCGTCGCGGCGCTGCCTTCGTGGCCAGTGTTGAGGGCGACCAGCAGCTCGACCATCTCGGCGCCGCGGAACTCGCCGACGACGAGCCGGTCCGGCCGCATGCGCAGCGCCTGCCGGACCAGCTCGCGCAACCCCACGGCACCCGCTCCCTCGACGTTGGCCCCGCGGGCGACGAGCCGGACCACGTGCGGATGCACGACGACCAGTTCCGGCGCGTCCTCGATGAGCAGCACCCGCTCGTCGGGCGGCACCGTCGACAGAAGCGCACCGAGCAGCGTGGTCTTCCCGGTCCCGGTGCCGCCGCTGATCACCACGGCGAGCCGGGCGGCCACCAGGTCGCGGAAGACGTCGGCGACGAGCGGCGTCATCGCGCCCAGCCGCACCAGCCCGTCGAGGTCGTGCGGGCGCCGCGCGAGCACGCGCAGCGAGATGGTGGTGTGTTCGGCCAGTGGCGGCAGTACGGCGTGCACTCGCGTGCCGTCCGGCAGCACGGCGTCGGCGAAGGGCAAGGCGTCGTCGAGCCGGGCTCCGGCACCGGCGACCAGGCGCTGCGCCAGCCGCCGCACAGCCGCTTCGCCGGAGAACTGCACCGCCGCGCGCTCCATGCCCCCGCCGCGATCGAGCCAGACAGCGTCCGGTCCGTTGACCAGCACGTCGGTGACACCGGGTGTCGCCAGCAGCGGTTCGAGCGGTCCGGCGCCGTGCAACTCGGCGTCCACCTCGGCGCGCAGGCCCGCGAACACGGCGTCGTCGACGATGCCGCTCGACTCCGACCGGACGACCGCGTCGAGAGCCGCGGGTCCAGACGCCAACCGTCGACGCACCCGGTCGACCAGCTCAGGGCCTCCATACGGGCCGGTGCTCACCGGTCGGCACCGATCGGCGCGGTGCCGCGCAGCAGGCCAGTCGCCACCCGGGCCGCTGCCCTGGGCAGCCGGCCGGGGTCGAGCTCGAACGGTGACGAGCGCAGTGCCGGCAGCGCGCCGAGCAACGGGCACCCGACGATCTGGGCCGCCTGCCCCGCGTCGACCTCACCGCGGCGCACTACGACGCCGGCCGGTAGCTCGGGCAGCGCGGCGGCCACGGCGTTCGCCGCCACCAGCCCCCGCACGTCACCTCGAGCGAGCAGGACGACGAGATCACTGTGCAAGAAGGCCGCCGCCCGTTCGGCGCCGCCGCTTCGCGGCAGATCGAGCACCACCGGGCCGACCGCCCGCGCCGCCGCCACGACCTGCAGTACCGCCTCCGGATCGAGGACGGCGACATCGGCGGCCAGGACCGCGACCGGGCCCCAGCGCGGCAGCCCGTCGACCAGCGCCGCGGGATCCAGGTGACCACCGGCCACATGCAGTCCCGACCAGCGCGCTCCGGGCACGGTCTCGATGCCCAACGCCACGTCGATGCCGCCGCCCGCGACGTCCAGGTCGACGAGCACCGACGGGCCGATGACCGCCGCGAGCACCGCCGCGAACGACGAAGCGCCGACACCGCCGCTGCCGCCCACCACGGCGAGAACCTGGCCCATGGCTCCAGCGAAGCGGACGGAGGCGGTGAACGGCGGCGTCGCGAGTTACCTGTGGACGAGGTCCGTGGGTGTGGACGACCGCCTTGACAGATCCACCGCAGACATCGGGCGGCCCGGATTGGACCGCCGGTTCCGGGAGTTGCGGCGACGGCCGACGGGGCGCGATCCGTATCCTCGTCAGAGCAATCGCACCGAGACAACCACCGTGAGCGAGCGAATCGAGGGTTGAGCGTGGCACCGCCACCGGCACGCACCGCGGCGTTCTTCGACCTCGACAAGACGATCATCGCCAAGTCGAGCGTGCTCGCCTTCGGCAAGCCGTTCTACCAGGGCGGACTGATCAACCGGCGCGCCGTGCTGCGCAGTGCCTACGCGCAATTCGTCTTCGCCCTCGCCGGCGCCGACCACGACCAGATAGAGCGGATGCGGGCCTACCTCGCGTCCATGTCGACGGGGTGGGACGTGGCCCAAGTGCGCGAGATCGTGTCCGAGACACTGCACGAGATCATCGACCCCATCGTCTACGACGAGGCCGTCGAACTGATCGCCATGCACAAGGCAGCGGGCCGCGACGTCGTCATCGTGAGCACGTCGGGAGAAGAGGTCGTCGCCCCGATCGGTGCCATGCTCGGCGCCGACGAGGTCGTGGCGACGCGGATGGTCGTCGCCGAGGGCAAGTACACCGGCGAGATCGAGCGCTACGCGTACGGGCCGGAGAAGGCAGTCGCCGTCCTGCACCTCGCCGAGGAACGCGGCTACGACCTCGCCGGGTGCTACGCGTACTCCGATTCGGTCACCGACGTGCCGATGCTCGAAGCCGTCGGGCATCCGTTCGCCGTCAACGCCGATCGCGGGCTGCGCAAGATCGCGGTCGAGCGCGGTTGGTCGCAGCTCACGTTCTCCAACGCCGTGCCGCTGCGCGAGCGGATCGCCGGTATGCGCCCGGAGCATCCGGTCGTGTCGGCGACGGTCGTCGGCGCGGGCGTCGCCGCGGCCGGACTGGTTTGGTACACCGCCCGGCGGCGGACGTCGGCGACGGGCGCCGCGAGTCGCGGCCGGCGCTGACCGAGCCTGACCGAATTGCCCGCCGTGACACGCCGCGCGCCTCTTGCGTGACGCGCGTCACAGGCGTCAAATACGCCTACGGACGACGTACGTCGATGGCGGTCCAGCCCCCAGCGGACGGCGTCCCGCACGGACGGACGGGCACCCACGCGGCGATCCCACCACGCACAGGTGAGTCGACGCGGGACTGCGGCCTCGCTGCGGACCGCGTCTGACAGCACGAGGGCACGCTTGGTAACCCGCAAGCCCGCGCACGACGACGGCGCCTCGAGCAACTCGCGGCGCCGTCGCCCTGTCAGCGCCTCAGGCGCTCTGCTGCTGGAAGGTGCGCGTGCCCCACCACGCCAGCAGCGCCCCGAGCCCGACCGTGACGAGCGCACCGACCCACACATGGTGGTCGCCGAAGTCCCCGCGAAACATCGCCCGCGTGGCGTCGACGACGTAGGTCAGCGGGTTGGCCTGGGAGGTATGGCGCAGCCAGGCCGGCGCCAGCGACATCGGGAGCAACACACCGGACAGGAGAAGCAGCGGCAGGGAAACGCTCTGGATGAAGGGCGCGAACGCGTCCTCGTCCTTGAGGATCAGGCCCATCGCGTAGGACGCGGCCGAGATGCCGAGAGCCAGCAGGCAGATCAGGACGAGCGACGAGGCGATGCCGCCCCACGACGGCTTCAGCCCGAACGGCAGGGCCACCAGCACCAGGATGATGCCCTGCACGCCGATCACCACCATGTTGCTGAGCGTGCGACCGAGGATCAGCGACGTACGCAGCGCGGGCGTCACCCGCTGCCGGTCGATCACCCCTTCGCGCAGTTCCTGGATGATGCCGAACCCGGCGAAGCCGGCACCGAAGATCGCCAGCTGCAGCAGCAACCCCGGGACGAATATGCGCCAGGCCGCGTCGCCGCCCAGCCCACCGCCCGAGACGTTCTTCAGCAGTGGTCCGAACAGGGCCAGATAGAGGATCGGCTGGGTCAGGCCGAAGAACACCCAGACGGGGTTGCGCAGCAGGATGCGCAGTTGCCGTTGGAAGATCACAAGCGTTTCGGTGATCATCAGGCCACCTCGTTCCCTTCGCGAAGTGAGTGACCGGTCAGGGTCAGGAAGACGTCGTCGAGCGTCGGGCGGTTGACGGTGATGGACGTCGGGCTCAGCCCGGCCGCGTCGAGCGCGCGCAGCAGCGGCGCGACCGCCACCGCACCGTCGTCGACCGTCACCAGAACCGCCGAATCACTGGTGACCACCTCGCGCACGTCCGTCGCGGCCCGCGCGACCGCCTCCGCCTTCGCCCGGTCGTCGCCGTCGGCGATGCCGAACGTGACCACATCGCCGGAGATGCGCGCCTTCAGCGCATCGGGAGTGTCGTTGGCGACGATCTGCCCGTGGTCCATGACGAGGACCCGGTCGGCCAGCGCATCGGCTTCGTCCAGGTAGTGGGTGGTCAGCACGACCGTCAGCCCGACGTCATCGCGCAAGGACTTGATGTGCCGCCAGAGGTTCGCGCGGCTCTGCGGATCCAATCCCGTGGTCGGCTCGTCGAGGAAAACTAGCTGGGGCGAGTGCATCAGGCCGAGCGCGACGTCGAAGCGACGGCGCTGGCCGCCCGACAGCTCGAGCAGCGCCCGGCCCTCGAGCCCGCCGAGGTCGAGCCGCGGCGCCACCTGGCGCAGCCGCTCGCTCGCCGCCGACTTGGACAGGCCCTGCAGTCGGGCCTGGGTCACCAGTTCTTCGCCGACGAGCGTGCCGGCGCTGGGTGCGGCGCCGACCTGGGCGACGTAGCCGATGCGCCGCCGCACATCGCGCGGCTGACCGACGAGATCGGCGCCGGCCACGGTGGCGCTCCCGGCGCTCGGCATCAGCAACGTGGTGAGCATGCGCAGTGTCGTCGTCTTGCCGGCGCCGTTCGGTCCGAGCAGGCCCACGATCTCGCCGGCGCGCACGTCGAGGTCGATCGGTTTGACCGCGTCGATGGGTCCGGACTTGGTCTGGAAGCTGCGCGCCAGTCCGCGCGCGGTGATCATCGGGTTCTCCGTCATGGCGGCAGCCTCGCAGAGGTCTCCGACATTAGTCAAGTTTGACTACAACACGCGCGGCGCGTCTAGCGCTGTGCGCCCTGCCCGGGACCGAGCGGCGGAAAACCGGGTTCGCCCTCGAACTTGTACGCGCCGTCGCGGACCCGCTTCTGGAAGCCGCGGGTCCACTCCAGTTCGGCGCGGGTGTGCGCGGACAGGAAGTCGAGGATCTCGCGGACGTGCTCGGGCACCTGCCCGTCGGCGCCGTCGGCGCCGTCCTTGATCGAGGCGCGCATGAACGCCGTTGACTCGAGCGACGCGTCGAGCAGGCTGATCCGGGCGTGCAGGGCGCGGACCAGCTCTTCGCGCGGGAAGAACGGAAGCAGCGCTAGCGCCGGGATGAGCGGGACGGCCGGCGGTTTGACCGTCCACCACGCTTCACGCAGGAGCAGTCCGAACTCCTTCTCACCCTCGCCGGTGAGGACGTAGGTCGTCCGCTCCGGCCGCGACTCGTCGCTCTCGCGGGAGTGGACGGCGATGCACGCGTCCTTCTCGAGGGTGCGCATCGCGCTGTAGATGGAGCCGGGCTTGACGTTGGCGACTTCTTCGAGGCGCCAGCTCACCAGCTCGCGACGGACGTCGTAACCGTGCACCGGTTGCATGATGCGGATGGCGCCGAGGACGAGCAGGCGGGTAGCCGATGACATGGGTGCGAGGATAGTCCAGCTTGACTATCACCCGCGGGCGATCGCCTCACAGATGGCGGTGGCCTCCTGGGCGCCGGCGACGAGCGCGTCGGCGCAGTGCACGAGCCACCGCCCGATGCCTTCCGGCGTCTCGGTCCGGTAGCCGGCAAGAGCCTCGTCGTAGGACGAGCGCAGCTCGCGATGGCCGGCCTCGACCACGACCAGTGACTTCGGGTCGAGGCCGCGCTCGACCAGCGTCAGCCGGACGGCGGCCCGGGCGACGATTCCGGAAGCCGGCGGAAAGGCATCGAGGCCGAGCAGCTCGCCGTGCACGATGCCCGCGACGATGACGGCCGGCGCCTTCGTGGTGGCGAGTACGAGGGTGAGCGTGTCCAGGCGCTCCGCGGTCCCCGGCCGGGGGCGCCCGAGGTCGTCGACCGGCAGCCGGTCGGTCGCGGCCAGCGCGTGCAGGCGCGCCAGTGCCTGCCGGGGGGCTCGCGTCCACGTGTCGGCCAGCGCGCCGATCTCCGACTGGGCCCGCAGCGCGCCCTGCACGACCGGGTCGTCGGCCAGCGCGCCCGAGCGGACGTCGTCCAGCGCCACGTCGTCGCCGGCCAACCAGGCCGAGGCCCAAGCACCGCGCAGTGACGATTCGGCCGAGACGTCGGCCGAGCGTCGCCGCAGAGTGCGGTTCGCGAGCAAGGCGTCGACCGCGGCCCGCGTGCGGGTGACGCCGTCCGCGACTCCGGGCAGGTCGAGCAACGGGGCGAGTGGATCGGCGGGCACGGCTACACGCTAACGAGCGGATCAGCGGCGAGCTGATGCACGTATCGGAGCAGACTGGAATGATGCGGACGACGCACGTCCCGCTGAAGTACCCAGACGAAGGAGCCGACCCGTGACGGCGAGCTCGAGCCCGGCCCCGAAACCCACCCCCCGCCCGGCCCGGCACGCCTCGGGCGGCACGAGCAGCAGGGCCGAGCCTCCGACCACCCCGATCACCACATCGGCCGCGGCGACGGCGGCGCGAGCGGCGACCAGTCAGCCGGCCGCGGCGGCGAGCGGGCAGCAGCCGCCGGCGGTGAGCAGCAACGGCAGGCACGCGGCCGAGCCGAGCGTCGGCAAGCTCGTGTCGGACGCGTCCACCCACCTGTCGACGCTGATCCGCGGCGAGATCGAGCTGGCCAAGCTCGAGCTGCGATCCACGGTCAAGAACGCCGGCACCGGCATCGGCCTGTTCGCCGGCGCGGCCGTCGTCCTCGTCTTCTCGTTGATCTTCGCCTTCCTCACCCTGGCGGAGGGCATCGCCGCGCTGGGCCTGGACCGGTGGCTGGCCTTCCTGATCGTCTTCGTCCTCCAGCTGCTGATCGTCGGGCTGTTCGTCTGGATCGGCATCAAGAAGGTCAAGAAGGTCAAGGCACCGAGGCGGACCATCAAGTCCACGCGCGACACCGTCGACTACCTGAAGAAATCGCGGGGGTAGGAACCCGCATGGGGTTCGGCCCGCTTCCGGGTGCACCCGACAGCTCGATCGTCCTCGTCGACGGACCGTGGACCCATCGGATGGTGCGGGCGAACGGCATTGCGCTGCACGTGGCCGAGCTCGGTACCGGGCCGCTCGTGCTGCTCCTGCACGGATTTCCGCAGTTCTGGTGGGGCTGGCACCAGCAGCTGACCGATCTGGCCGACGCCGGCTACCGTGCCGTGGCGGTCGACCTGCGCGGGTACGGCGCCAGTGACAAACCGCCCCGCGGCTACGACTCGATGACCCTCGCCGCCGACATGGCCGCGCTGGTGACGTCGCTCGGCGAGTCGGACGCGATGATCGTCGGCAACGACGTCGGCGGAACGCTGGCCTGGACGATCGCCGCCCGGCACCCGCGCGTCGTCCGCTCGATGGTGGTGCTCGGCGCCGCCCACCCGCTGCGGATGAGGCATGAACTGCGGCCCGGCGCCGGGTCGCAGCAGCGTCACGCGTCGAGCTACATCCTGCGCACGTTCCAGGTGCCGCGCCGGGCCGAGCACCTGCTCTCGCGCGACTCGCATTGGGTGCGCGAGCTCTACGACCGCTGGTCAGGGCCGCGGTGGCGTGGCACGCCGCGCTACGTCGCCGAGGTCGAGCGCTACGCGCAGGCCATGCGGATCCATCCCGTGTCCTACTGCGCGGCCGAGCACTTCCGGTGGACGGTTCGGTCGCTGGTGCGCAGCGACGGACGGCAGTACGCGGCGTCGCTGCGCAACCCGATCACCGCACCCGTCCTTCATCTGCACGGCGACTTCGACTCCTGCGTGCTGCCGCGCACGGCGCAGGGGTCGGGGCAGTACGTCAGCGGGCCGTACGAGTGGCGCGTCCTCGACGGGGTCGGCCACTATCCGCACAACGAGGTGCCCGACTTCGTGAGCGGCGAGCTGATCCGCTGGGCCAAGACCCACTGACCCCCGCTTTGCACCTTTCAGGGCGGTAAATCGGCCCGATTTACCGCCCTGAAAGGTGCAAAGCCGGGTCAGTCCGGGGTGCAGCCGTGGGTGCCCACCGGCTGCGTCAGGGTGCGGCCGCGCTCGGCGTCGTCGCGGATCTCGTCGTCGGTGAGCGCGAAGCCGGTGTCGGGTGAATCGCTGGCCGTCGCGAACACCATCCCCAGCACCGTTCCGTCGTCGGCGAGCAGCGGGCCGCCGGAGTTGCCGCTCCGCACGACCGCACGGATCGAGTAGATCGACCGGCGGACGCTGCTGTTGCCGTAGATGTTGGTGCCGCCGACGGTCGTCCTGGCCCGCACCCGAGCCGACCGTACGGTGAACGGCCCGTTCTCGGGATAGCCCAGAACCAGGGCCGGGTCGCCCTGCTTCGCGTCCGCGGTGGCGAACCGCAGCGCCGGCGCGCTCAGGCCGGGGACGTCGAGCACGGCGACGTCGCGGTCGGGGTCGTAGACGACGACGTGGGCGGCGAGGTTCTGGTGATCGGTCACCTGGACCTCGACCTCGCGGGTGCCGGCGACCACGTGCGCATTCGTCAGGATGCGGTGCGGCGCGAAGACGAAGCCCGAGCCCTCGATCCCCCGGCCGCACTGCGGCGCCTGGCCGTAGATCTTGAGCACCGAGTCGGCAGCGATCTCGACCCGCCGGCGCACGTCGGGGCTCAGATCCGACGGCGGCGGCGGCACCGCGACCACCGACGTCGACGGCAGGTCACCGAAGACCGGCGGGAAGCCGCTCTGGTCGAGGAAGCCGCGCAGCGAGGAGTACAGGTGCCGGACCCCGGTGGGCATCACGCCGTTGATCTCACGGACGATCTTGGAGTGGCTCGCTTCGGCGGACAGCCTCGGATACGGAGAGGACGCCAGCGGCACGGCGACCATCCAGGCCACCAGCAGCACCGACAGCACGCCCAGTGCCGCACCGATGCCGGAGTCCCATGGCCGCCCGGCCTCCCGCACGACCTTGGCCCGGACGTGGCCCGCGACGTACACGCCCAGCAGCTGCCCGAGCGTCGCGACGACGAGCACGCAGAAGATGGCGACGGGTATCTGCGCCCGGCCGTCGGCGAGGTGCGAACCGAGCGGCTTGGCCAGCTGCGCCCCGAGCACCGCGCCGCCGAAGAAGCCGAGCAGCGAGAACGCCCCGACGACCGCGCCGCTGCGAAAGCCGCCGATCGCATAGGCGATCGCCGCGAGCACGATCGTCAGGTCGAGGAGGTTCACCCGCTCACTTCACGATCAACTTTCCGGTCTGCCCCTGAGCGATGTGGATGCTGCACACGAAGTTGTACGTCCCGGGAGCGGGCGCCGTGAAGGTCACCGACTCGCTGCTGCCCGCCGTCGCGAGTGGGACGTCGGCGCCGGGAAGCTTCGAGAAGATGACGTTGTGCGGAGGGCCGGCGCCCGGCTTCGACGTGTTCTCGAGGATGATGCGGACCTTGCCGGCGTGCACCACCAGCGTCGACGGGTGGAACCGCAGATCGACGCCTGAGGTCATCACGATCTGCTGGACCCCGTCGACCGGCGAGGCCGTGGCCGTACCCGCCTGCGGACGCTTGTTCGTCGGCGACTCCCGGTTCGAGCAGCCCGCGAGCAGGGCGAGGACGGCGACAGCCAGCGACGCGCGGCGGAGGCTGACCATGCCCGTGACGCTACCGGCGCAAGCTGGGCGGCCGGCCGCGGCGTCGGTCGGCCTTCAGCGCCGGTAGTAGATGGCCGGCAGTTCGCGGGTAACCGACTTGTCCCATGGCTGAGCCCAGCCGCCGAATTCGAGCAGCCGGTCGACGAGTCCGGCCGTGAACCCCCACACGAACAGGTCCCCGGCCTCGAACGCGGGTCCGAGCCAGCCGGACGGATGGGTGACCACGAACCGATTCGCGGGGTCGGCCAGTTCGGCGATCGGGACGAGCGCCACCCGCGCGACTTCCCGCTTGTCGACCGGCGCCACTTCGTGCGGGTGCTGCCACCAGGCCAGCACGGGGGTCACGACGAAGCCGGACACCGGGATGAAGATCGCCGGCAGGTCGGTGACGACCCGGACGCTGCGCGGATCGAGGCCGACCTCCTCGCTCGCCTCGCGCAGTGCGGCGGCGTCGAGCGACTCGTCGGTCGGGTCGAGGGAACCACCGGGAAAGGCGACCTGCCCGGCGTGCGTGCGCATGTCCGCGGCCCGCTCGATGAGCAGGACGGCCGGCCCCTGCGCGGTGTCGGCGAGCGCGATGAGCACGGCCGAGGCCCGCCCGCTGCCGTCGTCGGGAGGCAGGAACCGGGACAGGTCGCTGCCGTCGATCTCGACCGCCCGCTCGGCCAGCGGGCGCAGCCAGGCGGGCAGCTCATCGGCCTCGGTCATGAGGCGACCATCTGTTCCTCGGACTTGACGAGCGTGGCCGCGATCGCGGGATCGGACGGCCCTTCACCGAAGGACGGGCACGAGCGGGCGATCGGGCAGGCGCCGCACGCGGGTTTGCGGGCGTGGCAGATCCGCCGCCCGTGCCAGATGGCGCGGTGGGAGAAGATCGTCCATTCCTTCTTGGGGATGAGCTCGGCGACGACGTGCTCGACCTTCACCGGGTCGGTCTCGGCCGTCCATTGCCATCGGCGCACCAGACGCCCGAAGTGGGTGTCGACGGTCAGTCCGGGAATGCCGAAGGCGTTGCCGAGGACGACGTTGGCGGTCTTGCGGCCGAAGCCGGGCAGCGTGACGAGGTCCTCCAGCCGGTTCGGCACCTCGCCGTCATAGCGCTCGACCAACGCCTGACCCAGCTTGATCAGCGAGGTGGTCTTGTTGCGGAAGAACCCGGTCGGCTTGATCAGGCGCTCGACCTCGTCGCGGTCGGCCGCGGCGTAGTCGGCCGCCGTCCAATACTTCGCGAACAGCGCCGGGGTGACCTCGTTGACGCGCCTGTCGGTGCACTGAGCGGACAGGATCGTCGCAACCGAAAGCTCCAGCGGATTGCCGAAGTCGAGCTCGCAGTGCGCGGTCGGGAACGTCTCGGCCAGCTCGCGGTTGATGCGTCGGGCCCGGCGGGTCAGCGCGAGCGGCGTTTCTTCGATCGCAGTCTTCGATGGCACCGTCAAGCCTCGCTTCGCTCGGTTGACGGGCGGAGCCGCATTCCGATGGTTCGTTCGCTTCGCTCACGCACTCGGCCACAGTAGAACTGTCCGCCGACCACGCGTGTAAGGCAGAATGGACGGCATCATGATCGGCTTCGCGCTGCTGCTGTTCCCCTTCGTCCTGCTGGGCTTCGTCATGCTCATGGCCCGGGTCGAGGAACCGCTGAGCATGGTTGCCGACGAACGCGACATCGAGCAGTTCCTCGACGACGCCAATCCCGAGGAGCTGGACGCCTTCGTCACCGAGGGCACGGATTCGGCCCTGGCCCGGTTCCGGGCCCGGCTCGGGCTCGGGCGGCTGCGCCGCGGTTGGCGCAGATCGTCGAACTGATCGCGCCCTCCCTTTTGGCATGGCACTAGACTCCGCGCCAGACTGTGACCAGGCTCGCATCGAGCGAGCGACGAGGAGCACACGTGGACGAGATCCTGCGCAGGGCCGGCCTGTTCCAGGGCGTCGACCCCGACGACGTCGAAGCACTGTCCGGTGAGTTCGAGATCTTCGAGGCGCCGCGTGGCGCCGTGCTGTTCAACGAGGGCGAGCCCGGCGACAGCCTGTACATCGTCCTGGCCGGCAAGGTGAAGCTCGGCCGCCGGTCGCCGGACGGGCGCGAGAACCTGGTTGCCATCTACGGCCCGTCCGACCAGTTCGGTGAATTGTCGCTTTTCGACCCGGGCCCGCGCACGGCCACGGCCACGGTCGTCACCGACGCCCGGCTGGCCAAGCTGCCGAAGTCGGCGCTGCAGAAGTGGGCCACCGAGCGGCCGCAGATCGCGATGCAGTTGCTGCGCGTCGTCGCCCGCCGGCTCCGGCGGACCAACACGATGCTCGCCGACCTGATCTTCGTCGACGTGCCGGGACGCGTGGCCAAGCAGCTGTTGCAGCTGGCCCAGCGGTTCGGCTCCATCGACGGCGGCCAGCTGCGCGTCACCCACGACCTCACGCAGGAGGAGCTCGCCCAGCTCGTCGGGGCCTCGCGGGAGACGGTGAACAAGGCGCTGGCCGACTTCGCGTCGCGCGGGTGGCTGCGTCTGGAAGGCAAAAGCGTCGTCATCCTCGACCGCGAACGCCTCGCCCGCCGCGCCCGTTAAGGCGTGATGCGCAGGTAGTCGAGCTGCGCTTCGACCGACAGCTCGGCGGCCCACCAGACGGCCTCGTCGACTTCGGCGTAGACGAGCTCGACGATCTGCCGCGCGGACGCGTCCGGGCCCAGTTCGGCCAGCGCCGCCCGCACCTGGTCGAGGCGCTCCTGCCGGTGGGCCAGATACATCGCGGCCACCTCGGCGATCGACGGCAGGTCAGGCCCGTGCCCGGTCAGCACCGCCGCGTCGCCGTAGGACTGCAGCCGCTGCAGCGACTCGAGGTACGCGCCGAGTATCCCGTCCGGGTGCGCGACCACCGTGGTCCCGCGCCCGAGGATCGTGTCCCCCGTCAGCACCGCGTCCCGCTCCCCGAGGACGAACGAGGCCGAGTCGGCGCTGTGGCCCGGCGTAGCCAGTACCTGCACTCGGACGCCGGCGGCCTCGATGGTCTCGCCGTCGACGAGGGCCGACCCGCCGTGGCAGTACTGCGGGTCGATGGCCCGCACGGGCGCACCGACCCGGTCGTGCAGCGCGGCCGCGGCCTGGCTGTGGTCGAAATGGCCGTGCGTCACCAGCACGAGCGAGATGGACGGCGCGGCAGCGCACAGGGCGTCGAGATGCGCGTCGTCGGACTGGCCGGGATCGACCACCACGGTCTGGCCCGAATCCGGCCCCCGCAGCAGCCAGGTGTTGGTGCCGTCGAGCGTCATCGGACCGGGATTGCTCTGCAGCAGCACCGCGGCCACCGGCGTCACTCGGCGCACCGTCTCGTACGCGGGGTGAGAGACGGTCACCGGAACATGCTCCGAGGTACGGGGACGAAGGACCCGTCCGGCAGTTCGACGGCCACCGACCCGTCGTCCCCCACCCGCACCTGTGGACGGACGGGGTCCAGGCGGCGCTCGGCCGACGCCGCGACCACCTCGGCCACCGTGTCGAACTCGACGAGGGAGGCGAGCGTCGCGAGGGTCGGCGGCAGCATCTTTCGTTCCCCGCGCTGCGCCTCCTCGATCGCGGCCCGGACGGCCACCCAGGCGGCGGCGCTCGCTTCGGTCGTCACGTCCTGCGCCTCGGCCGCCTCGGGCAGCGCTCCGACGAAGAAGCGGGTGTCGTAGCGGCGCGCTTCTCCCGCGGGCGTGATCCACCGCGACCAGGGGTACAGCGCGTGGGCGTCGATGGCCAGGTCGTTCGCGCGCAAGAGGTCGCCGAACGACACCAAGCCACGTTCGACATCAGCCCGGGCATCGCTGAGATCGGCCACCGGGACGCTCAGCAACACCCCGGTTTCTTCGAAGGTCTCGCGGACGGCGGCGCCGAGCAGCGCGTGCGCCGTCGGCTCGTCGCAGCCGAAGCGGGCCGCCAGGAGGGCGACGTCCCCGCCGGCCAGTGGCAGCGACGCGTCGGACGGGTCGACGCGGCCGCCGGGGAACACCGTCATGCCGGCAGCGAAGGCCATTTGGGTGACGCGCGTCAGTAACCACGCCTCCACCCCGTCGACGCCGTTGCGCAGCAACACGACGGTGGCCGCCTCGCGAACCGGCACCTCATCGGCCGGCTGCGTCACCGCACCTCCACGATGAGCTCGATCTCGACGGGGGAGTCGAGCGGGAGCGACGCGACGCCGACAGCCGAGCGGGCGTGGGCGCCGGCGTCGCCGAAGACCTCGCCGAAAAGGTGGCTGGCGCCGTTCACCACGGTTGGGTGACCGGTGAAGTCCGGGGCCGAGGCGACGAAGCCGACCACCTTGACCACCCCGACGACGGTGTCCAGCCCGACCAAGGCGTGGACGGCCGCCAGCGCGTTGAGTCCGGCCGTCCGCGCAAGATCGGCGGCGTCCTCGGGGCTGACGTCGGCACCGACCTTGCCGGTGCGGGGCAGCGTGCCGTCGACCATCGGCAGTTGGCCCGATGTGTAGACGAAGGAGCCGCTGCGCCGGGCCGGCACGTAGGCGGCGAGCGGGGCGACCACGGAGGGAAGGGTGATGCCCAGGTCGTGCAGCCTTGCAAGTGCATCTGTCATGCCCGGGACGCTATCTGCTCCGTGGGTCACTGTGCGACGACGCCGCAGCCGGGCCGCACAGGCCCATCTCCTACGCTGGCCAATATGGTCGCCACGCGCGCAGCGTCTCGCCCCGGTTCGCGCCCCGCGCCGGCGTCGCTCGTCGACGGCATACCGGCCAAGGCGCGTCTGCACGTCGTCACCGGCAAGGGGGGCACGGGCAAGTCGACGGTCGCTGCTGCCCTCGCCCTGGCGCTGGCCGACGGCGGGCGCAAGGTCCTGCTCGTCGAGGTCGAATCCCGGCAGTCCATCGCCCAGCTCTTCGACATGCCGCCGATGCCGTACAGCGAGGAGCGGCTGACCACCCTCGGCAACGGCGGCCAGCTGTTCGGTCTGGCCATCGACCCCGAACAGGCCATGCTCGAGTACCTCGAGATGTTCTACGGCCTCAAACGGGCCGGCAAGGGCCTGAAGAAGATGGGCGCGGTGGACTTCGTGACCACCCTGGCGCCGGGCCTGCGCGACGTCCTGCTCACCGGCAAGGTCAAGGAGGCGGTGGTGCGGGTCGCGGCCGACGGCTCGCCGGTGTATGACGCGGTCGTGTTGGACGCGCCGCCCACCGGGCGGATCGGCCGCTTCCTCGACGCCACGCAAGAAGTCGCCAAGCTGACCAAGTTCGGCCCGATCAGCAACCAGAGCGAGGGCGTCATCAAGCTCCTGCACGGCCCGAAGACCGCGGTGCACATCGTCACCCTGCTCGAGGAGATGCCGGTCCAGGAGACGATCGACGCGGCGGCCGAGCTGCGCCGGCTGAACTTCCAGCTCGGCGCGCTCATCGTGAACCGCGCGCGGCCGACCCTGATCACCGACGACCAGGTCGGCGGCGAGGGCGAGGTCGACCTGCCGCTGCTCAAGGCCGGCCTGAAGAAGGCGGCCATTCCCGCCGCCCACGGCAAGGCACTCGCCCAGGAGATGGCGGCCTACCTCGAGCGCCAGCACGTCCAGGAGGAGAACGCGGCCCGGCTCGATGCGCTCGACCTGCCGCGCGTCGAGTTGCCCGACCTGAACCCGCCCGTCGAACTCGGTGAGCTGCGCGACCTGGCCGCCCGGTTTCTGGAGCCGACGCCGTGACGCGGACCAACCCACCCCTCGACGCGGCCGCACTCGTCCGCGATCCGAAGACCAAGGTGGTGGTCACCTGCGGCAGCGGCGGCGTGGGCAAGACGACGACCGCGGCGGCCATCGCCATGATCGGGGCCGAAGCCGGGCGGCGCACCGTGGTGCTGACGATCGATCCGGCCCGCCGGCTCGCCCAGTCGATGGGACTGACCGAGCTCGACAACACCCCGCGTGAGGTCAAGGGCGCGACGAACGGTTCGGGCAACGGCGGCCAGCTCTTCGCGATGATGCTCGACATGAAGCGCACGTTCGATGACGTGGTGCTCGAGCACTCCACGCCCGAACGAGCCGAACAAATCTTCGCCAACCCCTTCTACCAATCGCTGTCGTCGTCCTTCGCCGGGACGCAGGAGTACATGGCGATGGAGAAGCTGGGTCAGCTCGTCGCCACCAACGAGTGGGACCTGATCGTCGTCGACACGCCGCCGTCACGCTCGGCGTTGGACTTCCTGGACGCCCCGAACCGCCTCGGTCGCTTCCTCGACGGGCGCATGATCCGGCTGCTGACCGCACCGGCCAAGGCCGGCGGCAAGGCGTACATGAAGGTTGTCACCGTCTCGGTCGGCATGGTCGCCCGCGTGTTCACCAAGGTGATCGGCGGCGACTTGCTCAACGACCTGTCGACGTTCGTCACCGCCCTGGAATCGATGTTCGGCGGCTTCCGGGAACGGGCGCAGCAGACCTACGAGCTGCTGAAGACGCCCGGCACCGCCTTCCTGGTCGTGGCCGCGCCCGAGCCAGACGCTCTGCGCGAGGCGTCCTACTTCGTCGAACGGCTGTCGGCCGAGCGGATGCCACTGGCCGGCATCGTGGTCAACCGCACCCGCCGCGCGGTTCCCGTCGAGGGCAGCCAGCCGCTGAGCGCCGCCCGGGCCGAACTCGCCGCCGACGCGCTGAAGGGCGACGACCCGGCCTCAGCCCTCGCGCGCTCGGCGTTGCTGGTTCACAACGAGATCGCCGCGGCCGCCGAGCACGACGCCCGGATGACCAAGCGGTTCTCGGCCGCCCACCCCCAGGTGCCTTTGGTTTCGGTGCCGGCGTTGCCCGCCGACGTGCACGACCTGGACGGGCTGCGGACGATCGGGCGCCTGCTGGGCGCCTGAGGGACGCACCCGGCCCATCGGCACCGCCCCGTACCCTCATATCCCGTGGCCGCCGATCCCTACCGTCCGGACCCCTGGAAAACGCTGGGCAAGCTCGTCGGCTCGCTGTTCGCGGTGGCCATCCTGGGCGCGGGTTTGCTGCTCCCCTATGTGGGCGGCCTCGGCGTCGTCGCCGGCCATGCCGCGGGCAAGTTCCTCGACACGAACTGCACCCTCCAGGAAAGCCAGCCACCGCAGAAGACGACGGTGTACGCCCGCGACGGCAAGACGATCATCGCCACCCTGTTCAGTCAGGACCGCGTCCCCATCCCGCTGAGCCAGATCCCCAAAGCGCTGCAGGACGCGCTGGTCGCGACCGAGGACCGCCGGTTCTACAAGCACCACGGGGTCGACCTGCGCGGCCTGTTCCGGTCGGCGCTGAGCACCAGCGGCGGCGACACCCAGGGCGGTTCGACCCTGACGATGCAGTACGTCAAGCAGGTGCGCTACTACCAGGCGATCAACGACCCCAAGAAGCAGCAGGCCGCCATCGCGGTCAACCTGCATCGCAAGATGGAAGACGCCAAGTGCGCGATCTACATCGAGAAGACATTGCACGAATCCAAGGACACGATCCTCAACAACTACCTCAACATCGCGTTCTTCGGTGAGCACTCGTACGGCATCCAGACTGCGGCGGAGACCTACTTCAACAAGCCGGCCTCGCGGCTGACCCTCGCCGAGTCGGCGCTGCTGGTCGGCCTGCTCCGCGCACCGTCGGACTACGACCCGTTCCTCAACCGCGCGGCCGCCAAGGAGCGGCGTGACCAGGTGCTGCAGAACCTGGTCGCCGTCCACAAGCTGAGCCAGGCCAAGGCCGACGAAGTGAAGGCGACGCCCGTCGCGCTGGCCTCGTCGTCGCCGCCGCGGGTCAAGCAGGGCTGCGCCAACTCGAGCACCACAGTGCACAACGCGGCCTTCTTCTGCGAGTACGTGGCCGACTGGCTGGAGACCGTCAACGGGATCAAATCCTCTGACCTGCAAACCGGCGGCCTCAAGATCGTGACCACGCTCGACCCGACGCTGCAGAACCGGATCCAGGCGAAGATCAACCGGTCCGTGCCGCCGACGTCCACGATGACCG
This sequence comes from Jatrophihabitans sp., assembly GCF_046262535.1. Taxonomy (GTDB): domain Bacteria; phylum Actinomycetota; class Actinomycetes; order Mycobacteriales; family Jatrophihabitantaceae; genus Jatrophihabitans. The sequence continues at coordinate 3,031 of NZ_JBHEMO010000034.1, read as the reverse complement.
CGGTCGAGCCGGTGATCGATCCGCACACCGGCGACGTGCTGGCCATGGGTGCGAGCAAGCGGTACGGGCTCGGCCGCGGCGAGACCGAGCAGCCGATGTTCACCAAGTACACCGCCCAGGGGGCATCCACCTTCAAGCTGTTCCCGCTGCTGGTCGCGCTGTCGACTGGCGTCCCCTCGGACTGGAAACTGACCACGGTCGGAAGTTTCGGCACGTTCAAGCCGAAGAACTGCGCAACCCGCAGTAGCTCGATCAACGGCGACGCCAATGTCAACTACAACGCGACCGAGTCGCTGGCCAGCGCCACCGCGAAGTCGTCGAACAGCTTCTTCGTCGGGCTGGCCGACGAACTGCTCGACTGCAACCTCCAGCCGATCGTCGACATGATGGCCAAGCTCGGGATGCGCAGCCTGCAGGAGCACAACCCCAAGGACTCGCCGCAGCGCACGATCGCGCAGACGATCGTCGACCAGGACCGCGCCCAGCAAGTCGTGCTCGGCTCGGTCGAGACGAGCCCGCTCGAGCTGGCCGGCGCCTACGCCGCGATCGCGAACGGCGGCAAGTACAACCTGCCGGCGCCCGTCCTGTCGATCAACGACAGCCGCGGCCAGACCGTCGCCGTGAAGCGGACAGCCGGCGTGCAGGTCGTCGCCCCGCAGGTGGCGGCCCAAGCCGTCGACATCCTGTCCGGCGACACGAAGGGCGTCGGGACGTCAGCCGGGGTCTTCGACAACTGGTACGCCGGCAATCCCAGCATCATCGCCGGCAAGACGGGCACCAACGCGGCGAACAGCAGGAACAACAGCTCCGTGTGGTTCGTCGGCATGACTCCGAACCTGGTCGCATCCACCGCTGTCATCAACTTCGACAACTCGAGCGCGCCGTCGTCAGGGCTGGTCGGGGAGAGGAAGGGTGCGGCCTACGGCGACTTCGCCGCGAAGGTGTGGCTGCAAACGTTGCAGTCGTCCTTGCGCGCCCACCGATGGGAATGGCCGAACCCGGACGACATCGGCTCCGAGGTGCCGGACATCGCCGGCCAAAGCCTCGCCGACGCGAAGCGGCAGCTCGACGAGGCCGGGTACAAGATGGTGCGCCTGGACGCCGCGGACAACCTCACCTGTCCGAGCGCGGAGCCGTTCGACACCGTCGGGTTGTACGGCCCGCACCGCGCAGCGGCCGGAACGACGATCACCGTCTGCGTCAGCAAGGGCACCCTGCAGCATGTCGTCATCCCCGTGATTCCGAAGCCGCGCAAGAGGACCGGCGGCGCCCGCGCCACCACGTCCAGCGGCGTTCCCAACCCGAAGCCCACGTCCAGCAAACCGGGACACGGGCACGGACACTGACCCGATGGGCGTTGGCCGGCCGGGTCGTCTCAGGCCAGTCGCCGGCGCACCTCGTCGCTGACCCGTTTCCCGTCGGCCCGGCCGGCGACTCGCGGCTGTACCAGCTTCATCACCGCGCCCATGTCTCCCGGGGTGGTGGCGCCGGCTTCGGCGATCGCCGCGGCAACCAGTTCGCCGAGCTCGTCATCACCGAGCTGCGCGGGCAAATAGCGATCGAGCACCGTTCCTTCGGCCCGCTCGCGCTCGGCGAGTTCGGTGCGTCCGGCGCCGTCGAACGCCTCAGCGGCCTCGCGGCGTTTTTTCGCCTCGCGCCCGAGCACCCGCAACACCTCGTCGTTACTCAACTGTCGCGCGGCCGACCCGGCCACCTCTTCGGTGGTCACCGCGGTCAGCGCCATCCGCAGCGTTGCGGTCGTGAGCTCGTCACGGGCCTTCATCGCCGCGTTGAGATCGCTGTGCAGGCGCTCCTTGAGGCTGGGCTGCTCGGTCATACCTCGACGGTACCGACCGGATGCACGAGCGTTGTCCGTAGGCTGAGCCGATGCATCGCAGGCTGACCGCAGTGGCTGCGGCCGGAGCCGGCGCCGCCTTCTACGGCACAGTCATCGAGCGCAATGCGTTCACGGTGAGGCGGTTCGAGGTACCGGTGCTGGATCCGGGCGCGCAGCCGCTGCGGGTGCTGCACGTGTCCGATCTGCACATCACGGCCGGTCAGCGCCGCAAGCACGCATGGATCCGAGGGCTGGCCGAGCTACGTCCCGATTTGGTGATCAACACCGGCGACACGCTGTCGGCAGCCAACGCGATTCCGGCCGTCATGCGTTCGCTCGAGCCGCTGTTCGCGTTCCCCGGCGCGTTCGTTCCGGGCAACAACGACTACTACGCGCCGCGGCCGAAGAACCCGGCCCGCTACTTCGGCCCGCCTCGACGGTCGACGCACGGCGCTCCGTTGCCGTGGCCGCAGATGGCGGCGGCGATGACCCACGCCGGCTGGCTCGACCTCACCCATGTCCGCACGGTCGCGACAGCAGCCGGCCAGCGGGTCGCCCTGACCGGCACGGACGACCCGCATCTGCGCCGCGCGCGATACGGCCTGGTGGCCGGGCCGGCCGAGGCCGACGCCGTCGTGCGCATCGGCGTCACTCATTCGCCGGAGCCCGCGATGCTCACGCGGTTCGCCCGCGACCGCTACGACCTCGTGCTGGCCGGGCACACCCACGGCGGTCAGGTGCGAGTGCCGTTCGGGCCGGCGATCGTCACCAACTGCGGGATCGAGCGCACGCGGGCCCGCTGGTTGCACCGGTGGGACGACCACATGTTCTTCCACATCAGTGCGGGTCTGGGGACGGGCCCGTGGACGCCCATCCGCTTCTGCTGCCGTCCCGAGGCGACGCTGTTGACGCTCGTCCCCCGTTCCTGACGGCTCGGCGTCGCCGCCCGCTTCCTGCCCGGACCTTGTCCGCGCTTCCCCACGCTATGACGTGGTTTGGCGCGGACAAGTCCGCTGTCCACAGCCTGCTTTTCCCGGCGTTTCTGTCGGTCGGGTGTCGAGTCCCAGGACTTCGCTGACAGATTTATGTCTCGGGACATCGCTGACACCTGACGTGCTGTGGGCTGCTGCTCATGGCGGGGATGGTGGTTGCGATGGATGTTCGGATGGCGGCTGCGCTGGCGCAGGGTGTCGA
>NZ_JBHEMO010000033.1:0-29529 GCF_046262535.1 Jatrophihabitans sp. | reverse complement strand
CCTTAGAGCCTCACCTGCGCGCCTCTCGGCCGACGACGCTGGCGCGCGGATCGACGGACATTTCTGCGCTGCACGCCGCGGTCGCGGAGCCGGCCGGACTTAGTCCCGAGCCGGTCGTCCGATCGGAACGTTTCTAGCATGGAGGAAGGGCGATGAGTCGTCATGGCGGACGTGGGGGCTTCCATCTAGTGGTGCTCGGCCCGGCCGGGTGCAGGTGGCTCGGGGCCGCATGGGGGCCACACCGCAATCGAAAAGAACCATCGCGCTTGCCGACAACCAACATCGAAGGTTCAGGAAATCTGGGATATCCAACGCCAGTGAGCGCAACCAACCGTCCGGGGAAAGCATTGACACGGTAGGGGTCACTGGTTCAATCCCAGTATCGCCCACAAGTACGCGAATCCTGCCGGATCGGCGTGGTCCCGATCAGCCCACGTTCGGCGGACGAGTGACCAGCCTGCCTGTGTTGGTTTGTCCATCGTGGTGGGGCCCGTCGGGTTGTAGCGTCGCACCGTGACGAACGATGGAATCGGGACGGCGCCCCGCAGCCTGCCGCTGATCCTCGCCCGCGAGCTGGCGGCCAACCTGGCGACGCCGATGTTCCTGCTCGACGCGACGGGCATGCTCGTCTTCTACAACGACGCCGCGGAGCTGATGCTCGGGCGCACCTACGCAGAACTCGGCGCCGTGACCGCTGACGAGTTCGGCGCGATGCTGCAGTTGACCGACGTCGACGGCACGCCGTTGCGACGCCGCGACTCACCCGCCGGGATCGCGTTCATCAATCGCGAGCCCGCTCACCGGAGGCTCGTGGCGACCACGCTGGATGGTCGACGCGAAACGTTCGAGTGCACCTCGTACCCGCTGTTCGGCAAGGAGGACCAGATGCACGGTGTGCTCGCCGTGTTCTGGAAGGCGAAGTCGTGAAGATACGGGTCTGGGGTTCCCGCGGCTCGTTGGCCGCCCCGGGCGCGGACACCATGCGATACGGCGGCAACACAAGCTGTGTCGAGGTCCGCAGTGCGACCGGCGACGTGGTCGTGCTCGACGCCGGCACCGGTATCCGCCCGCTCGGTGTCCAGATGGCCGACGAGGGGGTGAAGCGGATCCACCTCCTGCTCACGCATCTCCACCTGGACCATCTGCAAGGTCTGGGTTTCTTCCGCCCGCTGTACCGGCCCGATGTGGAGGTGCACATCTGGGGCCCGCCGTCGCCCGTCCAGCCGCTGGTCGAGCGGATTGCGACGTACATGTCGCCTCCGCTGTTCCCCGTGCGGCTCGCCGACCTCCCGTCGATGGTGACGTTCCACGACGCGCCGGAGGAGCCGGTGGTCGTCGGTGACCTCACGTTCCGCGCCTCGTTGGTGACCCACAAGGGCCCGACGGTCGGCTACCGGGTGGAGGAGGACGGGCGGTCCGTCGTCTACCTGCCTGATCACGAACCGAGCCTCGGGGTCGACATCGCCGACCAACCCCCGGACTGGATCAGCGGCTACGAGCTCGCGCGGGGCGCAGACATTCTCTTGCACGACGCGCAGTACGGCGACGAGGAATATGACCGCCACCGCGGTTGGGGGCATTCGGCGATCGGCCATGTCGTCGCGTTCGCACGCAAGGCCGAGGTCGCGCGGCTGGTGTTGTTCCATCACGACCCGTATCACACCGATGACGAACTCGAGGGTCTCGTCGCCGACGCGCGTGAGCTGTGGGGCGAGCCGGACCGGGTCTTCTCGGCATGGGAAGGGATGACGATCGACCTGGACCGCAACGAGGTGTCGCTCGCCGTGATCCCGGGATCGGTGACGCGATAGGTGTCACTGGTTCGATCCCGGAATCGGGTCACCACACCCCGGGGATGAGTCGTCGGCGAACGCGGCGGCGATAGGTCGGGGAAGCGGTGTTGTCGGCGAGTACGCGCTCCTCGGCCAGTGCCCGACCGGCGTTGGCGAGCGTCCCGAGCACGAGGACGGCAACGTTGCGTGCCGACAGGCTCTGCAGCAGGTAGCCGGAGTCGAGCAGCAGGTACGAGGCATACATGGGGTGTCGCACGATGGCATAGGGGCCGCGTGTCACCAGACCGCGATCCGCGGCGGCGAAGCCGAAGGAGCGGCCCAGCGTCAGAATGCATGTCGCCACGATGGCGACGCCGGCCAGTTGCAAAACAGTGCCTGTCCAGATGCCCCAGGTCGGGTGCTCGCCCTCTGGCCGGAAGAGCACACCCATGAATGTGCCCGCGAACGCGAGGAGCCAGTCATCCAGGCGGCGGCTGACGAATCGAGCGGACCGCCTGATCAGGTAGGCGAGGGCCACGAGTGTCTGTTGGGCGAAGAACACGATGCCGATAAGGCGGTGTGTCTGGATGTAGTACTGCAGGAACGAATAGGAGAAGACAGCGGCGCTGCCGGCTCCGACAAGATTGGCGCCCACCCTCAGAAGCCGGCGGGTCGCGGGTGTGTGACGAGCGGCCGTCGCCGTCATTTCGACATCCCAGCGCTGGTCTACGCGGGCCTGGTGTCCGCGGAGTCACCCTTCAATGACTCAACGCGTCGTCGCTGATCGACTGAGCGGGCGATCAGGGCGTCGATGCTGAAGCGACCGGCTCCGGCAAGTGCCGTGGCAACGGCCAACGCGGCCACCGCGAGATTCAGCTGGTAACCAGGAGGGTTGCTCGTCGAGTTGATTCCGGTGGCCCAGCTGACGGTGATCGTCGCCAGCACCATGTCGCCGAACAGCGCCAACCCGGCCAGGCGGGTACAGAAACCCACAGCCATCGCGAGCCCGCCGCCCAACTCGATCAGCCCGCCCACTACGGCGAAGAACTTCCCGGGTCGAAGATGCGCCGTCTTGGACATGAAGAGCGCTGTCTGATGGATACCGTGCGGACCGTCTCCCGGAAACGCCCCGAACAGTTTCGCCGCACCGTAGTAGATGAAGATCCAGGCCAGGGCGATGCGGACGGCCAGCAACGCCACGTCCAAGCCCGACCCGCTTGATGTCGTCCCGAACAGGAGACGTGTCCACGCCGGGAAGCGATGCCGGGTCGCGGTGTCGGTCATCAGTCGGTTTCCCGGATCGATGGAAGCTCGATGGGTTCCTTCAGCGGGCGGAAAGGTCCGACCAGTTGCGCGGCGAGGACGGTGAGGTGTTGCGGACGAGGGCCCTGCTGCTCGACCCTCAGCGGTCGTTCCGGCAACCCCGTATCGGCCCGGGCCGTCTCGGGCGTGGGCAACACCGCTCGGTGGGAGAGCTGGTCCCAGATCGTCAAGGTGAAACCGAGGTTCACGTCCTGGGGACCGCGCAGCCTGTGGTGGACCCGGTGGAAGTTCGGACTGACGAAAACTCGTTCAAGCCGCCCGAAGCTCAGGTTGGTGTTCGAGTGCGCGAACGCGACCGACCCGCCATAGAGGACGAGCAGCAGGGTTGGCAGTTCCCCGTTGGCGAGCAGCACCAGCGCGGGAACCACGGCCAGCACGTAGGAGACGTGAATCAGCGGATGGGTCCGGAACACCGTGAGGACGTTCATGTCTTCTTGCGAGTGGTGAAGCTCGTGGAAGCGCCACAACAACCGGATCCGGTGATTCGCCAGATGGACCAGCCAGTTGCAGAAATCCATCGCCACCAGGATCAGGAGGATCGCGCCCCACCGCGGAACCATCCCGATTCTGGGAAGCACAACCCACGGCGCGACCCGTTGCACCACGTCGGAGAGCGAGAGGGTCAACGCGGTGACCAGAGGCAGCACGACGACGACGTTGAGGACGGTGAAGAGCACGTCGTGGCGATGGCCACGGGCCACAAGCGGCCGCACCTGCGCAGGACGGACCCGCTCGGCGAGGAGGAAGACGCCGATCAGTGCAACAGCGAGCGGGCCGACCGTCACCAGGCGGATGGCCGACAGGGAATGCGCGAAGTCAACCCCGCCCCAGCCGGTCGCCCAGCCGGCCCCGATGAGGAACACGGCGACTGCCGGGATCAGCAGGGCGGGGAGATAGACCCTTGACGCGAGCCGCGACCGCACCGTTCGGCCGGCCGTCTGGGTGTCGACGTCCGCCTTCGTGTCGACAGTGGCACTAGGCGGAATGGCACCGCCGGTCTTCTGCAACATCGTTGGCTCCCCTCGGCGTTTCGTCGTCAGAACGCGGGTCCACCGCCGCTGGGAGCCTTGGACTTTTTCGCGGACGGATTCGATCCCGGTGCCTTCGAGCTGCCCCCGCCGCTGATCGGGTTACCGTCAGCGCCGAGAGCCAACCACCGGCCCCACTGATCGGTCAGGTTCTGCCCCTTCGTCTGTCCGGGTGACTTGTCCCCGACATAGGTGAACGCGGGGTGACCGTTCACGACCGTCTGGGTGCCAGTCGTCATCACCGGCGGCCAGATGGCCAAACAGCCACCACCGCAGGTCTGCTTGGCGGCCGAGTCCCCGACGAGTTCGTACACCGTGTGCCCGGACGCGTCGACGAGCACGGTGCCGATGGAGGTCGACCTGGTCTTCAGGCCGCTGGCTCCGCTCGCCGTTTTCTGGGCGCCTCCGGATGCTCCGCCCGCCTGGTTTCCCGAATGCGAGCTGCTGGCGCAGCCGGCGACGAGCGCCACCACGGCGCTGGCTCCTACGGCACCCAAGCCCAATTTGCTGACACCGAAGCCTGACATCTGCTACCTCACCTCTGGTCGAAGACCACCCGAACGGGTGCCTCTACGCACGGATACGCCCGTGGCGCGGTCGCGGTTCACTTGGAGCTGGAAATTCACCAACCCCCTGGGCGTCGTCGTGGGCGCCGGCGCCGTGTGATCGGTCCGCGTCCGGTCTTGATTGCTCGCGGGGGGAAGTTCGGGAAGAGTGCCAGCCATGTCGGACGAGCCGGCCGCGCTCCGGGCGTGGCATCGCGTCGTGACGGCGAAGGACCCGGGGCTGCTTGACGGTCTCCTGGCCGATGACGTCGTGTTCCGGTCCCCAGCCGTGTTCGCACCGCAAGAGGGCATCGCGTTGGCAACGGCGTACCTCACCGCCGCGCTCGCCGTCCTGGGCCCGACGGTTCGCTACGTCCGCGAGTGGTACGACTCGTCCAGCGCGGTACTCGAGTTCGAGGCCGATTTGGACGGCATCATCGTCCACGGCGTCGACCTGCTTCAGTGGAACACCGCCGACCGGCTGACCAGCTTCACGGTGATGGTGCGTCCGCTGCGCGGTCTCGAGCAGCTGATCGGGCGGATGCGCCAGCACCTGCCGGCGCGCTGAACGGCGGCCGCCCGGTCACGTCACACTGCGACGGGAGGGTGCCCAGCCGGGCAAGCAGCGTCGTTAGCATCGGTCCGCACGACTACTTCACGATTCGTCGGGTAGATGGGTAGATCAGTGGACGACGTTGACGGCGTCCTCGAGGCCGCCGGGCTGAGCAACGTCCGGGTCCGCGATACGTCCGCCACTGGGCCGAACTCACCGGCGCCGACCGGGTCGAGGTCGTCAGCGCGTCGGACGACCCGCGGCTGATCGAAAAGTCACTGGCCGCCGGCGAGATCCTGCCGGCCGGCGACGGCCGGTACTACTCCCGCAGCTACGTGAAGGACACGGCCCGCTCCGAAGAGCGCACGATCGTCGCGACCAGCAATCCGGCCGACAAGGGCTGCTACCACAACTGGCGTCCGGCGTCGGAGATGCGGCCGCTGCTCGAAGAGCGGATGCGCGGCGCGTCGAAGGGCAAGACGATGTACGTCGTCCCCTACCTCATGGCACCGCCCGGCTCACCCCTCGAGGCCTACGCTGCGGGCGTCGAGCTCACCGACCACCGCACGGTCGCCCTTCACATGATCCGGATGGCCCGTGTCGGGGTCGAGCACATCAACAGTCTCGCCGACCAAGACAGCTTCGTCCGCGCCGTGCACGTCACCGGCGATCTCGAGAACCTCGCTCAGGGCACCGCCGACGACCAGCGCTACTTCGTCACCCTCGCCGACGAGCGGACGATCCTGCATTTCGGCTCGTCCTACGTCGGCAACGCGTTACTCGGCAAGATCGCACACGGTTTGCGCCAGGCCGCCTACGACGGCTGGGCGTCGGGGGAGTTCCTCGCCCAGCAGTTCATGCTCCTCGGCATCCAGGACAAGCAGACGGGCCGGACCTACCACGTCTGCGGCGGCTTCCCGAGCGCGTCTGGAAAGACCAACCTCGCCATGATGCTCGCTCCGGATGCCCTCGGCGATCGCTATCACGTCGAGTTCTACGGCGATGACATCGCGTGGCTGCGGGTCGACCCGGAGGACGGCCGGATCTACGCGATCAACCCGGAGTTCGGGGTGTTCGGCGTCGCGAAGGACACCAACGAGGTCACCAACCCGACGGCACTCGAATCAATCGCTTCCGGCACCGGAACGCTGTTCACGAACGTTGCGTACAACGACGCCACCCAGGATGTCTGGTGGGAGGGCAAGACGTCGGCACCACCGGCGGACAGGGCTGATTGGCGCGACTGGACGGGCCGGCTCATCGTCGAACGTCCTGCCGAAAGCGAGAACGACCCGTGGGCGCACCCCAACAGCCGATTCACCACCACCCTGGCCAACGTGCCCAACATCGCCACCGACTTCGAGAACCCCAAGGGCGTCCCGATCGACGCGATCATCTTCGGCGGACGAGGGTGCGTCCGACCCTGTTTCTGCTGTTGAAGTACTCCCTCGGTTTCGCTGCCGCGGCGGTACAGCACGTGGGTCCTGCACGATGTGATCTGCCGGACGTGGCTGGTGCGTCACTTCGCCCGGACGGCTCTGGTCGTCGTACCGATCTTCGTGCTGTACATGGTCCTCATGCCGTCGTCACTCGGTGTCCGGCTGCTCACCGGTCTGACGTTCGGTGGCGCGATCTTCATGTTCAGCCTCGTCATCATCCAGGTCGACACCGACCGGCGAGCGGTGCAGGCCGGCTACGGCGCCAGCCTGCCCGCCCGGATCCGCTCGCATTAGTCCGGCCACCGACAGGGCGTGACCCACTAGGGCCGGGAGCGCATCGCCGAACGACGGGACCGGCGCAACCGCCGCAACTGAAGGCCCGCCAGCGGCCGGCCGCTGGCTAACATCGTGGCCATGGGCGCGGACGAGCACGCCACCGAGCTGTCGGCGAGCCACGCGCGGCTGCTCGACTCCCTGGCCGGGGTGAGTGACGACCAGCTGCGCGAACCGTGCCGGTTGCCCGGTTGGACGCGGGACATGCTCGTGGCTCATCTGCATTTCGGTGGACAGGCGCAACTTCGCGGCATCGAGGGCGTCCTCGCCGGCGGCGACGCCGTCATGTATCCCGGTGAGGAGGCTCAGCGTCAAGCTGAGATCGAATCCGGCGCGGGGCGCCCGGCCGCCGAACTGGTGGCCGAGGTGGCGGCCACCTGCGCCCGGCTCGACGACCTCTTCGACCGGCTGCCCGCCACGGCATGGGACGGAATGGTCCAGACCCGCCGCGGGCCGGTGCCGGTGCGCGAGATCCTGCTTCAGCGTTGGCTCGACGTCGAGGTGCACCACGTCGACCTCGACCTTGCATACGGCCAGGAACAGTGGCCGCCGGCGCTGGTCGAGCTGTACCTGCCAGGTTTGGTCCGCCTCCTGCCGGCGTTGCGCGCACGCCCGGACGCCGACCGCTCGCTCAGCGGATCCTGGCACCTCCACCGCACCGATGGGCCGGGGGAGTGGACGGTGCAGGCCGACTCAGAACAGGCCTGGGTCACCGACGGGCACGCGAAGGCCGATTGCGCGCTGCGAGGGCCGGGTCGCGCGCTGCTCGCCCATCTGCTCGGCCGCGCCGACGAGGCCGCCATCGACCTGTTCGGCGACGAGCGCCTGGCCACCGGGCTCAAGGCAGCGTTTCCGGGCCCGTGATCATCGCGACGCATAGCCCGCCACGCTTCGGGGTATGTCCGAGTCACAGCGACAACCCCCGGTTCCCGAGGAGTTCACATGACCACGACCACGGGCGACGTCGACGTCGTCGACATCCTGACCAGTGACCACGAAGAGGTGCTCCAGCTCGTCCGGGACATCCCGGCGGCGGACCCGGCCGGTCGGCGCGACATGACGGACACGGTGATCGCGGAGCTGATGCGTCACTCGGTGGCCGAGGAGATGTACGTGTATCCCGCCATGCGCAAGCACATGCCCGATGGCGACGCGGCGGTCGAGCACGACGTCAAGGAACATCAGGAACTCGAAGAGGCGATGAAGGTTCTCGAGAGCGCCGACACGGCCGAACCGGCATTCCTCGACGGCCTCAGCCACCTCGAGGCCATCCTTCGCGATCACATCGATGACGAGGAGAAGGACCAGTTCCCGCAGCTGCGGGCGACCATCCCGCACGACGAGCTGGTTGCGATCGGCAAGAAGGTCGAGACGGCCAAGAAGTTGGCGCCCACCCGGCCGCACCCGGCCGCGCCGCACAGCGCGTTGTTCCACAAGGCGCTCGGTCCCGGGGTGGGCCTGGTCGACCGGCTGCGCGACACGCTGACCGGACGCTCGAAAAACACCTGAACGCCCCGATGGCGGCGTGGTGCGGACCTCAGCTCGCCGGCCGCGCCGCCTGACGGCGCGGCCGGCTACTGCAGTGCGCTGCGCACGGAAGTGATGCGCTGGGTGTTGAAGCCGAGCCAGTGCATGCGCCCCAAGTAGCGCGCGTGCTCGACCTTCAGGCACCGGTCCATGATCACTGACAGGCCACCCTCTTCGGCGATCCGGGCACCCTCTTCGTTGATGACCCCGAACTGGCACCACAGCGCGCCGGCGCCGATGGCCGCCGCCTCGCGGGCGATGTCGGGCAGCGCGTCGGGTGCGCGGAACACGTTCACGATGTCCACCGGCTCGGGCACGTCTTGCAGAGTCGGGTAAGACGGCTCGCCGAGGATCGCGCTCTCTCGCGGATTCACCGGGAAGACCCGATAGCCGTGGCGTTTCGCGTAGTAGCCGACGAAGTTGCTCGCCCGCAGCTCGTTGCCGGACAGGCCGACGATCGCGATGGTGCGCGACGTATTGAGGACCCGCTGGATGGTGAGTGGGTCCTGGTAGCGCGCCAGATCGATCACGCCGTCACCGCCGTCTCGGCGACGGTCGCGGCGACCCGGGCAAATCCCTGTTCGAGGTCCCAGATTAGGTCGTCGACCGATTCGGTGCCCACCGAGAGCCGCACCGTTCCGGGCCCGACCCCCGCGGCCTGCAACTCGATGTCACTCAGCTGGCGGTGCGTCGTGCTGCCGGGATGGATGATCAGGCTCTTCGCGTCCCCGACGTTGGCCAGGTGCGACCACAGTGTCACGCCCCGGATGAGGTCCTGGCCACCAGTCCGCCCGCCCTCGCAGTCGAAGGAGAACACCGCGCCGGCCCCCCGCGGCAGGTACTTGTCGACCAACGGCCGATACCTGCTGCCCGGCAGACCGGCGTACTTCACGTTCGACGCGAGTTCGTGCGATTCGAGGAAGGTGGCGACGGCCAGCGCATTCTCGACATGGCGCTGCATGCGCAGCGACAGCGTCTCGAGTCCCTGCAGGAACATGAACGCGTTGAACGGTGACATTGCCCCGCCCAGGTCGCGCAGGGTTTCGGCCCGCAGCTTCATGAGGAAGCCGTACGTCCCGAACGTCTCGTGGAACTGCAGCCCGTGATACGCCGGCGACGGATCCGCGATCACCGGGAAGCGCCCGTTCGACCAGTCGAAGGTGCCGCCCTCGACGACGACGCCGCCGATGCTCGTGCCGTGGCCGCCGATGAACTTGGTCGCCGAGTGCACGACGATGTCGGCGCCCCATTCGAGCGGCCGGCACAGGTAAGGAGTCGCGAAGGTGTTGTCCACGATCAGCGGCAACTCGTGCTCATGCGCGATGGCGGCGACGGCCTCGATGTCGAGGACGTTGCCGCCGGGGTTGCCGATCGTCTCGCCGAAGAACGCCTTCGTGTTCGGGCGGACGGCGCGCCGCCACGCCTCGATGTCGTCGGGGTCGACCCAGGTCAGCTCTACATTCATCTTGCGCAGGAAATGCTTGAACTGGTTTACCGTCCCTCCGTAGAGGGCCGAGGACGCGACGAGGTGGTCGCCCGGCTGGAGCAGCGTGAACAGGGTGGCCGCCTGCGCCGCGATGCCGCTTGCGAACGCGACGCCACCGGCGCCGCCTTCCAGGCTCGCCACCCGCTCCTCGAAGACGGCCACCGTGGGATTCATGATCCGCGAGTAGGTGTTTCCGTACTCCTGCAGGTTGAAGTACGCGGCCGCCGATTCCGGGTCCTCGAACACATAGCTCGTGGTCTGGAAGATCGGAACGGCGCGGGCGCCGGTGTTCGGGTCGGGCCGCTGCCCGGCATGCAACTGGCGAGTCTCGAATCCGAAGTCGTGGGCCTGTTCGGCGATGTGGGTCACGAACTCATCTTCCTCATGTCGGGTGGCCATCCTGGCTCGCGCCCAGGAAGCGACGGATGATCGGCGTCTGCCGCGCTTCCTCCAGCAGGAAGCAGTCGTGGCCGTACGGGGCGTCGATGACGTGGAGCTCGACCGGTTTGCCGAGTCCCTTCAGGGCTTGCTCGATCTCGCGCGACGCCGCTGGTGGATAGAGCCAGTCAGAGCTGAACGCGATCAACAGGGTTCGAGCCATCACGCCTTCGAGGGCCTGCGCGAGCGAGCCGCCGCCGTACTGGCGGGCCAGGTCGAAGTACGTCAATGCTCGCGACGTGTAGACGTAGGTGTTGGCGTCGAAGCGCTTGACGAAGGACTCGGCCTGATGATGGAGATAGCTCTCCACCTCGAACTCCGGTTCGGTGATCGTGTAGCGGATGTCGTCGGCGAACTGGAGCCGGCGGCCGAACTTCTCGTCCAGCGCCGGAGCCGACAGGTAGGTGATGTGGCCGACCATGCGCGAGACACCCATACCGGCGTCGGGGCTGCGGCCGGTGCCGTAGTAGTGGCCGCCCTGCCAGGCTGGATCGCGCATGATCGCGTCACGGGCGATGGAGTTCCAGGCCATGCCCTGGGGGTGCAGAGCGTGCGTACTGGCGATCGCCACGACGGTGTCCACCTGGTCGGGGAACTGGACAGCCCATTCGAAGGCCTGCATCCCGCCCAGTGAGCCGCCGGCCACGGCGGCCAGCCGGCCGATGCCGAGTTCGTCGAGGAAAGCCCGCTCGGTGCGGACCATGTCCGCGACGGTGATCACCGGGAAGTCCGAACCGTACGGCCGGCCGGTATCCGGAGCGACGGACGAGGGGCCGGTCGTTCCCCGGCAACCACCGAGCAGGTTCGTCGACACGACGAAGAAATGGTCGGTATCAAAAGCTTTGCCCGGTCCGATCATCCCGTCCCACCAGCCGAGCCCTTTGGCGGGCGATCCGGCCCCACCGTCGCGGTCGTCGGCCGCGAAACCGTCGCGGGTGCTCTCCGGGGGCGGTGTCTGCGCGAAGCCGGCCGCATGCGCGTCGCCGCTGAGCGCATGACAGACCAGGATCACGTTGTCGCGCTGGGGGGAAAGGACGCCATATGTCTCGTACGCGACGCGGACCCGGCTCAATTCCCGCCCGCAATCGAGTGGAACCGGCTTGGGCAATTCGACGTATTGCGTTTCGACAGTGCCGACCGAGCCCGGCGCGGGCGTCAAATCTGGCCTCGCCATAACGGGCATCGTAGCCGGTGCCGCGCGTGTATTCTCGGTCATCTTCATAGGGAAACTACCAAAACGATCAAGGGGAGCAATCACATGACAGCAGTCGCGAACGGTGTCAACGTCCAGGCCCTGCTCGACGCCCGCGAGGTGCTCAAGGGCGCCCCCGAGGCCGCTCAGTTCACCTGGCGCGCATCGTCCTCCTGGCGCAACGGCGTGCACAGCACGACGACGATCCAGAACTTCTTCGGTCTCGGCGAGGAGCAGAGCCACAAGGCCGAAACGGTGTTCGACGCCGACCACCCGGCCGTGTTCGCGGCGGAGGACAACGGCATCACCCCGATCGAGTACCTGCTCGTGGGATTGACGAGCTGCCTCACCGCCGGCGTTGCCTCGGTGGCGCAGAACCGCGGCATCCAGCTGCGCTCGGTCGAGTCGACGGTTGAGGGCCATCACGACATCCGCGGCATCCTCGGTGTTGACAGCGACGTTCGCAACGGCTTCAACGACATCAAGGTCTCCTTCAAGATCGACGCCGACGCATCGAAGGAAGAGATCGAGGCACTCGTCGCGCAGTCGCAGAAGCGTTCTGCCGTCTTCGACGCCCTCACCAATCCGACGGATGTCACCGTCGAGGTCGTCTGAGGGCCGCACCATCGAACGCACCACCACGGTCGTCATCGGGGCCGGTCACGCCGGCCTGGCCGCGAGCCACTTCCTGAGCGACCGGTCGATCGACCACGTCGTACTCGAACGCGGCGAAGTGGCGAATTCGTGGCGCCGCGAACGCTGGGACTCGTTGCGGCTGCTCACACCGAACTGGCAGAGCCGCCTACCCGGCTACCAGTACGAGGGGCCTGACCCCGACGGCTACATGTCGATGCCTGAAGTCATCGACTTCATCGAAGGCTTCGCCAAGGTCTCGGCGGCCCCGGTCCGCACCGCTACGAACGTCACGTCGGTGGGACGCACCGACGACGGCTACCGGGTCACGACGAGCAGCGGGGAGCTCCAATGCCGCACGCTCGTCATCGCCAGCGGCGCCTGCAACCGGCCGACCGTCCCGGGTTTCAGCGCGTCGGTCCCGGACCGGGTCCAGCAGCTCACGGCGTTCGACTACCGCGAACCGGACCAGTTGCCCGAGGGCGACGTACTCGTGGTCGGCGCGTCCGCGACCGGCGTGCAGCTGGCCGCCGAGCTCAGGCGGTCGGGCCGGCCAGTGGTCCTTTCGGTCGGCGAGCATGTGCGCCTGCCCCGTACCTATCGGGGCCGCGACGTCCTGTGGTGGATGGATGCGTCGGGGGTGTGGGACCAGCGTTACGACGAGGTCGACGACCTCGTGCGCGCGCGCAGCCTGCCTGCCCCTCAGCTGGTCGGGACACCGCAGCGGATGACGCTGGACCTGAACGCACTCGCGGCGATGGGTGTGGAGCTGGTGGGGCGGTGGGCCGCCGTTCGCGACGGGCGGGCGCTGTTCTCCGGTGGGCTGCGCAACGTCTTCGCGTTGGCCGACCTCAAGATGCGGCGCCTGCTCGACACCTTCGATGCGTGGGCCGTGACATCGGGGCGCGACGGCGAGGTCGGACCCCCGGAGCGGTTCGCGGCCACCGAGGCACCAACGGCGCCGCGGTTGCAGCTCGATCTGGGCAGCGGGGAGATCCGCTCGGTCCTGTGGGCGACGGGGTTCCGACCGGACTACAGCTGGCTCGACGTTCCCGTCGTCGACGAGAAAGGCCGGCTGCGTCACGAGGGGGGCGTGCTGCCCAGCCCCGGCCTCTACGCATTGGGGCTGCCGGTACTGCGGCGGCGGCGGTCGACGTTCATCTCCGGCATCGAGGTCGATGCGCGCGAGGTGACCGGCCACCTCGCCGACCACCTGGCCGGACGTCACCGCGGCTAGGGGCAGCGCGCCGGTTATGCGCTCTTGCCGACGACGTCCATGAGCTCGGTCAGGTCGCCGTTCTTGCCGACGAAGTCGACGCCGTGCGTGCGGAACCACTCGCGTTCGGCGTCGGAGCTGCTGTAGATCACGAACTTCGATCCCGGCGCCGCGGCCTGAACCTGTACATAGCTGTCCGACCCTGAGCTGTCGGGAAGACCGAGGTCCAGAACGACGAGGTCCGGCGCCTGCTCGGTGGCCAGTTCCGCCGCCGAGAAGCTGGTCGTGGCCTCGCCGACGATCTCGATGCCCGAGCGCAGCCGCAGGGCGGTGCGCAGGACCAGCCGGATGTCGGGCTCGTCGTCGACCAGCAGCACTCGCAGCATGCCCACGAGGGTAGGCATGACCGACCGCCGCCGGCGAGCGGTTCGCCGAAGTCAGGACCTTGGCCCCGACGGGGCGCCCGGAGGCCGGGCGCCCCGACGGCGACCTAGCCCAGGGACATCGTCTCGACGCCGAGCACCTGCCGTGCGGCATTCGCGGTCGGATCCGCGGCGAACCAGTGCTGCATCCGCCGGCCGTTGAGCGCATTGTCCAGCGCGGCCATGATCATCGACTGGTCCAGGACCAGTCGCCGGTGCCCGACCGAGCCGGTCGTCGGATTGACGGCGTCGTAGAAACCTCCGTCGGCGGTGTAGACATCCGGGTAGAGGGCGCGAAGTCGCTGAATGTTGGCGTAGGCCTGCTGCGGGGCGACGTCCAACGCCAGGAACGAGGCGTGGGGGGTCACGGCCGTCTCGGGGGCACACGTCCCGCACTGCGCGAGCTGTTGGCCGGGCGGGAAGGTGGCGCCGTCGGCGCCGTAGGCGTTGTAGCCGCCCGTGTCATCCGGTGTGCTGGAGGGCGAGATCCCCCACACCGGGTAGTGCAGCTGCTCGGTGGCGTACTTGATCTGCACCTGCGCGGCGCGCACATCGGCCAGCCCGAAGTTCCGTGTCCCCCACGTGGTCTCCGGGACCACCTCGTTCGCCATCAGCGCCTCGAACATGCCGCCGGCGAAGGTCGGCAGGAACTTCAAGGACGTGCCGGGGTAGGTGTAGTGGCCCTCCCAGACCGGGAACTGCTTGCCGGACAGCGGGTCGGTGATGGTCGTCCAGTACCCGGTGTCGGGGCCTTGCGGCTGACCCTGCCACGAGAAGTCGGGGTCGCTGGCGCACCGCTTCGGCGGCAGCACCCGCCAGGTGCGCCACCACACGTCACCGGGCATCTGGTGCAGGCCCATGCCGAGGTACATCGCGATCCGCGGGTCGCTGTAGATGGCGCCGTTGTGGTAGCCGGCCGGGCCGACACCGGCGTAGTACCCGCCGTACATCTGTCCGGTCGGCTGGTTGTCGATGGCGGCGTTGACGTTGCAGTCGGTCTGCGCGCGGGCGTCGAAGAAGATCGAGAAGTCGGTCTCGTTGAGCAGCTGCGTGGCCAAGGCGGCCGCGCCGGGGAGGGCTTGCCGCACGACCACGAGCCCGGAGGCGTACCAACCGTTGTCGACGGCGGACAGGAACGAGCAGTTGTCGGTCGTGCCGCCGACCTGGGCACAGTCACCCTGACCGGGGTTGAGGATCACGTGGCCGGTCGTGGTGTCGTACCACTGGTAGAGGAAGCCGTGGCCGCGCTGCAGATGCTGCACCTCCAGCATCGTGCTGCGCACCCGTGCGGTCGCCTCCGGCCCGCTGATCAAGTGCAGGTCGTGGGCCGCGACGACCGACCAGAGGTAGACGCCGATGTTGGCCGAGGACGTGTAGTTGCCGCGGGTCGAGCCGGGACCGACGTTGTCCAGCGGCAGGTGGGTGTTGGGGTCGACGTCGGTCTCGAAGAACCGCCAGGTGTCCCGCGCGATCTGGCGCAGGTTCGCCTGCTGCCGGCCGCTCAAGCCACTCGTCTTGCTGGTGTGGGCCTGGGCCACCGGGACGTTCACCACTGTCGCGGCGAGCAGGCCGGCGGCAGCCGCGGCCACCGCGGAAAGGCATTTGCGCATTTGAGCTCCTTGGAAGGTCAGGACGCGGCCGCGAAGGGATGCGGAATCGCGTTGAGCAGCTGAACTGTGTACTCGTCGGTCGGGTTCTGCAGAACGTCCTTGGTGACGCCGGATTCCACGACCCGCCCCTTGTTGAGGACCAGGATCTGGTCGGTGACGACGCGGGCGCTGAGCAGGTCATGGGTGATGTAGAGCAGGCTGAGCCCGCGGGACTCGCGCAGCTCGGCGAGCAGTCGGAGCACGCCGGCCCGCAGGGACACGTCGAGCATCGAGACCGGCTCGTCGGCCACGATCAGACCGGGATTGGATGCCAGCGCGCGGGCGATCACGACACGCTGGCGCTGGCCGCCGGACAGCTGGTGCGGCAGCTTCGGCGCGAACTGCGTCGCCGGCGCCAGCCCGACCTGCTCGAGCAACTCCTGGACGCGTTTGTCCGCCTCGTGCGCGGACAGGCCCAGCAGGTTCCGGCAGGGCCGCTGCAGGGTGTAGGCGACGGTGTGCAGGGGATTAAGCGCTCCGTACGGATCCTGGAACACCATCTGCACATCCTGGTGATAGCGCCGCAGGCCGCCCGAGCGCAGGCTGTGCACGGCGATCTCGCCGTAGTTGATCGACCCCGATGTCGGCCGTTGGGCGCCGGTGATCATCGTGGCGATGGTCGACTTTCCGCTACCGCTGGCGCCGACCAGGGCCACCGCGGCGCCCGGCTCGATGGTGAACGAGACATCGTCGACGGCGACGAATTCCGTCCGGCGCTCGCGGCGATCGCGGCTTCGGACCTTGAACTTCTTGGTGACATGTTCGAGGACGCACGGCTGCACGCTGCCGGCAGAGTCAGACGCCACTGGGGACCTCCTTGGATTCGGCTTCCTGCCGGGCCCGGACGTGGCAGGCGACCAGCCCGCGGCGGTACGGGGTCAGGGGCGGCTCGTGGTGCCGGTTGAACTCCTCGACCTCCGTGCACCGGGGCGCGAATGCACAGCCCGGCTGGTCGAGCGACAGGTCCGGCGGCGCTCCCGGGATCCCGCCGAGGTTCACCTCGTCGGCACGGGGATCGGCGTAGCAGTTCAACAGCGCTTCGGTGTACGGATGGTGCCGGCCGGTCAGCATGTCCGACGACGGCTGGTCCTCGACGATCCGTCCGGCGTACATGACGAGCAGACGATCCGTCGCCTCCAGCACGATGCCGAGGTCGTGGCTGATGAGCAGTGCGGTGAAGCCACTGGTCCGCTGCAGTTCCTGGATCGTCTCCATCACGGCGTGCTGCACCATCACGTCCAGGGCAGTGGTCGGTTCGTCGAACACGATCAGTCGAGGGTCCAGCGACAGCGCCAGCGAGATGGCAACGCGCTGCCGCATGCCGCCGGAGAGCTCGTGGGGATAGCGCTTCAGCACGTCGCCGTCGAGCTTCACCTTTTCGAGGAGTTCCGCCCCGCGCTCGCGGACGGCCCCCTTGTTCCAGTCCTCGCCCTCGCGGCCGTGGGCCCGGAGGATGTCGCCGAAGTGCGACTCGATGGTGCGCACCGGGTTCAACGCGTTCATTCCGCTCTGCAGGACGAGCGCGAAGCCGTTGCGGCGCTGGCGGCGCAGCGCCTCCCCATCGAGGTCGGCGATGTCGGTGCCGGCAAATTCGATGCGCCCCCCGCTCAGGCGGGCGGGTGGTCGCAACATCCGGGTGAGCGCGAAGCCGAGCGTCGACTTCCCGCACCCGGATTCGCCGACCAGTCCGACGAACTCGCCCTCGCCGAGATCCAGATCAATGTCGCGGACGGACCAGATGCGGCTTCCGCGGGCCGGCTCGTAAACGACGTTAACGCCGCGGGCAGACAGAAGAGGAGCCATTTACTTCTCCCGCAGTCGTGGGTTGGACAGCGCGTCCACCCCGAAGTTGATCAGCGTGAAAGACAGGGCAAGGAGCGCGATCGCGAAACCGGGCGCGAAGATCATCAGCCACTGGCCGGTGAGCAGGGCGTTCTGCTGCTGAGCCTGGTAGAGGATCGTGCCCCAACTGATCGTTGCCGGATTGCCGAGGCCGAGGAATTCGAGACTGGCCTCGGCCATGACGGCGGCGGTGGCGGAAGCGAAGAAGCTGGCCGCCACCAGCGACGTCATGTTGGGCAGGATCTCGCGGAACACCACGCGGCCGAGACGCTCGCCGGAGAACTGCGCCGACGTCACGAACTCGCGGGTCCGCAGCGTCACCGCCTGGCTCCGGATCACTCGCGACCCGGTCGCCCAAGCCGTGAGCGTGACCACCAGGATGATCGTCCAGACCGAACGCGACGGTATGTACGCGGCGAGGATGATCATGAGCGGGATGCCGGGCAACACCAGTGCCAGGTTGGTGATGAAGCTCAGAACGTTGTCGACGACACCGGGCCGGTAGCCGGCGATCAGCCCGAGGATCACGGCGATGACGGTGGCCCCCAGGCCGGCCGCCAACCCGACGAGCAGTGATACGCGCGCGCCGTACAACACCTGCGAGAACACGTCCTGCCCGTTTCCGGTCGTGCCGAACAGGTGGGCGCCGCTCGGTCCCTCGTACGGCGTGAAGCTCGTCGCCGTGGGCGATTGCGGCGCCAGCAGGGGAGCGAGCAGTGCGATCAGGACGAACAAGGCGACGATGACGAGGCCGATGCGGGCCTTGCCGTTGCTCCACAGCGTTCCGACCGCTCGGGTGATGAACAGGACCGGCCCCGGCCACGCGTGCCGTACCGGCTTCACCGGTTCGGGGGTGCCACCGCCCTCGACCGGTTGGGGGACGGTCTGCAACATGCTGGTCGTCATGGATTTACCTCCGAACCCGGGGGTCGAGCCGCGCGTAGAGCAGGTCAACCACGAAGATCGCGCTGAGCATGCTGACGGTGAGAACGAGGAAGAGGGCCTGCATCAGCGGGTAGTCGTGATTGGTCACCGCTTCGAACAGCAGGTGTCCGACGCCCGGATAGCTGAACACGCCCTCGACGAGGACCGATCCGCCGAGCACCGCTCCGAGCGACAGGCCGAACGCAGTGACGTTCGGCAGCAGCGCGTTGCGGGCCGCGTAGCGCAGCGCGATCGTCCGTTGCTGCAGCCCGTTCGCCTCGGCGAAGGTCACGTAGTCCTCGCCGAGCGTGTTGATCATGTTGTTGCGCATGCCGAACACCCAGCCGGAAAGCGACGTGATGGCCAGGGTCAGGCCGGGCAGCACGCTGTGCTGCACGGCGTTGCTGAGGAAGGACGGGCTCAAGCTCGGCGTGAGCCCTGGACTGTAGCCGCCCTTGATGGCGAACCAGTTGAGCTTGAACGCGAACACGTAGAGCAGCAGCAGTCCCAACCAGAACGGTGGGAAGGCGGCGAAGAGGGTGGCGCCGAGGGTGACGGTGGTGTCGGCCCTCTTCCCGCGCCGCCACCCCGCGTACACGCCGAGCAGGGTGCCGACGATGAACGCGAGGATGGTCGTCACGCCGACGAGGACGAGTGTCCAGGGCAGCGCCCGCCCGATCGAGCCCGCCACCGACCGGGTGGGATCGGTGAACGACTGGCCGAATCGCAGTTGGACGATGTTGACCAGGTAGTGCCAGTACTGGCTGATCAGGCTGCCGTGCGGCGAGCCGAGTTGGGCCTCGATCGCCGCCCGTTGGGCGTTGGTGACCTGCTGGCCGCTGGACGCGAGCTTCGCCAGCGCCGCGTCCAGCGGTGAGCCCGGCATCAGCCGGGGCAGGATGAAATTGAGGGTGATCGCCGCCCACAGGGTGAGCAGGAACAGGGCGATCTTCGTGAGGATGTAGCGCATGGCCGAACCTCCGTCACGCCTTCTTGAGATGAGTGACGATCACGAGCATCGCGTTGTTGTAGGTGGTCGGCAGCATGTACGGGTCCTGTTCGGACGGCCAACCCGTGAAGTGCTTGGTGCTGAAGAGACCCCAACTGCCGCCGTAGTAGAGCAGGACGACCGGCTGCTGCTGGTACATGAACTGCTCGAGCTTGTGGGTGGCCTGCGTCTGCGCACCCGCATCGGTCGCCACCGCGAGTTGTGCCAGATCCTGGTCGACCGTCGGATCCTTGAACCGCTCGAAGTTGTTCACCGTCGGGGTGTTGATCGGCGTCGCGTACTTGCTGTTCAGCGCGTTGTTGAAGTCGGTGTAGGGGTTGCCGGAGCCACCGAAGCCGCCCATCGCGGCGTCGAACGTGCCGGCGCTGATCTGCTTCTGGTACTGCGCGAACTGCGGCTCATCGAGGGTCACCGCCACCCCGGCCTGGCCCAGCTCCGACTTCATCTCCGTGGCCGCGGCCACCCAGTCGGTGAAGTTGTTCGGCAGGACGATCTTGATGGAGGCCTGCTTGCCGCCCTTAGCGAGCTTTCCACCCTGCTTGGTGTAGCCGGCCTTCTGGAACGCTGCCGTGGCCGTGGAGGTGTTCTGGCTGATGACGCCCTTGTTCGCGAGGCTCGGGTCGAGGAAGCGCTCGAGGTTGGGCAGGATCATGCCGGAGGAACTGGCCGCGCCGGTGTAGCCGTTCACAGCCTTCTGCGCGATGGTGTCGCGGTTGAGCGAATAGGAGATGCCGGCCCGGAAGTTGGGGTCGTTGTACGGCGCCTTGGTGAGGTTGAGGAACAGGCCGATCGTGCCGCCCGGGGGGAACCAGTACTTGTTGTGGGCGGCGTCGCGCGAGACGTAGGTCTTCTTGACGTTCGGCAGGAAGTTGTAGGACCAGTCGAGCTTGCCGCTGGTGACGTCGAGCTGGTTGGTCGCCTGGTTGCTCGACTGCGCCGGGACGCGGATCTGTGCCGGCGCGACCTTGCCGGCCTGCCAGTAGCTCGCGTTCTTCTTCAGCACGTACTCGGTCGGGGCGAACTTCTGCAGGGTGAACGGTCCGGTCCCGACCGGCTTGGTGTTGGTGTACTTGGCCGCATCGCCGACCGAGCTCCACAGGTGTTGCGGCACGATCGGGACCTGCGCGATGGTGCCGGCGAAGGGAACGTTGGGCGCCTTCAGCTTGACGGTCACCGTGTCGGTCGAGCTGGTGATGCTCGCCATCTGCGACCACACACCCGTCGTGTCCAGGGCCGCGGTCTTCTTCAGCAGGTTGAACGTGAACACGACATCTGCGGCCGAGAACGGCTTGCCGTCACTCCATTTCACGCCCGACCGCAGCGAGAAGACCAGGGTCGTCGGATCCGGAGTCGAGTACTTGGTGGCCAGGAACGGGGTGTACTTGCCGTCGACCGAGCTCGGTATTCCCATCGGCTCGTAGATCAGGCGGGTGCCTTCCAACTGCGTGGTCGAGAACGGGTTGAAGTTCTCGGTCAACGTCGGGTCACCGGCGTCACCCTGAATCGTCAGGACGCCGGAACCCCCTTTGCTGGCGGTGTTGTCGTTCGCGCCGGAACACGCGGACAGGCCGAGGGCGGCGCACGCAAGTGCGGCCAGAACTGCGGGCCCGGCGAGGGACGGACGGATCATCGGGAACCTTCCTTCTGCGTGGTGTCGCCGCTGACTGCGCGGATACGGACACGGACGACGCCCGGCATGGGCAGGGTGATGCGGTAATGAGGGGCGCCGGGTTCGGTGGAAACCGGCTCGAGGTCTTCTTCGTGCAGACGGTCGCGTTCGCGCAGCGACCGCCACTGCTGCTCGTCGGGCCACTCGAGGCTGGGGTCGACGCCGTCGAGGATGTTCGAGTGGTGCGCGTCGATGCGAGCCAGTCGGACCGCCGTCGCGTCGCCCACACCCTCGACGGTGAGGTCGACCGCGCGTTCGAGGCGGGGGGCGCCGTCCAGCAGCTCGGCGTTCACCGTGCCGTTCCAGACAAGGACGTCGACGGTGCCGTCGTCGTGCTTGGTCGCCCAGGCCCGCACCAGCACATCGGCGCCGTCACCGGCCAGCTGCGTCGCGAGCACGGAGTCGCCTTGGTGCGCGGCCAGGTGCACCGCCCAGTAGCGGGGCTTGCGCAGATTGCCCACAGTGAACAGCCCGAAGCCGTTGTGGAAGAGGGTCGGCGGTCGGCCGAGTTCTTCGAAGTGGTCGCTGATCACCCAGTAGGCGAGCGCCTCCATGCGGCCCTGCACGTCGTGGAAGCCGGACAGGGCGAACGGGGCGCCGATGACCCCGTCGTGGATCGGCCCGTAGTGGACCGAGCCCACACCCCACTCCGTCCACCACGTGGGGATCGCCTCGAACCCGTGCCGGCGCAGTGACCCCCGCGTGTCAAGCGGGACGTTGCCGTACGTGTGGCTGGTGACGAAGTCGAGCGGGACCTCTTCCTGCTCGGCGTGCGCGGTGAGCGTTTCGATCCACTCGGCGGCGGCGGTGGACGGACCGCCGACCCGCAATGCCGTATCGACCGCCTTCACCGCCGCTGCCGATTCGTCGTAGAGGCGCAGGTAGTCGTCGCGGGAGCCGGTCCAGAACCCCTCGAGGTTGGGTTCGTTCCATACCTCGAACGGCCACTGTCGGACCTCGTCGAGGCCGTAGCGCGCGACCAGATGTTGCACCAGAGCCTGCACGACCTGGCGCCATTCCGACCAGTCGCGTGGCGGGGAGATGATGCCGCGATAGGCGAACACGGTCTCGTCGGGGTCGCGGGCGATGGCGGCCGGCATGAATGACAGCTCGACGACCGGGCGCATGCCGATCTGCAGCAGTTGGTCGTACAGCCCGTCGACGATCCCGAAGTCGAAGCGCAACCGGCCGTCTTCGCCGCGCGTCACGACGCGGTTGTCGTCATGCAGGATCGCGTGGGCCCGCACGTAGCTCACGCCGAGGTCAGTGGCGGCGAGTTGCAGTGCTTCGGCGAACTCACGTCCGATGTCGTTGCCATGGCCGTCGTCGCCGAACCGCAACTGCGTCAGCCGCTCGGAACCGACCATGTGCCAGACGCGGTGCAGCCTGCCGAGTGACCGGCCGGCGTCGACCGTGACTTGCAGCGGCGCGGCGGTGCCGCCGACCGGCGTCGCGGCTACCCAGTCCGACCAGTTCCAAGCCGGATAGTCGGCACCGATCACGGCGCCTACCCGGTAGCGGTATTCCACCTCGGCCTGCACGCCGGTGTCGGCGAACGGGGCGTGGGGAACAGCGGGAACGTCGCTGCCTCCGTGCTGCAGCAGCGCGCTGTCGCCGTCCGGCCCGGCGCGTTCGATGAGATAGCCGGCCGCGCCCTCGACGGCCGCCCAGTCGAGCCGCACATGGCCGACCGCGCCCTCAGCCACGACGGTGGCCGGTGCCGGTAGGGCCGATGACGGATCAGCGGCGCTGGTGTCGGTCAGCCGACGGTAGATCCGTCGCTCCCAGTCCGCGCGCGCGGCGCGGGCGAGTTCGTGCTGATCGGTCGCGGTCATCCAGCGGTCCTTCCTGATCGTCCGGCAGCTCCGCGGCGTGCGGGTCGGCAGCCGCAACTGCGCCGGACCACGAGGTCGGTCGGCAGCACGGACTCGAGCCGGGGAGCGGTCGGATCGTCCAGGCGGGCGAGGACGGCCCGCACCGCTCGGGCGCCGAGGTCACGCATCGGCTGGGCGACGGTTGTGAGGTGCGGGCGCACGTGTCGCGCTGCGGCGAGGTCGTCGAAGCCGGTGACCGCTACATGGCGCGGGACGCGCAGCCGCAAGGACGTGAGGACGTCCAGCGTGCCGATCGCCATCTGGTCGTTTCCGCAGACGATCGCCTCGGGCGGACGTCGGTCGGCGAGGAGTTCGCGGGCGGCTCGGGCCCCGCCGGCTTCGGTGAAATGGCCGATCGCGTGCGGCAGCTTGGGCGCATCGAGCCCGGCGGCGCGCATCGCCTGCTGATACCCGGCGAAGCGCTGGCTCGAGTCGGGCGAGCGCGGAGGCCCGGCAATGAAGGTGATGTCCCGGTAGCCGTGGGCCTCGATGAGGTGGTCCACCAGCGCCCGCATGCCGCCGACGTTGTCGACGGTTACGGAGTCCACCTCGGCCAACCGTCCGGCGCGGTCGGAGAGCACCACCACCGGCAACCGGCGGCCGAGCGTGGCCAGGTCGGCCTGGGGCAGGCTGCGCGCGACCACCACCAGGCCGTCCACCTTGGAGGACACCGACAGCGCGAGATCGCGGCCGGACGAGCCCCGTGTCGCGGCGATGAGCACGGCGTCGCCGGCCGCCGTGGCGGCCTGCTCCGCTCCGCGAATCACCTGGTCGACGTAGAGGGGCGACTCGCTGTCGGGACCGCCCACTCCCAGGTCGGGGAACAGCAGTCCGACGATGCCGGCTCGGCGGCTCGCGAGCCCGCGGGCCGATCCGCTGGGAATCCAACCGAGCTCGGCGGCGACCTGCAGGACGCGGTCGCGGGTCTGGGCGGAGAATCCCGCGCCGTCCCGCATGACGCGTGACACCGTGGCGGTGGACACGCCGCTGCCTCGCGCCACCTCGTAGATCGTCGACCGCTTAGACAATTTCTTGGCCCGTCAGGTTGGGTAACCGCTTACGTACCCGAAACGCCTCCGAAACTCTCAAGCCGAAAAAGTCCGGCATTTCGCGTTTCCGGGCCGCGTTCGCGCTTCATCTTCATCGGTGAGGACGGCGACCTGTCGGCGTGGGCCGGCGGTCCGGTCGCCACGCACGTCGGCCACACCGACGGCGCCGTCTACAAGGGTCTGGCCCTGGCCCACAGCCCCGCCGGCCCGGTGCTGCTCGCCGCCAACTTCCACGACGCCCGAATCGACGTGTTCAACGGGTCCTTCGACCCGGTGCCCTCGGCGGGCATGTTCACCGACCCGACGCTGCCGGCCGGTTATGCACCGTTCAACGTGGCCGAGATCCGCGGCCAGGTCTTCGTCACCTACGCCAAGCAGGACGCTGATGCCCACAACGAACGTGGCCGGCCCGGCGCACGGATTCGTCGACGTGTACATGACCTCAGGCGCATGGGTTGGACGCTTCGCGACGCACGGCGTGCTGGACTCACCGTGGGGCATGACGATCGCGCCGGCGAACTTCGGTCAGTTCTCCGGTGACCTGCTGATCGGAAACTTCGGCGACGGCCGCATCCACGCCTTCGACCCGGCCACCGGCGAGGTGCTCGGGCTCTTGCGCGGCAACTCAGGGCGGCCACTACAGATCGACGGGCTCTGGGGCCTGATGGTCGGCGATGCGGTGTCGGGCGGTGCCGATGCCGTGTGGTTCAGCGCCGGGCCGGACCGCGAATCGCACGGTTTGGTCGGCGTCGTGCGAGCCGATTAGCCGAGAATTGGGGTTCCGGGTCATTCGCGTGTTATGACGGCGCTAAACAATGGCGACCATCACGCTTCACAAGGGCCACAGATGGGTATCCCCATTGCACGGTCGCCGACTGGCGATAAGGGCAGCGACACCTGTGTAGAAGGAGATCATCATGCGTCTCGGCGGAGCGCTTTTTCTGATTGCCCTCGGGGCGATCCTGAAGTGGGCGGTCACGGTGCACAACACGCACGGCTTCAACGTGAACACAGCAGGTGTCATCCTGATGATCGTCGGTGCCATCGGATTGGTGGCCGAGCTGATCTACATGTCCACGCGGCGTCGCACGGATGTCGTTCACCAGGGCGTCGGCGGCACGCGCACGACGACCTACGAGGTCCCGCCCGAGCCCCGCTACTGACAGTCCATCTGAACGAAGAACGCAGGACGCCGTCGGCCTCGGCCGGCGGCGTCTTGCGTGCGCGGCGAACGCCAACGAAGCAACGGCACTTGACGGCCAGCACAGGCCGGGCCGGTCCGATAGCTGATACGGGGGCCAGGGCGAGCCGGCTGCTCCTTCGGGTTGCGCGCCGGTCAGGCCCCGTCGGTCGACGGTCGCCGCAACGGCGGCGGGGGGCGACCTTCACTGACCGTCCGCGGGTCGCGCGCCCAGGCGAGCAGGTCCGCGACAGCGAGGTCGTGGGGGCCGTCGGAATAGCGGGCGATCCGGTCGGCGCCGCGGTCGAGCAAGGTCACCGCGCCGGTCGTGTTGCCGCGAAGCGCGTGGGTGAGGCCGACCGCGAGCTGAGCGAGACCCTGCCAGAGCTCTCGTTCGCCGACCGGCGCGGACTTCCAGGCCGCTTCGAGCACCTCGTGCGCCTGGAACGGGTAGCCGCTGTCGAGCAGCCGCTGTGCTTCGGCCAGCGTTTCGGCCGGGCTGAGCACGAGTCCGTCCGGCAGGCTCGGGATCCCGGCGGCACCCCTGGGCAGCGGTCGACCCAGCGCATCACGCGCGCGGGCGTTGCGTGGGCGCCCGAGCTCGTCTCGATCGCGGTCGACGGTCACGTGCTCCACTGTGCCGTACCTGATTGGGAACGCCGCATGTTCGGGAAACGTCCAGGCGTGTTCCCTTGCCGCCGGCCGCCCCCGGGATACGGTGGCGAGGTGCCCGCCCGGATGCGACCGCGGTTGATGCTCGTGCTGGCGTTACCGGCCGTCGCGCTCGCGGCAACCGGCTGCATGTCCAGTCCCAGTCGGGCCGAGGTGAGTGCTGCCGCCGCGTCATTCGTCCGGGCCATCGAAGCCGCGGACGGACCGGTTGCCTGCCGGTTGCTCACCAGTGATGCGAGACGCTCGGCGTCCGGCGCCACCGACACCCAGTGTTCCGACGCGATCCTATCGATCACCGAACAAGGGGAAGCAGTGCACGGCGTCCAGGTGTGGGGTGACGCGGCGCAGGTGAAGATCGCCCAGGACGTCATCTTCCTGCGCCGCATCTCCGGGTCGTGGCAGGTGAGCGCCGCCGGCTGCAAACGCCAGTCGCAGGGTCCGTACCAGTGCACGGTTGGGAGTTGACGCCATGCGCACCGTCTTCTGGGGAACGGCTTCCTTCGTCTTCGCCGGTCTTGTCTACGTGATCGTCATCGGGGTGCTGCACCGGTGAAGCGCTTCGGCCGGTTCTGCCGCGACAACGGGCTCACCCTGGCGTTCCTGCTCCTGTTGGTGGGCGCGGTCGTCGGGCAGTCGATCTCCGGCGTCAGCGAGTTCAACGCACAACAGCTGAGCAGCGGCGGCCAGCAGATCTCGTGGGCCGCCTACCTACTGTCCTCGTCGTTCGCAGTGGACATCGCCGAGAACTGGCAGTCGGAGTACCTGCAGTTCGCGCTCTACATCGTCGCGACGACGTGGTTGATCCAGCGCGGGTCGAGTGAGTCGAAGAAGCCGGGGGATGCGGGCACCGGGTCGGACGAGCAACAGAAGATCGGCCGCTATGCTGGCCCGGACTCGCCCCGCTGGGCGCAGGCAGGCGGGTGGCGAACCGCGCTCTACGGCCGCTCGCTGGCGGCAATCATGACGTTTTTCTTCCTCGGGTCGCTGCTCGCTCAGTCGATCGCGGGACGCGCGGCCTACAACCATGATCAACTGACGCAGAACGAGGACCCACTGACCTGGGCCGGTTACGTGACGTCGGCCGACTTCTGGAACCGCACCTTCCAGAACTGGCAATCGGAGTTCCTCGCGGTCGCGTCGATGGCGGCATTCGCGATCTACCTGCGGCAGCGCGGATCACCGGAGTCGAAACTCGTGGGCGCGCCGCACCACGCGACGGCGGAGGACAGTGGGGGCAACTGAGCGGCAGCCGCGCGCCGGGTTCATGAGGGGCACCCGCGTCGGCCGGATTGTTCGCCGGGTCGCGGTCACCCTCGCCGGCCTCGCGGTGATCGCCGTTGGGATCGTGCTGCTGCCCCTTCCCGGGCCCGGTTGGCTGGTGATCTTCGGCGGGTTGGGGATCCTCGGCACCGAGTACGAATGGGCTCGCCGCCTGCTGTCGGCGGTGCGTCGACAGGCCACCCGGTGGACCAGATGGATCTCGGCTCAGCCGGTTTGGGTGCGGGTGGTCGCAGGCCTGATCTCGCTTGCGCTGATAGCGGGTCTGGTGCTGATAACGCTGTTTCTGTCGATCTAGCGCTGCCTGTAGTCTTGGTTCGCCGCGCGAGGTCGCCCTTCGCGCCGGCCGTCCCGGGCGATTAGCTCAGCGGGAGAGCACTGCCTTCACACGGCAGGGGTCACTGGTTCGATCCCAGTATCGCCCACTCTTTCAGGCCCCGGATTTACGGGATTCCTTCCGGTTACCGAAGGCGCGTGCCAGATACGTGCCACTACCGAAGGGGAATCGGCATGACCGCAACAACCGACCGACGCACGCTGCCACCCGTCGAGTGCCAGCCGTGGTGCGTCTACCAGGATGGGCACGTAACGACCTCCACCGCTGCGACCAGAACTGCTACAGCGAGCAGTTGCGGGTCGAGTTGCTGCGACACGACCCGGTCCCGAGAGTTACTACGACGAATCCCGCGGCGAGTACGTCGCGGGCCCGGATTACATCAACGTCGACGTGCGGCAGAACGGCTACGAAACCGAAGCCTGCATCTCGATCGGGGCTGATCACAACGAGGGGCCGTCCCTGAGCCTCAGGTTCACGCCGCCGAGGCGCTCGAACTCAGCCACGCGCTGCAATTGCTCCTCGGCCAGGTGGGAGTGACTCCATGACCGCCGCGAACCCGGAGACCTCACAAGGCGAGCTGGCGACCGCGGACGACGTTGCCGACTACACGGGCCTCAACCTCGAGACCCTGGCGATTCTGCGGGCGCTCGGCATCGGTCCGCGCACGTGTCAGGTAGGCGGTAGCACGCTGTACTGGCTCGCCGACGTCGACCAGTGGCGTGCCGACCAGAACGTGAGGGACGAACTCAAGGCTGCGCTCGGTCGCGTCGTGGGACGCTTTGGCCGACGTTGCGGCCACGTTCCATGCGAGCTTCTGATGGTCTCGGCGGCGGTCTGTCACGGTCGGCGGCTTGACTTCGCGGGAAGGCCGCCGGCGGGGACCGAGCCGTGGGATTGGTACTGGGAGGCGTCACGTTCCGATCGTCCGCATAGACACCGGGTCGGTGTACCGCCACGGAGCCATCAGGTGGAAGGACGGCGAGCCCGTCGCGCTGGTGCTGCACGAGCGGCTAACGCGGGTTCAGGAGCGCAGAACCCTCGCCCACGACCTCCACCATCTCGCCGTCGGTGGGGTGTGCTCATCGCAATGCCCGCGGAATGAGGCGATCGTCCGAAGGGCGGCGGAAGGCTGGCTCGAGGCGTCGTAACGGGCGATGTTCCCCACTCGCTGCCCCGGCCGGATTCGTCTGGCCGGGGCAGCAGCGCGACGCTTAGGTGAAGGGGCCCTTCCTCGTCGGCCGGTCGCCGCGGTTTCCATCAGCGGCTGAAGCAGGCGCGTACCCGGGCGCCGCGCGGCCTTGGTACTAGCAGGCGAAATATTGGGATGGTGAGCCGATGGGTGAACCATCGCGGTACGCCTGGATGGGCCCGACTCCGCTGCTTTCCTCGACATAAGTGAGTACGTAGGTGCCCGTGCTGGGGTCCGGCTGATATACGTCGGGCGACTGGATGGGGTTGCCGATCGAGACGAACTGGTAGGTCGTGTTGGGAAGCAGGCCGGTGACGGTAATCGTGAAATTGCACTGCCCATAGTCCGCGGAGCTCAGCGTGTATTGCGGATTCTCCCCAGCCTTCGGCGTCAGAACGCCGCCGTGGGAGGCGTAGGAGACGCAGGCATCCTGGCTCGCGAACGCCTGGCCGGTGGACGTGGCGAGGTTCTGCCACCCGCCCTTGTAACAGGACTGCGCAGAGGGTGAGTTCCCCGGCCCGGGCGGGGTCGGTTTGGCCTGCGCGCTGATCGCAGTCATACCGAGGAGCAGCACGCCGAACACAGCCGCCGCCACAACTCGTAACGTCAATTGTCGAGATCCCATGAGCGCTCCCCGCGGTTCGATGGTGCCCCGACGTCCCGCGACGCCACCCGATCAGCCCATTGGACCACCGAACCGAACCGGGCGCTACCCGACTTAGGTCCTGCATCGGCGGCAATACGGCATATGCCGCGCGTGAGGCGCCGCACGGCTATTTCGGTCTATCGGCCGAGCCCATCGCTGCCCCGGTCGGATTGGTCTGGCCGGGGCCGCGGCTGCATTGCTCGCCTTCGTGGATGAGCCGCGTTGAGCGGCACACGGGCGTCACATGAACGGTGATGATCGTCTGCAGCAGGAGCCGCCCGCCAGTGGTGCGTCCACCTGGAAG
>NZ_JBHEMO010000032.1:0-20174 GCF_046262535.1 Jatrophihabitans sp. | reverse complement strand
CCGAGCAGGATGTGCTCGGTGCCGATGTAGTTGTGGTTGAGCATCCGGGCTTCTTCTTGAGCCAGGACGACGACGCGCCGCGCGCGGTCTGTGAACCGTTCGAACATCAGGGAGCTCCTTCCGCGCCGCTGAATTGCAGGTATTGCTGACGTCGGCGTGTACCACCGACTGTAGTCCGGCGAGAAGACAGACGGTTCACGTGCAGATTGCGCCGATTTACCTCCCCCAACGAATCCGGGGGCCCGATGATGCCCGCCACGCTCCGCTGACAGCGAACGGCGCAGCGGATAACCTGCCTCGTCCGAAGCCGGTTCGTCCGAGGAGTCGCATGCCCGACGTCGAGATCGAGATCGTGGACGGTGGCTCGCCACAGCTACAGGGCTACCTCGCGGTCCCGGCCGGAGCCGGCCCCTGGCCGGGTGTCGTCGCGATCCACGAGTCGATGGGCCTCAACGACATCGTGCGCCGGCAGGCCGACCGGCTCGCCGCGGCCGGTTACCTGACCTTGGCCCCCGACCTGTACACCGACGGCGGCGCCGCCCGCTGTTTGGTCGCCACGATCCGCGCGCTGCTGGCCGGCGAGGGCCGCGCGGTCGCCGACATCGACGCGGCCCGTGCGGAGCTGCGCCGGGAGGAGCGCTGCACCGGCAAGGTCGGCGTCATCGGCTTCTGCATGGGCGGCGGCTTCGCCCTCGTCGTGGCCAATCGAGGGTGGGACGCCGCGGCGGCGAACTACGGCCAGCTGCCGCGCCACATGGAAGAGGCGCTGCAAGGCGCCTGCCCGGTGGTCGGCAACTACGGCGCGAAGGACCTGTACCTGCGCGGCGCCGGGCCGAAGCTGGCCCGCACGCTGGACCGGCTGGGCATCGAGAACGACATCAAGACGTATCCGAGCGCCGGGCATTCCTTCTTGAACGACCGGTGCTTCGGGCCGGCGCCGACACACGCACTGCAGCGAATGGTCAACGTCGGTCCTGATCCGGAGGCCGCCCCCGACGCCTGGCGGCGAATCGAGTCGTTCTTCGCCGAACACCTCACCTGAGGCGCGTGCCGGCGTCAGGACTGCGCGTTGTAGGCCTCGAGGATCTGCGCCGGGATGCGGCCCTTCTCGCCGACCTTGTGGCCGTTCTTGCGGGCCCACTCACGGATCGCCTGGGTCTGCTCACGATCGCCCCGCGCGCTGCGGCCGCGCCGGGACCCGCTGCTCGGGCGGCCGCCCCCCCGACTCGACCGGCGGGCATTTGCGACGTAGGTCGCCAGCGAATCGCGCAATTTGGCGGCGTTCTTGGCGGACAGGTCGATTTCGTAGTTCGTACCGTCCAGGCCGAAGCTGACGGTCTCTTCAGCGACGCCCTGATCGATGTCGTCGATGAGCTGAACGATCGTCTTCTGTGCCATTGGAATAGCCATTCTGTGCAAAGTGATCTGCGGGTACTCGCGACCTTAGCGAACATCGGGCCGGTGGTGTTAATAAAATCGTGCCTGTTCGACGCCTATTCCGCTTAACCGGTTCTGGCCGCTCTACAGTGGCTTGAGCAACGGGAACAGAATCGTTTCCCGAATTCCCTTGCCGGTCAGGATCATCACCAACCGGTCGACGCCGAGTCCCATTCCGCCCGTCGGAGGCATCCCGTATTCGAGCGCGCGCAGGAAGTCGTCGTCGAGTTCCATCGCCTCGGGATTGCCTTCCGCCGCGGCAATCGACTGCTCGACCAGCCGGCGCCGCTGCTCGACGGGGTCGGCCAATTCGGAATAGGCCACCCCCACTTCGATGCCGCCGATAATCAGGTCCCAGGCCTCGGTCAGCCCTGGGTTCATACGGTGTGGGCGGGCCAGCGGCCGGACGTCGGCCGGATAGTCCCGGACGAAGGTCGGCTGGATCAGCGTGTGCTCGACCAGCTTTTCGTACAGCTCGAGGGCGATCTCACCCGCGGTCCAGTCGGGCTTGAGCGCAACGCCCAGCCGATCGGCGTGCGCGCGCAGGGTCGCCGCGTCGGTGCCGGCGTCGACATCGGCGCCGACCGCTCCCGCCACCGCCTCGTGCAGCGTGATCGACGTCCACTCGCCCTGTAGCTGGATCTCCGTCCCGTCCAGGGCGGTGCCGGTCGTCGCGCCGACCGCCGAGGCGGCGTCGAGCACGAGCTGCTGGGTGAGGGCGGCCATCGTGTCGTAGTCGCCGTAGGCCTCGTACGCCTCGAGCAGCGTGTACTCCGGCGAATGGCTCGAATCGACCCCTTCGTTGCGAAACACCGGCCCCATCTCGAAGACCTTCTCGATTCCGCCGACGATGCACCGTTTGAGGTACAACTCGGTGGCAATTCGCAACGACATATCGAGGTCGAATGCGTTGAGGTGCGTCTGAAATGGCCGTGCCGCCGCCCCGCCGTGCACGACTTGCAGCACCGGCGTCTCGACTTCGGCGTAACCAACGGAATTGAGCGTCTGCCGCAGCGAACTGAGAACCGACGCCCTGGCGTAAACCATGCGACGCGCATCCGGGCGCATGATGAGGTCGACATAACGCTGACGTACCCGCGTCTCGTCGGACAGCGGTTTGTGCGCCACCGGCAACGGCCGCAGCGCTTTCGCGGTGATGCGCCAATCGGAGGCGAGCACCGACAGTTCACCGCGCTTGGACGAGATGACCTCGCCGGACACGAAGACGAGATCACCCAGGTCGACGTCGGACTTCCAGTTCGCGAGCGACTCCTCGCCCACCCGGTCGAGCGACAGCATCACCTGAAGTTCGGCGTCGCCCTCGCGGAGCATCGCGAAACACAGCTTGCCGGTGTTGCGGATGAAGATCACCCGGCCGGTGATGCCGACGGCGTCCCCCGTCTCCGTCCCGGCCGAAAGCTCGGGATAGCGACTGCGCACCTCGGTGAGTGTGGACGTCCGCGGCACGCCGACCGGGAACGGCGCCCGCTGCGGGTCGGTGACCAGCCGGTCGTACTTCTCGCGGCGCACCCGCATCTGCTCGGGAAGATCCTCCGCCGTCTCGTCGGCCTGCTCACCACTCACGGTGAAGGACCCTATCGGCCACCTGGCTGACGAATGTCACGGCGTTTGCCGTCGTGAAGGCATTACCGACGGGATCGAGCATGCGGCAGGCTCCTCGTCATGACCACGAATCTTGCCGATACCGCCGTCGCCGGGCTGCGGTTGTCGCGTCTCACCAAATCCTTCAAGAGCCCTCAAGGGCCGGTGCACGCCGTGCGCGGCATCGACATCACGGTCGAGGCCGGCCAGACGGTCGCCCTGCTCGGCCCGAACGGGGCCGGTAAGTCGACGACGATCGACATGTTGCTCGGACTGTTGCCGTCCGACGCGGGCACGATCGAGCTGTTCGGCATGTCGCCGGCGCAAGCCGTGGCGGCCGGAGCCGTCGGCGCGATGCTGCAGGTGGGCGGGGTGATCTCCGATCTCAACGTCCGCGAGCTGCTGAAGATGGTGGCGAGTCTGTATCCGACGCCACTACCGGTCGACGAAGTCGTCGAACTGACCCGGATCCAGGATCTGGTGGGTCGCAAGACGACGAAGCTGTCCGGCGGCCAGACGCAGCGGTTGCGCTTCGCGATCGGGCTCATCTCCAACCCCGACCTGCTGGTGCTCGACGAACCGACGGTGGCCATGGACGTCGAGGCCCGCCGCCAGTTCTGGACGACCATGCGCGAGTTCGCCGCCCGCGGCAAGACCGTGCTGTTCGCCACGCATTATTTGGAAGAGGCCGACGCCTACGCCGACCGCATCATCCTGATGGCGCACGGGCGGATCGTCGCGGACGGCCCGGCGACCGAGATCAAGGCCACCGTGGGTTTGCGCACGATCCGGGCCACGCTTCCCGGCGCCGACCTGAAGGCTCTCGCTGCGCTGTCGGGCGTCACCAACGTCGACACCCGCGGCGACGGCGTCATCCTCAACTGCTCGGACTCCGACCGCGCGCTGCGCGCGCTGCTGCCGGCCTTCCCGGCGGCCCGCGACATCGAGGTGTCCGGCGCCGGCCTCGAAGAGGCCTTCCTGCAACTCACGGCCGACACCCCGGAGACCGATCTCTGATGACCTCGACGACCTACGTCAAGTACGAGTTGCTGCGCACCGTTCGCAACAAGCGCAGCTTCATCTTCTCGCTCATCTTCCCGGTGGTGATGTACTTCCTGCTCGCACTGCCGAACCGCAAGAACCACAATTTCGGCGGCACACCGAACAACCCGACCCACCTCTTCGCGCCGCAGTACTACATGCTCGGGCTGCTCGCATTCGGGTCGATGATCGCGGTGCTGTCCAGTGGCGCCCGCATCGCCGCGGAGCGGCAGGTGGGCTGGAACCGCACGCTGCGACTCACCCCGATGACGCCGCGCACCTACTTCCGCGCCAAGATCCTCACCGGTTACCTGATGGCCGCCATCGCCATCGTCCTGCTCTACGCGAGCGGCCTGGCGCTCGGCGTACGGATCCACCCGGTCAGTGACTGGTTCACGATGACCGGTCTGGTGCTCGTGGCCCTCGTCCCCTTCGCTGCCCTCGGCGTTGCCCTCGGCCACCTGCTGACCGTCGACGCGATGGGACCGGCCATGGGCGGCATCACGTCGCTGTTCGCGTTCCTCGGCGGCACGTGGTTCCCCCTCACCGGCCACGGGTTCTTCATCGACTTCTGCAAGAGCCTGCCGTCGTTCTGGCTCACCCGCGCCGGGCGGATAGGCCTCGGGGGCAGCAGCGACCCGTGGGGTTCGCGCGGCTGGTTGACCGTTGCCGTGTGGGCGGCGGCGGCCACCGTGTTCGCGATGTGGGCCTACCGGCGCGACACGCAGCGCGTCTAGCCCGACAATCGAGACCG
Organism: Jatrophihabitans sp.; assembly: GCF_046262535.1. Lineage (GTDB taxonomy): Bacteria > Actinomycetota > Actinomycetes > Mycobacteriales > Jatrophihabitantaceae > Jatrophihabitans. The sequence continues at coordinate 15,340 of NZ_JBHEMO010000032.1, read as the reverse complement.
TCATGAGCACACCGGCCGGCGCCAGCATCACGCCTTCGGATCCGCAGCTGGAGGAGATGGCGCGGATGTGGGGCGCCGGCTGGCGGCGCTACTTCTTCCCCGCCTTCTGGCTGGTATACCTCGGCCAGACGGTGAACGGAGTGGCCACCCACTCGCACGGCGGGTCGGCCGTCACCGGGTACGTGCTCGTCGTCGCCTTCGCCGCCGTCTACCTCGTGGCGCTGCCGATGGGCTGGACGGGGCACCTGCGGTGGTTCTGGGGCCTCTATGCGCTGGCAATGGCGCTGACCGTGGCGGAGTTGCGCTTCGCCCGAGCCGACGCGCTGGTGTTCCTGGTCTATGTCGCGGTGCTCACGGTCGCCTCGCGCGTGCGCGGGTCCATTTACATCGTGATCGCGATGTCGGTGGGCAGCTATGTCTTCCAGCGACTGGTGCCCGGCTTTGACCCATCCGGAGCGTGGAGCACCGCGCTGTCGATCCTGCTGGTGTCGCTCGCGATGTTCGGCTTCTTCCGCATCGTCCAGTCGAACATCGCGCTCACCGCCGCCCGGGCCGAGGTCGCCCGGTTGGCGGCCGAGAACGAGCGCTCGCGCATCGCCCGGGACCTGCACGACCTGCTCGGCCACTCGCTGACGACGATCACCGTCAAGGCCGGCCTGGCCCGGCGGCTGGCCGAACGCGGGGAGACAGAGCGGGCGTTCACCGAGATCAGGGAGGTCGAGCAGCTGTCGCGCCGCACGCTCGGTGACGTCCGCGTGGCGGTCTCGGCCCACCGCGAGGTGACGCTGGCCGGCGAGCTCGCGACGGCGCGCGAGGTGCTGCGGGCGGCCGGGACGATCTCGGAGCTGCCCGCCTCGGTCGCGGAGGCCGACCCAGCCCTGTCGGAGCTGTTCGGTTGGGTCGTCCGCGAGGGAGTGACCAACGTGGTGCGCCACTCGCGGGCGGAGCACGTGCGAATCACGCTCGGCCGCAACTGGGTGGAGATCGTCGACGACGGACGCGGCGGCGTGCCCCGACTGGGCAACGGTCTGTGTGGCTTGCGCGAGCGGCTCGAGGCGATCGGCGGGACGCTGTCGGTGTCGGGCAGCCTCGCCGGCTTCCGGGTGCGCGCCGAAGTGCCCCTGGACGCCTTGGAAGCGCTCGCCGCGCCTGACCCGCTCGACGCGGGTCCCGCCGGCCGGCCGGCCGAGGCGAGTGCAGCCGCGGATCGCCGGCCGTGACCACCGGTCCGATCCGGCTGCTGCTGGCTGACGATCAGAATCTCGTCCGCACCGCGCTGGCCGCGCTGCTCGAGCTCGAGGACGACTTCGAGGTGGTCGCGCAGGTGGGGCGCGGGGACGAGGTGGTCGCGGCGGCGCTGCGGGCCCGTCCCGACGTCGCCCTGTTGGACATCGAGATGCCCGGGGTGGACGGGCTGGCCGCGGCGGCCGCACTCGCCCACGAGCTGCCGGGCTGCAAGGTGATCATGCTGACCGCGTTCGGCCGGCCCGGGTACCTGCGGCGGGCGATGGAGGCCGGGACCTCCGGGTTCGTGGTGAAGGACGCCCCGGCCGAGCAGCTGGCCGACGCGGTGCGGCGGGTGGCGCAGGGGCAGCGAGTGGTCGATCCCGGGCTGGCGGCGGCGACGCTGGCCGGAGGGGCATCGCCGCTGACCGGGCGTGAGCGCGACGTCCTGGTCGCCGCGCGCGACGGGGCGACGGTCGCCGACATCTCCGCCAAGCTCTTCCTGTCGGAGGGGACGGTGCGCAACTACCTGTCCGCGGCCATCGCCAAGACCGGCGTGCGCAACCGGGTCGAGGCGGTGCGGGTGGCCGACGAGCGCGGCTGGCTGTGACGCGCTCGCCGAGTTGATCTTCCTGGACCTGTGGCCGCGGGAGGCTCCCGGTGCAGGAAGATCTGCCCCGTCAGACGTGCGGCAGCACCTCACCGGCGGCCAGCTCGAGGTGGTCGAGATCGGACAGGTCGAGCACCTGCAGGTACAGCCGAGTGGCCCCGACCTCGGCGAACTGCCCGATCCGGTCGACCACCTCGTTCGGCGTGCCGGCCAGGCCGTTCTCGCGCAGCTCGGCGAGATCGCGCCCGATGGCGGCGGCCCGCCGCCCGAGCTCGGCCTCGTCCCGTCCGACACACAGGACCTGCGCCGCGGAGTAGACGAGCTCGCGGCCGGTCTCTTGCGCCGCTTCGCGCACCCGGCCGATGACGTCGGCGGTCGCGCCGACCGGCTGGAACGAGACGTTGTACTCGTCGCCGAAGCGCGCGGCCAGCGCGGCGCCCTTCTTCTTGCCGGCTCCTCCGAGGATCAGCGGCGGGTGGGGGGACTGCACCGGCTTGGGCAGCGCGGGCGAGTCGGTCAACTGGTAATACGTCCCGTCGAAGGAGAACTTCTCGCCGGACGGTGTCGTGAGCAGGCCGTGCACGATCTCGACCTGCTCGGCGAACCGGGCGAAGCGCTCGCCGACCTCGGGGAACGGGATGCCGTACGCGCTGTGCTCGGCATCGAACCAGCCGGCGCCCAGGCCGAGCTCGACCCGGCCGCCGCTCATGTCGTCGACCTGGGCGACGGAGATGGCCAGCGGGCCGGGCAGGCGGAACGTCGCCGGGCTGACGAGGGTGCCGAGCCGGATGCGCGACGTCTCGCGGGCCAGCGCAGCGAGGGTCAGCCACGCGTCGCTCGGACCGGGCAGGCCCGAGCCGCTGCCCATCGACAGGTAGTGGTCAGAACGGAAGAAGGCGTCGAAGCCGAGGTCCTCGGTCGCCTTGGCCACGCGGAGCAGGTCCTCGTGCGAAGCGCCCTGCTGCGGCTCGGTGAAGATGCGCAAGTCCATGCCTTCGAACCTAGCTAACGGTTCCGCTCGTAGATGAGGCGCAGGCCGAGCAGCGTGAGTTCGGGTTCGTATCGCGTCACTGTCTCGCTGTGGTCGACGACCAAGGTCGCCAGCCCGCCAGTCGCGATCACCTGCACCGACGCCGGGTCGTCGGGCGCGAGCGCGAGCGACAGCCGGCGCACCATGCCGTCCACCTGTCCGGCGAAGCCGTAGAGGATGCCCGACTGCAGAGACTCGACGGTGTTCTTGCCGATCGGGCTGCGCGGCGCGACGAGCTCGACCTTGCGCAGTTGGGCGGCCCGTGACGCGAGCGCGTCCAGGGAGATCTCGATGCCCGGCGCGAGCGCCCCGCCGAGGAAGTCGCCGCGGGCGCTGATGCAGTCGAAGTTGGTCGAGGTGCCGAAGTCGACGACGATGCACGGCCCGTCGATGAGGTGATGCGCGGCGGCGGTGTTGCAGATGCGGTCCGTGCCCACCTCTTTCGGGTTGTCGGTGAGGACGCTGACTCCCGTCCGCACGCCCGGTTCGACGAGCACGGTGGGGACGTCGGAGTAGTAGCGGGCCAGCATCGTGCGCAGCTCGCGCAGCACGGCGGGCACCGTGGAGCACGCGGCGATGCCCGAGACCGGGATGTCGGCGAGCAGACCCCGGAACGTGAGCGCGAGCTCGTCGGCCGTGTTACGAGCGTCGGACTTGATGCGCCACGAGTTGAGCAGCGTCTCGCCGTCGAACACCCCCATGACGGTGTTGGTGTTGCCGACGTCGATGGCCAGGAGCATGCGTCCGTCCCTAGATGTCGAGCCCGATGTCGAGCACCGGCGCGGAGTGGGTCAGCGCGCCGATCGAAAGGTAGTCGACGCCGGTCTCGGCGACCGCGCGGGCGTTCTCGAGGGCCAGGCCGCCCGACGCTTCGAGGCGCGCCCGGCCGGCCGCGTACTCGACCGCTGCGCGCATGTCGGCGAGGTCCATGTTGTCGAGCAGGACGAGGTCGGCGCCGGCGTCAATGACCTCACGGGCCTGCGCCAGCGTGTCGACCTCGATCTCGATCGTCAGGCCCGGGTGCGCGGCGCGGACGCGTTCGAACGCGGGGACGACCCCGCCGGCCGCGACCACATGGTTGTCCTTGACCAGCGCGGCGTCCGAGAGCGACATGCGGTGGTTCAGGCCGCCGCCGCAGACCACCGCGTACTTCTCCAGGACGCGCAGCCCGGGCAAGGTCTTCCGGGTGTCGCGGATGCGCGCGCCGGTGCCTTCGACCGCGTCCACCCAGCGCCGGGTGAGTGACGCGACGCCGGACAGGTGGCCGAGGAAGTTCAGCGCCGTGCGCTCGGCGGTGAGCAGGTCGCGCATCGGTCCGCGGACGGTGGCCAGCAGCTCACCCGGTTCGACGCGGGCGCCGTCGGCGCTGCCGAGTTCCATGACGACCCGGCCCTGGCCGACGACGGCGAAGGCGTGCGCGGCGACGGGCAGCCCGGCGAGGACTCCGTGCTGGCGCGACACCAGCTGCGCGGTGCCGAGCGTGCCCGGGTCGACAGTGGCCGTGGTGGTCACGTCCCCACCGGCGCCGAGGTCCTCGGCCAGCGCGCGCCGGACCGCCTCGTCCACCACGTCCGGATCCAGCTCACTCACCGCTTTGCACCTTTCCGGGTGGTAAATCGGCCCGCTCAGCAGCGCTGAAAGGTGCAAAGCGCGTGGTGAGAGTTCCGTCGGGGGTCAGTGTGGTGTCCAGCTGACCGCGCCAGAGCGCATCGTCGCGCTCGGGGAAGTCGTCGCGCCAGTGCGCGCCGCGGGTCTCCTCGCGCAACGACGCAGCTTGGACGAGGGCGGCGGCCACGGTCAGCAGGTTCGTCGTCTCCCACGCCTCGGTGCCCGCGACGCCGCCGTCCCGCTCGGCCAGCGCGGCCAGCCCGTCGGTGGCGGCGTGCAGCCCCTTCGCGTCGCGCAGCACGCCGACGTCGCGCGACATCAGCGTCTGCAGTTCGGAGCGGGCCGACTCGTGCAGCAGGATGCCGGAGGGGGGCGCCGGGGCGACCTCGGGCGGCGGCGGCGCCGGTTCGCCCAGACGGCCGATCACCGTCTCGGCGATGCGGTGCCCGAAGACCAGTCCCTCGAGCAGCGAGTTGGACGCCAGCCGGTTCGCCCCGTGGACGCCGGTGCAGGCCGACTCGCCACAGACGAACAGCCCGCGCAGCGACGACTCGCCGACCAGGTCGGTGCGCACGCCGCCGCTCGCGTAGTGGCAGGCCGGCACGACAGGGATGAGCTCGCGCACCGGGTCGATGCCCAGCGACAGCAGGGTCTCGTGGATGGTCGGGAACCGAACCCGCCACTTCTCCGCACCGAAGCGCCGGGCGTCGAGCCATATGTGCTCGGCGCCGGTCTCACGCATGCGGCGCAGGATCGCCTTGGCGACCACGTCGCGCGGGGCGAGGTCGGCCAGCTCATGCTGCCCCTGCATGAAGGGCACGCCGTCGTCGTCGACCAGGACGCCACCCTCGCCACGGACGGCCTCGCTGACCAGTGGCTGCTGCCCCCGCGAGCGCGCGCCCAGCCACGTCACCGTCGGATGGAACTGGACGAACTCGAGATCGCGGACGGCGGCGCCGGCCCGCAGCGCGGCGGCCACACCGTCACCGGTCGACACGCTCGGGTTGGTGGTGGACGCATAGACCTGCCCGATGCCGCCCGTCGCGAGGACGACGGCCCGGGCCCGCACCGCGCCGACCCCGTCGCGCTGCCCCTCGCCCATCACATGCAGGGTGAGTCCGGCGATCGCGCCGTCGGTGCCGAGCAGCAGGTCGAGCACGAGCGCATGCTCGATCACCGACACATCAGTGGCATCGAGGACGCGGGTGACCAGTGCCCGCTGAATCTCGGCACCGGTCGCGTCGCCGCCGGCATGCGCGATCCGGTCGCGATGGTGGCCGCCCTCGCGGGTCAGCGACAGCTCGCCGTCGTGGGCGCGGTCGAAGCGCGCACCCATCTGGACGAGTTCACGCACGGCGGCCGGCCCCTCGCGCACGAGCACGCGCACCGCGACCTCGTCGCACACGCCGGCGCCGGCGGCGATCGTGTCGGCGTAGTGGTCCTCGGGCGAGTCACCGGCGCCGAGCGCCGCGGCGATCCCGCCCTGCGCCCACCGCGTCGATCCGGCGGCGAGAACGTCCTTCGTCACCAGCAGCACCCGCAGCGAGGACTGCCGGCTGATCTGCAGCGCCGTGGTCAGCCCGGCGATCCCCGAGCCCACGACGACCACGTCCGTCTCGACGTCCCACCCCGGATCAGGCGCGGCCAACCGCCGCGGCAGCCTCACAGGACGAGCCCGACGTTGTCGATCAGCCGGGTCGTGCCGACCCGTGCGGCCACCAGCAGCCGGGCCGGCCCGTGCTCGGGGATCTCGCCGAGGTCGGCGCCGCGCAGCTCGAGGTAGTCGACGGCCAGGCCGGCTTCGGCGGCCAGGACGCCGGTCGCAATCGTGATCACCGAAACGGCGCCGTCGGCCGCCCGCGCCTGCCCGGCGAACAGGGCGCGCGACAGCGCCAGCGCATGACGCCGGTCCTCCGCGCTGAGATAGACGTTGCGGCTGGACAGCGCCAACCCGTCGGGCTCGCGCACCGTCTCCACGCCGACGATCTCCGCGCCCAGGTCGAGGTCCGCGGCCATCAGCCGGATCAGCGTCAGCTGCTGGTAGTCCTTCTCACCGAAGTACGCCCGGTCGGGACGGACGAGGTTGAGGAACTTGGCGACGACGGTGAGGACGCCGGCGAAGTGCCCGGGCCGGACCTCGCCCTCGAGCAGGTCGCCGATCGGTCCCGGCTGCACGGTGACCTGCGCCGTGCCGTGCGGGTAGACGTCCTCGACGGCCGGCGCCCACACGACGTCCACCCCCGCCGCTTCGCAGATCGCCAGGTCGGCATCAAGCGTGCGCGGGTAGCGCGCGAGGTCCTCGGTCGGGCCGAACTGCATCGGGTTGACGAAGTTGGTCGTGATCACGGCGGCGCATTCGGCCCGCGCGGCGTGCAGCAACGCGGCGTGGCCGGCGTGCAACGCCCCCATGGTCGGCACGAGGCCGACCGGCCCGGCCAATGACGCGCGGACGGCGGCGAACTCGGACCGGCTGCGGACGACCTTCACGACAGCGCATCCAGGACGGCGGCGGCCTGCGCCTCGGTCAGCCGACCGCTCTCCCGCGCGCGTTCGGCCGTTCGCCGCGCCATCGCCACGTACGACGGCAGGACGTCGGGGGCGGCCCGGCGCAACGTGGCGACGTGGGCGCTCACGGTCGCGACGTCGCCACGCGAGACCGGTCCGGTCAGGGCCGCGTCGCCCAGGCGAAGGACGTTGTCGAGCGAGGCGCTGAGCAGCGGTGCCGCAAGCCGGCCAGGCTCGGCCACGCCGGCACCGGACAGCAACGAAAGCGCGTCGTTCACCAGCGTCACCAGGTGGTTGGACGCGATGGTGAGTGACGCGTGGTAGAGCGCCCGGGCCGATTCCGGCACCCACACCGGCTCGCCGCCCATCTCGACGACCAGCGACTCGGCGACCGGGCGCAACTCGTCCAGCGCGGTCACACCGAACGTTGCGCCACTGAGCCGATCGAGGTCCTCCGGCCGCCCGGTGAACGTCATCACCGGATGCAGGGCGAGCGCCAGCACCCCGCGGGCCGCGGCCGCGTCCAGCACGCCGATCCCCTGCGCGCCCGACGTGTGCGCGGCCAACTGGCCCGAGCGCCAGGCACCGGTGTCGGCCAGGCCCACCACCAGCGGGCGCAGCACGTCGTCAGGCACGGCGAGCAGCACGAAGTCGGCCAGCGCCACCACCTCATCGGCCGGCATCAACTCGACGTCGGGCAGGAAGCGCTCAGCCCGCTGCCGCGATTGCTCGGACACGCCACTGGCGGCCACCACCTCGTGCCCGGCGCGACCCAGCGCGGCGCCGAGCGCACTGCCGACCCGACCGGCGCCGATCACGCCGACGCGCAGCCGCGCCGGTCGCGGATTGCTCACGTGCGAGACCTCGCAGAAGTGGGGGCAGGACGGGGCGCGGCAGAACGCTTGCGAGCGTACTGCGGTAGGCATCGCGGCCTGGCCGGCCGGTAAGTTGGCAGGGGTGACCGACCTCCAGGCGCGGGTGGCGCAGAGTGCCGACACCGCCGACTTGCACGCTCCCGTACCCACGTTGTTGCTCGAGTTGCAGACGCTGCTCGGCGCACTCACCGCGACGGTGACCAACGGCACCGACCGCGGCCGTCGCCCCTTCCGTCCGGCCGCTGACTGGAGCAACCGCCTCGGCGAGCTCGCCTACGGCGTCTTCCTGCTGGCCGACCAGACCGGCGTGGACGTCAGAAAGGTCGTCGAGCTCACGGCGCAGCACCTCGAGCTGCGCGGCCAGCAGGCCAAGGCCGCGTCCGAACACGGCTGGCCGTTCGAGGGATGAGCAAGAGGATCCTGATCACCGGCGCGAGCTCCGGGCTCGGCGCGGAGATGGCGCGGCAGTTCGCCGCGGGCGGTGCCGACCTGGTCCTCTGCGCGCGGCGCATCGACCGGCTCGAGGACCTGCGCGACGAGATCGCGGCCGCGTCACCGGCAAGCACGGTCGTCATCCGCGGGCTCGACGTGGACGACCACGACGCGGTCTTCCGCGTCTTCCGCGATGCGGCCGACCACCTCGGCCGCATCGACCGCGTCATCGTCAACGCCGGGCTCGGCAAGGGCGCGCCGGTCGGCACCGGCCGGTTCGACGTCAACAAGCAGACGATCACCACGAACCTGCTGTCCGCCCTGGCGCAGTGCGAGGCGGCGATGGAGCACTTCCGCGCGGCCGGCGCGGGTCATCTCGTCGTGATCTCGTCGGTGTCCGCGCTGCGCGGCCTGCCCAAGTCGATGACGGCGTACTCGGCGTCCAAGGCCGGGATCGCGGCGATCGCCGAGGGGATCCGGGCCGAGATGATCGGCCGGCCCATCAAGGTGACGACGCTGTTCCCCGGCTACATCCGCTCCGAGATGAACGACCAGGTCGCCCAGCCCACACCGCTGATGGCCGGCACGGTCGAGGGCGTGCGGGCGATGGTGCGCGCGATCGACCGCGAGGTGGCGACGGCGGCCGTGCCGGCCTGGCCGTGGCGGCCGCTGTCGGTGGTCGTGCGCCACGCGCCGCTGCGGCTGATCCGTCGCCTCGCCTGACGGCCGACCGCCGCCCGGTGTGACACCGGACTGACCGCGGTGAGCAGGGTCACCGAAGCCTCTGGCATGTGGGTGAGCGCCGGGCATAATCGGTGGGCATCCCTTGCTACACAGGGATGGTGACGCGAATGGCAGAGCTTCGAGCTGACGCTCGCCGGGCGACTGTCGCCCGCCGCGAGCGGGCGGCAGCGTCCCCTGTCCGGCTGACCGTTCCGATTCTGTCCGCCGTTGTCGTCATCGGCGCCGCCGCGCTCACCTCGGTACTGATCGGCCTTCCCCTGCTCGCTGTGCTGGGGATCACGCTGGCGGTCGCCGTGCTCGGCGCCGTCGTCGCCCACCGCCCGATGCTGAACGTCCTGACCGGCGTCACGCTGCTGGTCGTCCGCCCGTTCTCGCCGGGCGAGCGGGTGCGGTTGCCCGCGACCGAGGACGGCGGCCCGCTCGAGGCCGAGATCCTGCGCGTCGGCCTGGCCAACACCACGCTGTGCACCGGGTCGGGGCTGCTCGTCGTCCCGAACAGCCGGATGCTGCCCGGCTCGCCAAAAACAATCATGCAGGCTTGATTCTTCTCCAGCCGCGTGCCACGCTCGCCGGGTGGTAGACCTGGCCGGCGTCCTCGCCGATCTGAACGCGGAGTCCGACGAGCTGGACGGGCTGGTCGCCGGCCTGGCCGAGGATCAGTGGCGCACCGAGACGCCGGCGCCCGGTTGGACGATCGCCACGCAGATCGCGCACCTGGCCTGGACCGACGACATCGCCCTCCTGGCTGCCACTGACGCCGACGCGTTCGGCGCGGCGCTGCAGGAGGCCCTGGGCGAGTTCGACGGCTACGTCGACCGCGCTGCGGCCGAGTGGTCGCTGCAGCCGACGCCGGACCTGCTGGCGGCGTGGCGGACGGGGCGCCGCAAGCTGACCGACGCGCTGACCGCGGTACCGGACGGCACCAAGCTGCCCTGGTTCGGACCGCCGATGAGCGCCACCTCGATGGCCACTGCTCGGCTGATGGAGACGTGGGCGCACGCGCAGGACGTGTACGACGCCCTCGGCGTGGCCCGCCCGGCCACTGACCGGCTGCGGCACGTGGCCCACATCGGCGTCCGCACCCGCGACTTCGCGTATGTGGTCCGCGATCGGGCCGTTCCCACCGAGCCGTTCCAGGTCGAGCTCGTGGCCCCGTCCGGCGAGGTCTGGACGTGGGGACCCGAGGACGCGCTGCATCGGGTGACCGGGCCCGCCGTGGACTTCTGCTTGCTGGTCACCCAGCGGCGCCACCGCGACGATCTCGCGCTGGTGGCCGAAGGCGCCGACGCCGACGAGTGGCTCGACATCGCCCAGGCGTTCGCGGGGCCGCCGGGCGACGGCCGGGTCAAGGGCCAGTTCGCGTGAGTGCGCCGCTGCGGATCGCGAACGCATCCGGGTTCTATGGCGACCGCGCGTCGGCCATGTACGAGCAGCTGACCGGCGGCGAGATCGACGTGCTGACCGGTGACTACCTGGCCGAGCTGACGATGCTGATCCTCGGCCGCGACCGGCTCAAGGACCCCAAGCTCGGCTACGCCAAGACCTTCCTGCGCCACCTCGAGTCCACGTTGGGGACGGCGCTCGAGCGGGGCGTGCGGATCGTCGCCAACGCGGGCGGGCTGAACCCGGCCGGCCTGGCCGCCGCCGTCCGCATCCTCGCCGACAACCTCGGCATCGACGTCGCGGTCGCGCACGTCGAGGGCGACGACCTGCGCGCGCGAGCGGGTGAACTCGGGCTCGGCGAGCCGCTGGCGGCCAACGCCTACCTCGGCGCGTGGGGCATCGCGGACTGCCTCGCGGCGGGCGCGGACGTCGTCGTCACCGGGCGGGTCACCGACGCGTCGCTGGTCGTCGGTCCGGCGGCCGCGCACTTCGGCTGGACGCGGACGTCCTACGACGAGCTGGCCGGTGCGGTGATCGCCGGGCACGTCATCGAGTGCGGGCCGCAGGCCACCGGCGGCAACTACGCCTTCTTCCGCGAGCTGCCGGCGCTGGACCGGCCGCTCGGTTTCCCCATCGCCGAGGTCCACGCCGACGGCTCGTCGGTGATCACCAAGCACCCGGGCACGGGCGGCGCGGTCACCGTCGGCACGGTCACCGCACAGCTGCTCTACGAGATCGGCGGCGCCCGGTACGCCGGACCCGACGTCACAGCCCGCTTCGACACCGTCACGCTGTCCGACGACGGTCCGGACCGGGTGCGCATCAGCGGCGTGCGGGGCGAGCCACCGCCGCCCACGCTGAAGGTCGGCCTGAACACGCTCGGCGGCTTCCGCAACGAGGTGACGTTCGTCCTCACCGGCCTGGACATCGAGGCGAAGGCCGACTGGCTGCGGTCGCAGCTCGCGTCGCTGGACGCGACGTGGACGCTCGCCCGCACCGACCACCCCGACGCCGCGGTGCAGGAGGAGGCCGCCGCGCTGCTGCACTGTGTCGTGCGTGGCATCGACCCGAAAGCCCTGGGCCGCGCGTTCAGCGGCGCGGCGATCGAACTGGCCCTGGCCTCCTACCCCGGCTTCCACGTCACGGCGCCGCCGGGCGAGGCGTCCCCGTACGGCGTCTTCAGCGCGGCCTACGTTCCGGCGTCGGAGGTGCCGCACGTCGCCGTGCACCCCGACGGGGCACGGGTCGATATCGTGCCGGCCACCGACGTCCTCGAGTTGGCGCCGGTGGCCGAGCCGCCCGTCGCCGGGGTTGCGGCCGGGCCGACGCGAGCGGTACCGCTCGGATTGGTGGCCGGTGCCCGCAGCGGGGACAAGGGCGGCTCGGCGAACGTCGGCGTATGGGCGCGGACCGACGAGGCGTTTCGCTGGCTGACCTCGGCGTTGACGGTGGCCGAGTTCCAGCGGCTGTTGCCCGAGACGGCGGCGCTGCCCGTCACGCGCCACGCCCTGCCCAATCTGCGGGCGCTGAACTTCGTCGTCGAGGACGTGCTCGGGCAGGGCGTGGCGTCGAACGCGCGGCACGACCCGCAGGCCAAGGCGATCGGCGAATGGCTGCGCTCGCGGGTGGTCGACGTGCCCGAGGTCCTGCTGTGACCGACCGGTTCGCGACACCGGAGCGCCAGGCGCTGCGCGAGACCGTCCGCCGCTTCGTGCGCTCCGACGTGCTGCCGTTCCAGGGCGACTGGGAGCGGTCCGGCGAACTGCCCCGCTCGCTGCACAAGCGCGCTGCGTCGCTGGGGCTCATCGGGCTGTCCTACCCCGAGTCGGTCGGTGGCGGCGGCGGCAGCGCGATCGACGCACTGGTGCTGGCCGAGGAGCTCCACTACGCCGGCGCGGCCAGTGGGCTGTTCGCGTCGCTGTTCACGTCCGGGATCTCGCTGCCGCATCTGGTGGCGGCCGGGGACGCTGCGCAGATCGAGCGGTGGGTCCGTCCGACGATCGAAGGCTCGCTGATCGGCTCGCTCGCGATCACCGAGCCGGACGGCGGGTCCGACGTCGCGCACCTGCGTACGTCGGCCAACCGCGACGGCGACGAGTACGTGATCAACGGCGCCAAGACCTACATCACCTCGGGCGTGCGAGCCGACTTCGTGGTCACGGCGGTGCGCACCGGTGTGGCCGGCGCCCACGGCATCTCGTTGATGGTGGTCGAGAAGGGCACGCCCGGCTTCACTGTCTCGCGCAAGCTGGAGAAGATGGGCTGGCTGTGCTCGGACACCGCGGAGCTGTCGTACGTGGATGTGCGCGTGCCGGCGGTCAACCTGGTCGGTGCGGAGAACACCGGGTTCGTGCAGATCGCGCAGAACTTCGTGTCCGAACGGATCGGGCTGGCCGTGCAGTCCTACTCGTGTGCCCAGCGGTGCCTCGAGCTGACCGTCGAGTGGTGCCGGCTGCGCGAGACGTTCGGCCGTCCGCTCATCTCCCGCCAACCGGTGCAGAACACGCTCGCGGAAATGGCGCGGCGCATCGAGGTGGCGCGGGTGTACACGCGGTCGGTCGCGCTGCGCGCCGCGGAGGGTGAGACCAATCTGATCCGCGAGGCGTGCTTCGCGAAGAACACCGCGGTGGAGGCCGGCATGTGGGTGGTCGACCAGGCGGTGCAACTGCACGGCGGGATGGGGTACATGCGCGAGTCCGAGGTCGAGCGGCAGTACCGCGACATGCGGATCATGGGCATCGGCGGCGGGACGAACGAGATCCTGACCGGGCTGGCCGCCAAGACGCTGGGCTACACGTCGTGACCCCACCCCGGCTTTCCACCTTTCAGGGCGGTTTTTCGGCCGGTTTTACAGCGCTGAAAGGTGCAAAGCGGTGACAATCCTGAAGACGGCGGTCGATCCGTCCACGCCGGAGTTCGCCGCCAACCGGGCGGCCCTGCTGGAGCAGATCGCCGCGATCGAGGCCGAGCACGCGAAGGCGGTCGCCGGCGGCGGGGAGAAGTACATCGACCGCCACCACAAGCGCGGCAAGCTGCTCGTCCGCGAGCGGGTCGAGCTGCTCATCGATCCCGGCTCGCACTTCCTCGAGTTGTCGCCGCTCGCGGCGTGGGGGTCGGACTACACGGTCGGCGCGTCAGTGGTCTGCGGCATCGGCATCGTCAACGGCGTCGAGTGCATGATCAACGGCAGCGACCCCACGATCCGCGGCGGCGCGTCCAATCCGTACACGCTGAAGAAGACGCTGCGGGCCGGTGAGATCGCGCTGGAGAACCGGCTGCCGGTCATCGGGCTGACCGAGTCGGGCGGCGCTGATCTGCCGACGCAGAAGGAGATCTTCATCCCGGGCGGGCAGATCTTCCGCGACCTGACCCGGTTGTCGGCGGCGGGCATCCCCTCCATCTCGCTGGTGTTCGGGAACTCGACCGCCGGTGGCGCGTACATCCCCGGCATGAGCGACTACGTGGTGATGATCAAGGAACGGTCGAAGGTGTTCCTGGCCGGACCGCCTTTGGTGAAGATGGCAACCGGTGAGGAGTCGGACGACGAGTCGCTCGGCGGGGCCGAGATGCACGCGCGGACGTCCGGCCTCGCCGACTACTACGCGGCGGACGAGCAGGATGCAATCCGCATCGGCCGCGACATCGTCCGCCGGTTGAACTGGCGCAAGCAGGGACCGGCGCCGAAGCCCTCCCCCGCCGAGCCGCTGTACGACGCCGAGGATCTGCTCGGCATCGTCCCCACTGATCTCAAGGTGCCCTTCGACCCCCGCGAGGTGATCGCTCGCATCGTCGACGGGTCGGACTTCGACGAGTTCAAGCCGCTCTACGGGTCGTCGCTGGTGACCGGCTGGGCGTCGCTGCACGGCTTCCCGATCGGCATCCTGGCCAACGCCCGCGGCGTGCTGTTCAGCGAGGAGGCGCAGAAGGCGGCGCAGTTCATCCAGTTGGCCAATCGAGCGGACGTGCCGCTGATCTTCCTGCAGAACACCACCGGCTACATGGTCGGCGCCGAGTACGAGCGCGGCGGGATCATCAAGCACGGGGCGCAGATGATCAACGCGGTGTCCAACTCGCGGGTGCCGCACCTGACGGTGACGATGGGCGCGTCCTACGGTGCCGGCAACTACGGCATGTGCGGACGCGCGTACGGGCCGCGGTTCCTGTTCACCTGGCCGTCGGCCAAGTCGGCGGTCATGGGTCCGGCCCAGCTCGCCGGCGTTCTGTCGATCGTGGCCCGGCAGTCGGCCGAGGCGCGGGGTCAGGCCTACGACGAGGCGGCGGATACGCAGATGCGGCAGTACGTGGAGGCGCAGATCGAGAAGGAGTCGATGGCGCCCTTCCTGTCCGGGATGCTCTACGACGACGGGATCATCGACCCGCGCGACACCCGGACGGTGCTCGGGATCGCGCTCTCGGCGGTGCACAACGGGCCCGTCGAAGGGGCGCGCGGCTACGGAGTGTTCCGGCTGTGAGCGGCGCTGGCTGGCTCGGTCCCGCTGTGAGCGGCGCTGGCTGGCTCGGTCCCGCTGCCGGTAGGTGCTGTTCCGGCGCCTTTGCTCTGCTCACTCCGACTGAACAAATGCTCAGCAGCACTGAGCAGAGCAAAGGCCCTGCCGCATCACTTGCTCTGCTCGGTGGCGCGGAGCAAGTGCTCAGCCTCACTGAGCAGAGCAAAGGCGGCCGAACAACACTCCCCGGCCGGACACGGACGACAACCGGAGCCCACCCATGATCACCACCGTCCTCGTTGCCAACCGAGGTGAGATCGCGCGGCGGGTCTTTCGCACGTGCCGGACGCTCGGCCTCGGCACGGTCGCCGTCTTCTCCGACCCCGACGCCGCCGCGCCACACGTCGCGGAAGCCGACGCCGCCGTCCGGCTCCCCGGCGCGACCCCGGCCGAGACCTACCTGCGGGTCGACCTGATCATC
>NZ_JBHEMO010000031.1:0-70383 GCF_046262535.1 Jatrophihabitans sp. | reverse complement strand
CCCGCCGGCGCGCAGTAGCGCACGGCAGACTGGGACGTATGGACGACGACCTTGTCGTGCTGCTGGACGATGAGGGCAACCCGATCGGCACCATGCCGAAGGCCGACGTCCACGGCGCGGACACTCCCCTGCATCTGGCGTTCTCCGTCTACGTGTTCGACGCCGAAGGCCGATTGCTGGTCACCCGTCGGGCCTTGCACAAGCTGACCTGGCCGGGCATCTGGTCGAACACCTGCTGTGGGCACGTCCGTCCGGCCGAAGAACCGGCCGACGCCGCGCGCCGGCGGCTGGACGAGGAACTCGGCCTCACGCCGGTTTCGCTCGACGTCGTGCTGCCCGACTTCGCGTACCGCGCCACGTCGGCGGAAGGCATCGTCGAGAACGAACGGTGTCCGGTGTTCGTGGCCACCGTCGATTCCGACCCGGTGCCCAATCCGGACGAGGTCGTGCAGTGGGAGTGGGCCGACTGGGCGGGCTTCCGGGCCAGCGCGCTCAACTCGCCATGGCTGCTCAGCCCGTGGGCGGTGCTGCAGGTTCCGCAGCTGCCGGAAGACCTGCCCAGCCTCAGGTAGCGACGGCGATCAGCAGTCCGACGTCAAGCAACGCGATTGCCATCGTGATCCGGAAGGCGGCCGGGCTGTCCGGCGCGCGGACCGCGACGACGGCCGCGGCACTGGCCGCGAGCAGGCCGGCGGCCGACGCGCCGATGGCGAAGGCCGTCGACGCCGACGCCGGGCCGATCCCCAGCACGACCGAGGCGGCGGCCAGCGCCGCGGCCATGACGATGACGCTGGTGCGCGGGCCGAGCCGGTGCGGCAGCCCCCGTACGCCGGTGGCCGCGTCGTCCTTCAGATCGGGCAGCACGTTGGCGAAGTGCGCGCCGAAGCCGAGCAGAGCGCCGACCGCCGGCACCCACCACGGCGGCCACGGGTGGCCCGGCTTCGCGAAGTAGGGAACCGCCGGCAGCGCGCCGAACCCGACCACGTACGCGGCGCCGGAGAAGACGGTGCTCTTGAGGCCGAGGTTGTAGGCCCAACCGGCGGCGACGAGCAGCAGGGCCGCGATCGCCGCCTTCAGCGGCAGCAGCGCGGACAGCACGACGGTGGCGGCCAGCGCCGATGCGGCGGCGACGGTCAACGCCGCCACGGCCACGCGACCCGTCGCCGTCGGCTTGTCCGTCCGCCCCGCAGCCCGGTCCCGCGCAGCATCGATGCGGTCGTTGGACCAACCGATCGAGAGCTGTCCGGTGAAGACGGCGGCGCCGATCAGGATCACCCGGCCGGCGCTGAGGCCGACGCCGGCGGCCAGCAGCACGGTCACCGTCGTGACGGCAGCTGTCGGGGTGGGATGGCAGGCGCCGGCCAGCCCGCGCACCAGGGAGCGCCGGTCGGTCGGCGGAGACGTCCCCGGACCGGTCATGGTCGGAAAGCCTAGGCCCGCTCCGTACGGTGACTGCGTGAGCGCCGACTGGGACGTGGTCGTGGTCGGCGCGGGCCCAGCGGGCACCGCGGCCGCGTTGGCCGCGCGGCGGGCCGACCCCGACTCGCGGGTGCTGCTTCTGGACGCGGCCGTGTTTCCGCGGGACAAGGTGTGTGGTGACGGCATCGCGCCACAGGCCTTCGACGTGCTGGCCGGCCTCGGGGTCGACATCGACGCCTTGGTGGCGGGCACCGAGCCGATCGACCGGCTGCGGCTCGTCTCCCCCGGCGGGGTGACCGCGGCGCGGCGCTTCGCCCGGCCAGCCCGGGTGGTGCCGCGCCTCGTGTTCGACGCGCGGCTGGTGCAGGAAGCCGTCGCCGCCGGCGTCGTCCTGGAGCAAGGGCGGGTGCGCACCGTCGATGTCGATCCCGACGGGGCGGTCATCGACGGCGTCATTCGGGCCGGAGTGGTCATCGGCGCGGACGGGGCGGAGTCGGTCGTGCGGCGGCAGTGCGGCGCCCGGCCGCCGCGCCGCGGCACTGTGGCGATCGCGTTACGCGGCTACGTCCCGGCCGACGACTGGCCGGCGGGCGAGCAGCTGCTGGCGATGACCCGCGCGCACTGGCCGGCCTATGCGTGGGCCTTTCCGGTCGGCGACGGGACGGTGAACGTCGGCTACGGCGAGCTCATCCGCTCGACACCCCCGAGCCGCGCCCAACTGACGCACCGCTTGCACGCGCTGCTGCCCTCGGTCGCGGAGTCGGCGTCGCTGCGCGGCCATCGGCTGCCGCTGAGTCCCGGGCGGCCCGCGGTCGGCCGCGGTCGAGTCCTCCTCACCGGCGACGCGGCCTCGCTGATCAACCCGCTGACCGGTGAGGGGATCTACTACGCCGTCCTGTCCGGCGCCCTGGCCGGGGTCGCGGCGGCCGGCGATTCGCCGGCCGCCAGCTACCGGGCCGCGATGCACCGGGCGCTCGGTCGGCACCTGCGGCACACCGACCGGCTGGCCCGCCTCGTGCGCCGTCCACAGCTGCTGGACGTCGGGACCGCTGCGGCGGCGCGCAGCCAGTCCGCGTTCGATCGGCTGACCGAGATCGGGCTCGGGGCGGGCACCGTCGACCCGCAGCTGATCGGCGCGATGGTGGCCGAGTTGTTGCCGCCACGGCGGGTCATACGCCGCGGACCCGGTAACAACATCGGGGCGATGCTCTAGCGTCGATGCGATGGACTCGCCCGTGGCGCTGGTGACCGGTGCCGGCCGCGGCATCGGCCGCGCGATCGCCCAACGTCTCAGCGCGGACGGGTTCCGGGTCGCGCTGACCGCCCGCAGCGCCGACGAGCTGGCCGACACCGCTGCCGCCTGCCGAGGTGAAACCTGCACCGTGGTGGCCGACCTGACCGAACCGGAGGCCGTCGAGCGCGTCTTCGCGACGGTCGAGCAGCGGTGGGGCGCGGTCGCCGTGCTGGTGGCCAACGCCGGCGCCGGTCACTCGGCCCGCATCGAGCGCACCACCGACGCCGACTGGCAGCGGATGCTCGACCTCAACCTCACCGCCCCGTTCCGGTGTATCCGCCGGGCCGTCCCCGCCATGCGGGCGGCCGGCCACGGACGCGTCGTCGTCATCGCGTCGAACGCCGCCCGCGTCGGCGAGGCCTACATCGCCGCCTACGCCGCCAGCAAGCACGGCGTGCTCGGCCTGGTCCGTTCGGCCGCCGCCGAGCTCGCCGGCGACGGGATCACGGTCAACGCCGTCTGCCCCGGGTTCGTCGACACCCCGATGACGGCGACGACCATCGACACCATCGTGGCGACGTCGGGACGCAGCCCAGACGATGCCCGGCACGCTCTCGAGGGCAAGCAGCCCATCGGCCGCCTCATCGATCCGGATGAGGTGGCCGACGCCGTGGCATTCTGCGTGCACAGCGCGGCGGTGACCGGCCAGGGCATCAACGTCGACGGAGGAGCGGTTCAGTCATGAGCATCGAGCGAGTGAACCCGGCTGATCTGGCGCCGCCGAGCGGCTTCGCGCACGCCGTGGTCGGCACGGGCACCTTCGTCTTCCTGGCTGGGCAGACCGCGCTCGACCGCGAGGGCCGCATCGCCGGTGAGGGGGTCGTCGAGCAGTTCGAGCTCGCGCTCAGCAACCTGCTGGCGTCCCTGCGCGAGGCGGGCGGCCGGCCCGATCAACTGGCCAGCCTGACCGTGTACATCGTCGACATGGACGACTACCGCGAGCACGCCCGCGAGATCGGCGACGTGTGGCGCCGGCTCGTCGGCCGCGACTACCCCGCGATGGCCGGCATCGGCGTCGCCCGGTTGTGGGACTCCGACGCGTTGGTGGAGGTGCAGGGCGTGGCGATCCTCTAGCGCTACTGAGCCGGACGCCGCCACTCCGGCTTGCGCTTGCCGATGAAGGCCCGCATGCCCTCCACGGCGTCGGGCAACTGGCTGGCCGCGGCCATGACCTCGATCGCGTAGGCGTACGCCTTGGGCTGATCGAGGTCGACCTGCGCGTAGAACGCGCGCTTGCCCAGCGCCTTGCTCTCCGCGCTGCCCCGGGTCACGCGCTCGAGCAGGTCCTGCACTGCGGTGTCGAGCTGGGCGTCGGGCACCACCCGGTTGACCAGTCCCCAGTCGGCCGCCGTGGCGGCGTCGACCACGTCGCCGGAGAGCGCCATCTCCATCGCCCGCTTTCGGCCGACGTTGCGCGCCACCGCGACGAGCGGCGTGTGGCAGAACCAGCCGCCCTTGCCGCCCGGCAGGCAGAAGCCGGCCGACTCCGCGGCCACCGCGAGATCGGCGCTGGCGACGAGCTGGCAACCGGCGGCGGTGGCCAGCGCGTGCACCCGGGCCACGACCGGTTGCGGGATCTGTTGCATGAGCTGCATCAGCCGAGTGCACAGGTCGAGCAGCCGCTGCACGTCGGCGTGGTCGTGCTCGACGACGTCGGCGAAGTCGTGCCCGGCGCAGAACACCGGGCCATTGGCCGCGAGCACGACCCCGAGCGCGTCGCTGTCCCCGATCTCGGAGAACGCCATGATCAGTTCGCCCATGTGCTCGCGCGACAGTGCGTTGCGCCGGGCCGGGTTGTTCATCGTGACGGTGACGTAGTCACCTCGGCGCTCGACGGCGATCTGGCTGTAGTCCATGAGCCAGTGTTTCGCGCCGCCGTTCCTCGCCGCAAGGGACGGCTACCCGCCGGCCGTGCGGACGGACTCCACGAACTGGTGCGCCGGCGCGGCCAGCCGCTCCTGCAACTCGAAGAAGGTCTCGGCCGCCCGCACGCCGTTCCACCTCGGCGGCAGCACCTCCGGGGCCAGGCCGGGGTCGAGGTAGGGCAGCCGGCGCCATTCGGTGAGCGCGGCGACGTATACGGCGAACGCCTCTCGCTCGCCGACCGGCCGGCGCCGGTAGCGGCGCAGCGGCGCGGCGTAGCGGTCGAGGAACTGTTCGTAGCGCCGCTGCAGCCGCTCGAGATCCCACCACTGCGACACCTTCGCCGCGGCGGACCCGGAGCCGACGTGCTGGGAATAGAACAGGTCGACGTAGCCCGCCAGACCGTCGCGCTCGAGGACGTCCCGCGTCTCGGCGAGCAGATGAGCGGGCGCGATCCACACGCCGGCCGAGACGGTGCCGAACCCCAGCCACGCCAGCCGCGAGCGCAGCTGGTGCCGCTTCTCACGTTCGGACTCGGGGACGCTGAACACGGCGAGCAGCCAGCCCTCGCCCGGGCTTGCCCGCCCCCGACCGAAGATGCGCCGGTCGCCGTCGTCGAGGATCGCGCGGGCGGTGTCGGACAGCCGATAACCGGCCAGTCCGCCCACTCGCTCGGCCACGAGAATGCCGCGCCGCTTGAGCCGCGAGATGGACGACCGGACCGCCGGCTCGTCCACCCCCAGCTCAGCCATCAGGCGGACGAGGGCGGCGACGCTCAGCCAGCCACCCACCTCGCGCGCGTACAGGCCGTAGACGGTCACGATCAGCGCCCTCGGCTTCGGGGCACGCCCATTGGCCGCGTCGTCCACGACGGTCACCCGGCCACGATACCTCGCGTTACCTTGACTGTCGTCACGGAAACGCAATACTGGGACGATGACGACGTACGGCCTTCCGCTGGGCCGGTCAGCGCACGTCGACACGTTCTGCCGCGACCACCTGCCGGCGCCCGGTGCGTGGCCCGAGTTCCTCTTCGACGGGCCCGAATTGCAGTACCCGGACCGGCTGAACTGCGCCGAGGAGCTGCTCGACCGGACGATCGACCGGTCGGGCCGCGACCGGCCGTGCGTCCTCTCCCCCGAGGGCGACACCTGGACCTACGGCGAACTGGCCGACCAGGTCAATCGCATCGCGCACGTCCTGGTCGAGGATCTCGGTGTCGTCCCCGGCAACCGGGTGTTGCTGCGCGGGCCCAACAACTTCTGGCTGGCCGCCTCGTGGCTCGCCGTGGTCAAGGCCGGCGCAGTGGCGGTGACGACGATGCCGTTGCTGCGGAAGAGCGAGATCGTCACGCTGTGCGAGATTGCCCGCCCGCAGGTGGCGATCTGTGACGCGCGATTCGTCACCGACCTGGTTGCCGCCGCCGTTGCGGACCTCACCGTCGTCACCTACGGCGACGCGCGCTTGCCCGAGGACCTCGTCAACCGCGTCGCAGCCAAGCCGACCGAGTTCGCTGCCGCCGCGACATCGGCCGACGACGTCGCGATGCTCGCGTTCACGTCCGGCACAACCGGCCGGCCGAAGGCGACGATGCACTTCCATCGGGACGTGCTCGCCGTCGCCGACACGTTCAGCGCGCAGGTCATCCGGCCGACCCCCGACGACGTGTTCACCGGAACACCGCCGCTCGGCTTCACGTTCGGCCTGGGCGGACTGCTGATCTTCCCGCTGCGGGCGGGCGCCGCGACCCTGCTCATCGAGCGGGCGACGCCGGACGAGCTGGCGCAGATCATCGCCGAGCGCGGCGCGACAATCTGCTCCACCGCACCCACCGCGTACCGCGCCCTGCTCGCCGGTGGGCATGCCGACAAGCTCGCCGGACTGCGCCGGGCGATCTCCGCCGGTGAGCACCTTCCCGAGTCGACCTGGCACGCCTTTCTTGAGGCCACCGGGATCCGGCTGATCGACGGCATCGGCTCGACCGAGATGCTGCACGTCTTCGTGTCCGCCGCTGATGACGACATCCGGCCCGGCGCCACCGGCCGGGCGGTCCCCGGTTACCAGGTGACCGTCCTCGACGACGCCGGCGCGCCGGCCGAGCCGGGCGTGCGCGGCCGACTGGCGGTGAAGGGACCGACCGGGTGCCGGTATCTCGCCGACGCGCGGCAGGCGGTCTACGTCCAGGACGGGTGGAACATCACGGGCGACACGTACACCCGCGACGAGGACGGCTACTTCTACTACCAGGCCCGCACCGACGACATGATCATCTCGGCCGGCTACAACATCGCCGGGCCGGAGGTCGAAGAGGCGCTGCTCGGCCATCCCGCCGTGCTCGAGTGCTGCGTCGTCGGCGTGCCGGACGACGAGCGCGGCCAGCTGGTGAAGGCCTTCGTCGTGGCCGCCCCCGGGGCCGTGCCCGGCGACGCCCTCGCCGCCGAGCTGCAGGCCCACGCCAAGATGCGGATCGCCCCGTACAAGTACCCGCGCGCCGTCGAGTTCGTCGACGCCCTGCCGCGGACGAGCACGGGCAAGGTCCAGCGGTTCAAGCTCCGCAACCTCGGCGCCGCGGCGCAGCCGGGCTGACGGGGCGGCACGGCATGCGCATCGCAGTCATCGGCGGCGGCCCCGGCGGGCTCTACTTCGCCGCACTGGCCAAGCAGCTCGACGCGTCCCACGAGATCACCGTGTGGGAGCGCAACCGGGCCGACGACACGTTCGGCTTCGGCGTCGTCTTCTCCGACGAGACGCTCGGCGGCATCGAGCACGCCGACGAGACGATCTACGCCCAGATGGAGCGCGAGTTCGCGCGATGGGACGACATCGACGTCCACTACCGCGGCGAGGTCACCACCAGCGGCGGGCACGGCTTCGCGGCGATGAGCCGGCGACGGTTGCTGGAGCTCCTGCAGCAGCGCTGTGTCGGCCTCGGCGTCGACCTGCGGTTCTGCACGATGGCGCCGGATGTCGACGAGCTCGCGGCCACGTACGACCTCGTGATCGCCTGCGACGGTGTCAACTCGGCGGTCCGGGCACGGTACGCCGACACGTTCGGTCCCTCGCTCGAGCTACGCCGCTGCAAGTACATGTGGCTGGGCACCGACAAGGTGTTCGACGCCTTCAAGTTCTACGTCCAGGAGACGCCCTACGGCGTCATGCAGATCCACGGCTACCCCTACGACGCCAACGGCAGCACGTTCATCGTCGAGATGAATGACCGGGTCTGGGAACGCGCCGGGTTCGACGTCTTCGCCGACCACCCGTTCGCGCCGGGCGAGTCGGACGAGAAGTCCGTGGCGCTGGTGTGCGAGCTGTTCGCCGACATCCTCGACGGCCATCAGGTCATGACGAACAACTCGAAATGGATCAACTTCGCGACCGTCCGCAACGAGCGCTGGCGGCACGGCAACGTGGTGCTGATGGGCGATGCCGCGCACACCGCACACTTCTCGATCGGATCCGGGACGAAGCTGGCGATGGAGGACGCCCTCGCCCTGGTCGCCTGCCTGCACGAACAGCCCGACCTCGACGCCGCGCTCGAGGCCTACGAGGCGGAACGGCGGCCCGTGGTGCTCTCCACCCAACGCGCGGCGCAGGCCAGCCTCGAGTGGTTCGAGAACCTCGGGCAGTACACCGACCAGGAGCCGTCGCAGTTCGGGTTCAACATCATGACCCGCAGTCGGCGCGTCACCTACGACAACCTGCGGTTGCGTGACCCGGAGTTCGTCGCGCGGGTGGACGAGTGGTTCGCCCGGCACGAGGCGGCACGCGGGAACGGCACCGGCGAGGTCGGGCCGCCGATGTTCCAGCCGTTCCGCCTGCGCGGACTGGAGTTGGTCAACCGGGTGGTCGTCTCGCCGATGGACATGTATCGAGCCGTGGACGGGCTGCCCACCGACTTCCACCTCGTCCACCTGGGCGGCAAGGCGCTCGGCGGCGCCGGCCTGGTGATGACCGAGATGGTCTGCGTCTCGGACATCGGCCGGATCACCCCCGGCTGCACCGGGCTGTACACCGATGAGCAGGCCGAGCGATGGCAGCGGATCACCGACTTCGTCCACGGCGAATCCGCGGCCAAGATCGGCATCCAACTCGGCCACTCGGGGCGCAAGGGCTCGACCAAGCTCATGTGGGAAGGCATTGACCTGCCCCTGGACGAGGGCAACTGGCCGGTCGTGGCGCCGTCGCCATTGCCATACCGGCCGGGGCTGAACCAGGTGCCCCGCGAGCTGACCGCCGACGACCTGACCGCGATCGAGGCGGAATTCGTCGCCGCCACCCGGCGCGCCGATGCGGCAGGCTTCGACCTGCTCGAGCTGCACTGCGCCCACGGCTACCTGCTGTCGTCGTTCATCTCACCGCTGACCAACCAGCGGACCGACGAGTACGGCGGGACGCTCGAGAACAGATTGCGCTACCCCCTGCAGGTCTTCGCCGCGGTGCGGGCCGTGTGGCCGGCCGACAAGCCGATCAGCATCCGGATATCGGCGACCGACTGGCACGACGACGGGATCACGGCGGCCGACTCGGTCGAGATCGCGCGCGCGTTCGCGGCGGCGGGCGCCGACATCGTCGACGTCTCCAGCGGCCAGGTCACTCCCGACGAGTCCCCGCAGTTCGGCCGCTCGTACCAGACGCCGTTCGCCGACCGGATCCGCAACGAGGCCGGCATCGCGACCATGGCGGTGGGGGTGATCTCGTCCTACGACGACGTCAATTCGATCCTGCTGGCCGGCCGGGCCGATCTCTGTCTGCTCGGCCGGGCCCACCTTTACGACCCGAACTGGACGCTGCACGCGGCCGCCGAGCAGGACTACTCCGGCCCGGCCGCGCAGTGGCCCGACCCGTGGAAGGCCGGCGCGCGGCGCCCGCAGTCCGGCCGCACGGAGGGCCCGAAGCCACGCCTCGAGCTGATCCGCCGCGGTGTTCCCGGAACCGCGCACCGCCGCTGGCGCCCCGGCTCGTATCAGTAAGCCGGCCACCGGACTCCTCCTCGGCACAACGCCTGAGGAGTTCCGATGTCAGTACTCGACGCACTGGACGCCACGCGAATCTGCGCGCGCTCGTCAGCTGCCCTGGCCGACCCCGACGTGTGGCGCCGGCCCGTCCCGGTCACACCGCGACGGACGCTGCCCGCCCCGGCTCCGGACTACTCGTGGCGGCTCCTGCTGCGCAACCCGCACGCGCTCCTCGTGACTGGCATGGTCGGCACGCTGATGGTCAAGGACGCAGTGCTGGGCATCGTTGATCGGTGACAACACCGAACGAGCCGTCAGCGGCCCTGCCACTCGGGCGGGCGGCGTTCGTTGAAGGCGGCGTGGAACTCGGCGTGATCCTTCGTCGTCATCAGCAGCGCCTGGGTCATGGCGTCGAGCTCCATCGCCGACGAGATCGACATGTCCAGCTCGCGGGTCAGCAGTGACTTGGTCTGGGCCAGGGCCAGCGTCGGACCGGCCGCCAGGGTGGCGGCCAGCTCGGCGACGGCGTCCCCGATCTCGTCGTCGGCGACGAGCCGCGACACCAACCCGTACTTGTCGGCCGTCGTCGCGTCGATCGTGCCGCCCAGCATCAGCAGCTCCGTCGCTCGCCCGAGCCCGATGACGCGGGGCAGCAGGTAGGCCGCGCCCATGTCACCACCCGATAGCCCCACCTTGGTGAACAGGAACGCGAACCGGCCGGATGCGCTCACCACGCGGAAGTCCGACGCCAGGGCGACGACCGCGCCGGCGCCGGCCGCGATGCCGTGGATCGCGGTGATGATCGGGATTGGGCACTCGCGCATCGCCCGGATGACGTCGCCGGTCATCTTGGTGAAGCGCATCAGGTCGCGGGGTTCCATCTTCAGCAGCTCGCCGATGATCTCGTTGACGTCACCGCCGCCGCAGAAACCGCGACCCTCGCCGCGGATGACGAGCGCCCGGACGTCCTGGTGGTGGGGCAGCTCGGCCAGCAGGTCGCGCAGGTCGGCGTAGCTCTCGAAGGTCAGCGGGTTGAGCTTCTCCGGCCGGTCGAGCGTCACGGTGGCCACGCCGTCGGCCTTGGTGAACCGGAAGTGCTGCCAGTCGGTGGTCAGCGGCGCGGACGCGCGGAAGCGGTAGTCGGAGGTCATCGGGACGACACCTTGCCGATCAGGTCACGCGCAATGATCGTGCGCTGGATCTCGGACGCGCCCTCGTAGATGCGCAATGAACGGACGTCGCGGTAGAGGTGCTCGAGCAGGTGGCCGTGCTGCAGCGCCCGCGCCCCGTGCAGCTGGACGCACCCGTCGATGATGCGCTGCGCGGCCTCGGTGGCATAGAGCTTGGCCATGGCCGACCGCCGCGGTTGCGCGTCCCGGTCGTCGCCGGCGTCATAGGCCGACGCGGCGGCGTAGACGAGCAGTCGGGAGGCCTCTAGTTCGGTCACGAGATCCGCGAGCCGGTGGGCGACCGACTGTTGCTGGGCGAGCGGCGCCCCGTAGACCGTTCGCTCCCGCACGTGCTGCAGCGTGGCGTCCAGCGCCGCTTGGGCCATGCCGATCGCGAACGCGCCGACGCTCGGCCGGAACAGGTCGAGCGTGCGCATCGCGACGGCGAAGCCGGCGTCCACGTCGCCGAGCACGGCGGCGCGGTCGACCCGCACGCCGTCGAACACCAGCCGCCCGATCGGGTGCGGCGACAGCATGTCGAGGTGCTCGCCGGAAAGGCCGGGCGCGTCGCCGGGCACGGCGAACGCGGTCACCCCGCGAGCTCGCGCGTCCGGCGTCGTCCGGGCGAACACCGTGTAGACGTCGGCCTCGGGCGCGTTGGAGATCCAGATCTTCTCCCCCGTCAGCGCCCACCCGTCGCCCTCCGGATCCGCGCGCAGTTCGAGGGCCGCCGCGTCCGAGCCCGCCCCCGGCTCGCTCAGCGCGAAGGCGGCCACGGCGTCGCCGGCGATCACCTGCGGGATCCAGCGCTGCACGAGCTCGGCCGAGCCCGATTGGAGGATCGGGTAGCTGCCCAACCCCTGCAGGGCGAGCGCGGTCTCGGCCTCGCCCGACACCTGGGCCAGCGACTCACGCAGTAGGCACAGCTGCAGGGCCGCGGCGTCGCGGGCCGGCTCGTCCGGCGCGCCGCCGAACAGGCCGCGCAGCAGGCCGTGCTCGCCCATCGCGCGCAGCAGCGGACGGTTCACCCGGCCCTCGGCGGTGCCGGTCAGGGGCAGCAGGTGCTCCACCGCGATGTCGGAGACGCGTCGTGCGTACGCCACCTGGTCGGCATCGAGCCGGAACGCGCTCACTCCGGCGGCGGCTGGAAGTTAGGCAGCGGGCTGTCGTCCTCAGCGGCATTCACCATTTCGGGCGAGTCCTCCACCGCGGTCAGCGGCTCCCCTTCGGCCGGACGCTCCAGCTCGGCCAGCATGCGCTGCTCGTCCTCGCTCAGCAGCGCGTCCGGCAGATGTTCGCCCGGCGCCCCAGCGTCGCTGCCCGTGCCCATGCCGACCCACTTGTCATCCGTCACATCAGCAGCGTTACCCACCGCGGCGCCGCCCGCCAGTAACCCTCGCTCGGCGGCGGCCAGAATCTCGACGACGTCGCGCGCGAACTGCACGGTGCACCGCGAGGGGCGCCCCTCTCGCACGGCGCCCAGCAGGTCGTCGATGCACGCGACGAACGCTTCCAGTGGCGTGGTGGCCGGCGTCGGCAGCGCCGAGGCCGACACCGCGGAGATGAAGTGCCATTCGCTACCGCGGGCACCAACGGGCGCGGTCAGGCTGAGCGACAACAGGCTCGTCGCCCCACCGGTGTGGCGCACGCCGATGTCCACGGCGTCGCCCCGCCCCGCTTGCGCGATCACCGACTCGGCCGGGCCGAGTAGGGGGAGCGCGATCGACAACGCGTGCGGGCCGATGTCCCAGAGCGCGCCCCGCTCCTGCCGCCAGACGGACTCGGCGTACGGGCTGCCCGGCTCGAAGATCGACGTGTAGATGCAGACGCGGGCCGAGTACCAGTCCTCCCCGGCCACCTCGTCCAGCCAGATCGCGACATTCTCCGTGTATCGCATGGTGAAGAAGACGCACGCGCCGACGCCGGCCCGCTCAACGGCGGCCACTACTCGGTCGGCCGCGGCGACGTCGAGGGCCAACGGCTTGTCGAGCAGCAGGTGCACGCCGCGCTGCGCCGCCTCGACGGCGAACTCGGCCTGCGCGTGCGGCGGCACGGCGATCGCGACGGCTTCGACGTCAGCCAGCAGCTCGTCGAGCGAGCCATAGGCCCGCACGCCGAGGTCTCCGGCGAGCGCGGCGGCCTTGTCCGGAGAACGTCCCCAGACCCCGACCAGCTCGCTGTCGGGGTGCGCCTGGAGGCCGGCAGCATGAACCTCGCGCGCCCAGTAACCGGTACCGATGAGACCGAACCTCACCCGTCGAACTTAGCTGTAGGTTCCGAGACATGGACGACGCGAACCTCGGGGTGACCGTCCGCTACCTGGGTGGCGCCTCCGCGCTGCTCGAAATCGCCGGCGGCCGGCTGCTCATCGACCCGACCTTCGACCCGGCCGGCGAGTACCCGATCGGCGCGCGCGTGCTCGAGAAGACGATGCCGGCGACGGTGGCCCCAGAGGACATCGGGCACGTCGACGCGGTGCTGCTGTCCCACGACCAGCACCCGGACAACCTCGACGACGGCGGCCGAGAATTCCTCGCCTCCGCTCCGTTGGTGCTCTCCACCGCCGACGCCCGCACCCGTCTCGGCGGCAGCGTGCTGGACCTCGACAACTGGACCGACGTGGAGCTACCGCTGCCGAACGGCCGCGCCATCCGGGTGACCGGCGTCCCGGCCCGGCACGGTCCCCCGGGCTGCGAGCCGCAGACCGGCATCGTCACCGGGTTCGTGGTGTCGGGCGAGGACGTCCCGACGGTGTATGTCAGCGGCGACAACGCCGCGCTCGAACTCGTCCGCGAGGTGGCCGAGCGCTTCCCGTCCATCGACGTCGCCCTCCTGTTCGCCGGCGCGGCCAGCACGCCGCTGCTGGACGGCGCCTTCCTCACGCTGACGAGCGCCGAGGCGGCCGAGGCGGCGGCCATCCTCGGCGCGCGGCACATCGTTCCCCTGCACTTCGAGGGCTGGGCCCACTTCAGTCAGGGCCGCGACTCGCTGATCGAGGCGTTCGAGCAGGCCTCACTCACCGAGCGGCTGCACCTGCTGGACCCGGGCCAGCACATCGCCGTCTGACGGGTAGGCCGCACCTTGATCGATGCCCTTCCATGCGCGCTCCGGCACGTCTGAGCGGGAACTGATCAACGGTCACTGGCCCTTGATAACCCGTGACGGACGAGTGACGCTGGACGGGTCGGGTTCGCGAAAGGACGGGCGGGCTGGCCATGTGGGCAATTGCGTTCGCGGCGCTCTGCGCGGTGCCCGCTGCCGTCTTCCAGGCCGGCGTCGGGCGGTTCACCCGGCGGACCGGGTCCTCGCCCGGCCGGGCCCCGACAGCCCCGCCGGAGAACGACGCGCACGAGCGCTACCGCAGGGATCTGCGGCGGCTCGCGGCCGACCACGACCGGGTGCTGGTGGCCGACGTCCCCGCCAAGGCGGCGCGGCTCCGCGCGTTGGAACTGGCCTACGACGACACGCTCGTGCACGCCTGCCGCGCGCTGGAGGTGGACGCGCCGCCGGCGCCCTTCGACGCGATCACCCGGGTGCAGGTCGAGGCCGACCTGGTCACGCACGGCCTCACCTGGTGAGGTTGGCGGCGCCGCCGGACCGCACGGCGTGCAGGGCCGCTCCGATCAGCGGAGCTCGCTCGGAGCCGGCCGCGATCTCGATGCGCGGCAGCCCGTTGCCCAGGGCGCCGGCCCGGAAGGCCGGCTCGAAGAGGTCCCAGGAAGCCGACATCGATCCGCCGATGACCAGCAGGTCGGCGCGGAACCCGGCCGTGCACCGGCCGACCACCCGCCCGAGCGCGGTCATCGCGGCATCCAGCACGCCGCGGGCGAGTCGCGAGCCGGCCCGCGCCTGATCGGCGATTTCGCGCACGTCGGCGGCCGGATCACCGCCCGCGGCGGTGAAGGCGCGGCGCATCGCCCGCCGCGACACGACGTCCTCGAGCGGCTCGCCGCCGATCGAGAGCCGATGGATCCGCCCACCGGGCGGGACACCCGGATCGACCACCTGACCGTCGACCAGCCACGCCGACCCGATGCCGGTGCCCAAGGTGATGCCGACGCACCGCCCGGCGCCGACCGCCGCGCCCGCGGCCCACTCACCGAGCAGGAACGCATCGGCGTCGTTGAGGAATGCCGGCCGGCCGCGCAGCCGGGAGCGCAGCGCGTCACCGACGTCCACCCCGCGCAGCGCCGTGAACTTGCCGACGCCTTCGAACAGGCCGATCCCGCGGGTGTAGTCGAACGGGTCGGGCATGGCGATGCCCCAAGTCGCGCCGGCTCGCGCGCGCAAGGCGTTGCCGGCCCGGAAGAAGCGTTGGATCAGGGCATCGGCCGAGGCATCCGCATCGAGTGAGTACCGGGTGCTGCTCTCGACGCGCCAGTCGCTCGGGTCGACCGCGGCGGCGGTGACGTGCGTGCCGCCGATCTCGAGGACGGGGATCGCGGCGGCCATCGGTCTGTTCTACCCGACCGGCGAACACCGCCCGCGGCCGTGTGTGGCGGCCCAGCGGGCGGACACGCCGCGGCGGCGCCCGCTACGTCGCCACGCACGAGGACGACGCGACGCGCTACTGGCTGAGCTTGTACTCGCGCAGCAGGCCCCGGCTGATGATCGTCTTCTGGATCTCCGACGTGCCCTCGCCGATGAGCAGGAACGGCGCCTCACGCATGAGCCGCTCGATCTCGTACTCCTTGGAGTAGCCGTAGCCGCCGTGGATCCGGAACGACTCCTGCGTGACCTCGGCGCAGTACTCCGACGCGAGGTACTTGGCCATGCCGGCCTCGACGTCGTTGCGTTCCCCGGCGTCCTTCAGACGCGCCGCGTTGACCATCATCAGGTGCGCGGCCTCGACCTTGGTCGCCATCTCGGCCAGCTTGAACGCGATGGCCTGGTGGTCGGCGATCTGCTTGCCGAACGTCTTGCGCTGCTGGGCGTACTGGACGGCCAGTTCGAAGGCGCGGATCGAGATGCCACAGGCGCGGGCGGCGACGTTGACGCGGCCAACCTCGACGCCGTCCATCATTTGATAGAAACCGCGTCCGCGGCCGGGCTCGCCGCCGAGGATCGCGTCAGCGGTCAGCCGGACGCCGTCGAGCACCATCTCGGTCGTCTCGACGCCCTTGTAACCCATCTTGTCGATCTTGCCGGGGATCGTGAGCCCGGGACGGGTCTCGCCGAAGCCCGGCTCCTTCTCGATGAGGAAGGTGGTCATGTTCTTGTAGACCGAATCGCCGCCCAGCTCGTCCTTCACCAGGGTGGCGACGACGCCGGCCCGCGCGCCGTTGGTCAGCCACATCTTCTGGCCGTTCAGGACGTACTCGTCGCCCTCCTTCGTCGCGCGCGACTTGATCGCGGCCACGTCCGAGCCGCACTCCGGCTCGGACATCGAGAAGGCGCCACGGGTCTCGCCCGTCGCCATCTTCGGCAGGAGGCGTTGCTTCTGCTCGTCGGTGCCGTGCTGGGTGATCATGTAGGCGACGATGAAGTGTGTGTTGATCACGCCCGAGATCGACATCCAGCCCCGGGCGATCTGCTCCACGACGAGCGCGTAGGTGAGCAGGGATTCGCCGAGGCCGCCGTACTCCTCGCCGATGGTGAGCCCGAACAGGCCCATCTCCTTCATGCCCTCGACGATCGCCTCGGGGAACTCGTCCTTGTGCTCGAGCTCCGTGGCGTAGGGGATGATCTCCTTGTCCACGAACGTCTTCACCGCGGACAGGATCTCGGTCTGGACGTCGGTCAGTCCGGCGGTCTGGGCGAGGCGAGCCATAGTGGATGTCCTTCTCGACCGGGCACGCGCGGCTACGGGCGCGTGTCGTGGAGGTGTCGTCGCAGCGTCTACGAGTATCCCCCGGCCGCGGGGCCCCTGCCGCGCGGGAGCCGTGAAATGACTCTCAGCACAGCCGCGGCGGACGGCCCGGATTCGCCCGACCCGCACTATGCGTGCCACGCAGGTATCGATATCAGCGGTCTGCTCCGCCCTACCGTTCCGCTCGATGCCCAGAGGAATCGGTGGCAGGATCGCCGGCCATGGACATCGGCGGCCAGGTCGCGGACGGGTTCGAGGCGGTACGCGACACCTTCGCTGCGAACTTCGATCAACAGGACGACATCGGCGCGGCCTGCTGCGTCTACCTCGGCGGTGAAGCGGTGGTCGACATCTGGCGCGGGACGACGCTCCCCAGCGGCGATGTTCCATACGGGCCGCGGACCCTGCAGATGGTGCCCTCGGCGACAAAGGGCGCTACGGCTGGCTCGTCGGGGAGGTCCTCGCCCGGGTTGCCGGCGTCTCCCCCGGTCAGCTGCTCGCCGACGAAGTCGCGAGGCCGCTCGGCCTGGACCTGCACGTGGGCCTGCCGGAGGACGAACACGGCCGGGTCAGCCCGCTGAATCGCGCGCCGCTCCCCGCCGACGGCAGGCCCGACGAACTCACCGCCCGGCTGGTCGACCCGACCAGCCTCGCCCACCGGGCGTTCTTCGTCGATGCCGGCCTGCTGTGGTGGCCCAACGACGCGCGGCTCTGGAGCGCCGAACTGCCCCGGTAACGGCATGGGCACCGCGCATGCGCTCGCCCGTATGTACGCCGCCTGCCCGCAGGAGATCGACGGCGTCCGATGCTCGAGGTGGGGACGCTCGCAGCGGCAACGGCCGAACAGGTGCACGGGGTCGACGCGGTGGCCGGCTACGAGACCAGATACGCGCTCGGGTTCCAGCTGCCGTTCCCGTACCGCCCGATGGCCGGCCGGGGATCGTTCGGCCACTACGGGCTGGGTGGATCGGTCGGCTTCGCGAACACCCGCTACGACTTTGCCTTCGGCTATTCGGTGAACCAGATGGGTCCCGGCGCCCGGCCGACGCCCGGTCGGTGGCCCTGGTCAAAGCCCTGCTCAGCTGCCTGGACTGACGGCGGCCTTCGGAGCAGTCGCGCGGTCGAGGAACTCGCCGACGAACCGCCACGTCGTGTCCCGCGCGTCCGGACCGGTCAGCACCCCGAGGTGGCTACCGGGCGCGGTTTCGAAGCGGATCGACCGCACCCCGGTCAGCACGTCGCAGGCCTTCTGCACACATGCCACCGGCGCGATGACGTCGTTCGTGCCGGCGACGACGAGAACGTCGGGCCGCACGTCGGCAAGCTGCAGCACGCGGCCGCCACCGAGGTCGAGCTCACCGGAGTTCAGCGAATTCTCTTGCACGATCTTGTTGTACAGCTGAGTGTAGAAGCGTCCGGGGTAGCCGGGCATCGCGCCGATGAACCGGTCCACCGCTTCCATCCTGCCCAGACGGTCCTGATCATGCAGGTTGCGCAGAACGAACAGCGGCTTGGTCACCTCTCGCTGCAGCGCAGTCGACCTGAAGCTCGCCCGCACCGCCCACGACGGCAGGCCGCCTGCGGCGCGGAAGGTGGTCGTCAGCAACCGACCGCCGGTGAGCCGGCCGATCGTCCGCAGCGGCGCGAGATACGGGATCTTGCTGTAGTCGATGGGCGTGCCGACCGCGGCGATCGAGCGCAGCGGCAGGTCGTCGTGCGCGGCGGCCGTCAGCAGGGTGAGCGTGCCGCCGAGGCTCCACGTGACAACGTCAACCGGACGGCCGCTGTGGCGCGCGGACACGCGACGGAGCGTGGCCGGCAGGATGCGGTCGATCCAGTCCTCGAAACCCATGGTGCGGTCGGCGAACGTGATCTCACCGAAGTCGACGACGTACACGGGGCGGCCGGTGGCGACGAGGAACGCGGCCAGGCTCTGGTTCTCGCGCAGGTCGAAGCAGGTGATGTGCACCGCGAGAGGCGGCACGAGCAGGATCGGGTCGCCGGCGGGGTCGACAGTGTCGTAGCGGCGCAGCACAGCGTGCGGCTCGTCATGCACCACACGCGACGGCGTCGGCACGTGCGGCTCGACGCCGCCGCCGACATAGTGCGACCACGCGTTGCCGGCAGCGTGCGCGGCCGTGCCGACGACCCGCTGGACGGCTGATACGGGTTGAGTCATCGCCACCACCTCATCGGTCGCCTTCCCACCTGGCGTGGTTGATTTCCGGCGGGGAAATCAACCCCACCGGGGGGAAGCGCAGGAATGTCAGCCTTCGGGGGGTGTGAACTCCGAGGTCCGCTGCATACCCGCAGCGCGGCCCTTGCCCGAGATCACGAGCGCCATCTTGCGCGACGCCTCGTCGATCATCTCGTCGCCGAGCATCGCCGAGCCCTTCGCGCCGCCGGCCTCCGACGTGTAGTACTCGTATGCGTCGAGGATCAGCTCGGCGTGGTCGTAGTCCTCCTGCGACGGCGCGAAGACCTCGTTGGCGATACCCACCTGGTCGGGGTGCAGCACCCACTTGCCGTCGAAGCCGAGTGCGGCACTGCGCGCCGCGACCCGGCGGTAGCCCTCGGAGTCGCGGATCTGCAGGTACGGGCCGTCGATCGCCTGCTTGTCGTTGGCCCGGGCGGCCATCAGGATCGACATCAGGATGTGGTGGTACGCGTCGCCGACGTCGTAGCCCTGCGGCTGCTCGCCGACGACGAGCGACTTCATGTTGATGCTGGCCATGAAGTCGGCCGGGCCGAAGATCAGGGTCTCGACGCGCGGGCTGGCCTTGGCGATGGCGTCGATGGCGATCAGGCCCTGCGCGTTCTCGATCTGCGCCTCGATGCCGATCCGGCCGACCTCGAAGCCCATCGTCTTCTCGATCTGGGTCAGCAGGATGTCGAGCGCGACGACCTGCTCGGGGTTCTGCACCTTGGGCAGCATGATGCAGTCGAGGTTGGGGCCGGCGCCCTCGACGACCTCGATCACGTCGCGGTAGGTCCAGTGCGTAGTCCAGTCGTTCACCCGGACGACCCGGATCTTGTCGCCCCAACCGCCCTCGTTCAGGGCGGCGACGATGTTCTTGCGGGCACCGGGCTTGGCCAGCGGGGCGCAGGCGTCCTCGAGGTCCAGGAACACCTGGTCGGCGTCGAGACCCTTCGCCTTCTCCAGGAAGCGGGGGTTGCTGCCGGGGACGGCCAGACACGAACGGCGGGGGCGCAGGGTTTCCGTCATGCGGGCAGCATGCCCACCGGCCGGACAAAGAGCCAAACCGGTGTCGGAGGATTCACACTGACGCCGTACACACCGTTTACCCTGCTGACGTGAGAGTTGGCGGTTCGAGGTGAGCACCGGGGACCGGGTCTTTCTCGCCCGACTCGCCGGTATCGACGTCTTCGACCCCGGCGGCGACCAGCTGGGCCGGGTGCGCGATGCCGTCACAATGCTGCGCATCGACCGGCAGGCGCCGCGGGTGCTCGGCCTCGTGGTCGAACTGGCGCACCGGCATCGCATCTTCGTGCCGATGGGCCGCGTGGTGCGCATCGAGCCGAAACAGGTCGTGCTGTCGTCCGGCACGGTCAACATGAAGCGCTTCGAGCGGCGCTCGAACGAGGTGTTGGTCCTGGCCGAGCTGCTCGACCGCACGGTCACCGTCCGGGAGAACGGGCAGCGGGTCAACGTGGTCGACGCGGCGATCGAGCAGAACCGCGCCCGCGACTGGGTCATCAGCCGATTGGCCGTGCGCACGCAGGGCGGCGGGCGGCTGCCGCGCCGGCGCGGCCAGCTCTTCCAGGTCGAGTGGAACGAGGTCGACGGTCTCGCCCTGACCGAGCAGCACCAGGGCGCCGAAGCGCTGCTGGCCACCCTGGTCGACCTCCGGGCGGCCGACGTCGCCACCGCCCTGCAGGACATGCCGGCCAAGCGCCGCGCCGAGGTCGCGGCCGCGCTCGACGACGAGCGCCTCGCCGACGTCCTGCAGGAGATGGAGGAGGACGACCAGGTCGAGCTCCTCCGGTCGCTGGCCGACGAGCGGGCCGCCGACGTCCTCGAGGCGATGGACGACGACGACGCGGCCGACCTGCTCGGTGAGATGCCGACCGCCGATCAGGAGCGGCTGCTCGAGCTGATGGAGCCCGAGGAGGCCGCCCCGGTCCGTCGCCTGATGACCTACGCCGACTACACGGCGGGCGGTCTGATGACCTCGGAGCCGGTGATCATGACGCCCGACGCCACGGTGGCCGAGGCGCTCGCGCGGGTGCGCAATCCCGAGCTGTCGCCGGCCGTCGCCGCGCAGGTGTACGTCGTGCGCCCGCCGCAGGCGACGCCGACCGGGCGCTTCCTCGGGACGGCGCACCTGCAGCGCCTCCTGCGCGAGCCGCCGTCCGCACTGGTCAGCGGGCTCTGCGAGAACGACACCGGCACCCTGCGTCCGGATACGCCGATCGACGATGTGACCCGGCACCTGGCCACGTACAACCTCGTGGCCGCTCCGGTGGTGGACGACCACGACCGGTTGCTCGGCGCCGTGTCGGTCGACGACGTGCTCGACCACCTGCTGCCTGAGGGCTGGCGCGACTCGGATCGGTCCGAGGCCAATGGCTGACAACCGCGAGCGCCTGGACCAGCCGCGGGTCGAGCGACGGGGCTTCCGGCCCCGCGTCGACGCCGAGGCCTTCGGTCAGCTGACCGAGAAGATCGCCCGCTTCCTCGGCACCGGTCGCTTCCTCGTCGTCCAGACCACGATCATCGTGGTGTGGGTCGTGGGGAACGAGATCCCCGGCTTCCCCCACCCGGACCAGTACCCGTTCCTGTTCCTGACCCTCGCCCTGTCGTTGCAGGCCTCTTATGCGGCGCCATTGATTCTGCTGGCCCAGAACCGGCAGGACGACCGCGACCGGGTCAACCTCGAGGCCGACCGCGAAGAGGCCCGGGAGTCCAAGGCAGACCTCGACTATCTCGCCCGCGAGATCGCGGCCATCCGGATGGCGCTGGGCGAGGTCGCCACGCGTGACTTCCTGCGCTCCGAACTCGCGCGGGCCGAAGCCGCCCGCGAGAAGGACGCCGCCGACGCCGAGGATGCCGACGCCGGCTGAGCTGCAGGGAGCAGCCGCGGGCGGGCGCGGACGCCGCAGGCGGGGGTGGTGGCGCGGTGGAAAGGCCGCCCTGATCTCCGGCTCCGGTGTGCTGTTCGGACCGGTCGGGGTCTGCTCGCACATTTGCATCACTTCTGCCGGCCGGTCCTGCTGGCCGGTCCAGGCTGGGCGGTCGCGCGGCCGGTCCAGCCCGGGCGGTCGATCAGCCGGCGCGCCACGTCGGATCGCGGCCCAGCAGCAGCAGCGTCTCGTCGAGCGCCGACCTACCCGCGCCGATCGGGAGCGCGTGCGCGAACGCGGCGCCGGGCCGGTCCCGCTCGCCGCCGTCGGGTACCTGTCGGGCCACGACCAGCGCCGCCGCGACGACGTCGTCGTCCACCTCCGGCCGCCGGCCCAGCGACACGGCGACGTCCCACGCGTGCACGACGTTGTCGACCAGCTGGAAGCCGACGGCGAGCTGCGCCGGCACCGGCTCGTCGTGGATCTCGGGCAGGTGCACCGGCGCAGCGGGGTCCTCGACCGCCGCGAAGGCGGTGAGCAACTCGTCGCAGGCACTTGCGTAGGCCTCGACCGGTTTCTCGGCCCGGGTCGGCGCCCAGTCGGCCACCGCGGTCCGCGCCCCCGTCACGGCCCGGGCGAACCCGCACTGCTGCACGGTCATGTGCGCGAGCAGATCAGCAAGGTCCCAGCCGGCGCAGGGCGTTCTGGCCGAAAGGTCGACCCGGCCGTCCAGAGCCGCGAGCGTGGCCTGCACGGCGCGGCGATGCAGGTCGAGCGGGACGGTCATCGTATTAATAGGCATGGGCTTACTATCTGCACATTTAGACAGTCTGTCAAACGGTATCGTTCCCCGCGTGGACGACCGGCCCGATCTCGCCGCCATGGTGGCGCCGCTCAGCCAGCTCCTGCTCGACATGGAGGCGCCGATCCTGCGCGCGCACGGCGTGACGATGTGGGCCTACGTCGTGCTGTCCCGACTCGGGAAGGAACCGCTGCGCGGTCAAGGGGTGCTCGCGGAGGCGATCGGCGCCGACAAGACGCGGATCATCGACATCCTCGACGACCTCCAGGAGCGCGGGCTGATCCGCCGGGAACCCGACCCGGCCGACCGGCGGGCGCGGCTCCTCGCGCTGACCCCGGCCGGCCGCCGCCTGCGCGACCAGGTTCGCCGGGCCATCCGCCGCGAGGAGGAACGAATGCTCAAGTCGCTGCCGGCCGAAGAGCGGGCGGTCTTCCTCCGGGCCCTGCACCGGCTCTCGGACGAGGCCACGAGGGCGCAGCGCCCGTAACTCGAACGGAACCGGCCGCGAGTTTCAGACCAGCGGAAGGACGCGGTGGCGGACCGGATTGGACAGCGCGATCACGGTCGACGTGCGGACGATTTCGGGATACTCGGTCACCCGGTCGAGGACGTGCTGCAGGTCGTCGTTCGACTGCGCCACCACCCGGCACAGCATGTCCCCCGGTCCGGTGATCGTGTGCACCTCGAGCACCTCGGGGATCGAGCGCAGGTGCGCGAGCACCGCCTGTCCCCGTCCCTGCCTGATCTCGAGGGTGGCGAAGGCCGTCACCGTGTACCCGAGCGCCAGCGGATCGAGCGTCGGCGCGAACGTCGCGATCACCCCGCGCTCGACCAGCCGGTCCAGGCGCGCCTGCACCGTCCCGCGCGCCACGCCGAGGCGGCGCGACAGCTCAAGCACGCCGGCTCGCGGCGACTCGTCCAACTCGCGCAGCAGGCGAGCGTCCAGATCGTCCACGCGCCGCGCGTTCTCTGCCCTCGACACCGCATCAGCCTGGCATGCTTTGCGCCGTGATGTCCTCTCCGGGCCCGGCGTTCGCCGGGCTGATCGCGGCCGCCGCTCTGCTCCTCGCCGGCTGCACGTCGACCACGGACGGATCCGGCACGCCGGCATCGTCGGGGTCAGGGAACTCCTCGCACGACTTCCCGAGCGCTTCGGTTTCCGGCCCGACCGCCGCTTCGTCACCGGCCGGCCCGGCGTCGGGCTCCGGCACGCTCTCAGCGAGCACGCATCCCGTCCCGTCGAAACCGTTGAAGACCGTGACGGTGCACGCGCCGTCGGGCACGAACTACGTCCTGAAGATCTGGGCCGACGTCAACGACGCCAGCTGCTTCGACCACGCCTACGGGAAGCCGATGGTCACCTTCCTGATCAAGCACCCCTGCCAAGGCCTCGAGCGGTATCTCGGGACGACGACGGTGAAGGGCAACCCGGTCGGGTTCGCCGAATCGGTGACCGGATTCCCCGGAACCGCGAGCGACCCGTACGCCTACTCCAACGCCTTCACCCGGTTGGAGAACGCCGACGGCACCGGCAGCATCAGCGACCTCATGCGCGAGGGCTACCGGTTGCCGCTCGGGCCGCCGGCCGTCCCCGCCTCCGAGGCCTTCCGCGTCATCAGCCAGGACAACGGCGTCACAGTGTGGGACATGTGGTACCTCGCCGACACGACGCCTCAGAACGATCCCGCGCTGCTCCAGATGGCCGAGGACATCTTCGTGCAGTTCTGATCGGTGGCGGCCAGTTGCGCCCGCGACGTAGCGTCGTCAGCGTGAATCAACCCGCCATCGCCACTCTGGGCGAGCTCCGCGCGTCCGGCTCCGTCCGGCGTTCGGTCAAGACCGAGATCCGCCAGAACCTCATCACCCGCCTCGCCGCCGGTCAGCCCACTCTGCCCGGCATCGTCGGTTTCGACGACACCGTCGTGCCCGAGATCGAGCGCGCGCTGCTCGCCGGCCACGACATCGTCCTGCTGGGTGAGCGTGGCCAGGGCAAAACCCGCCTCATCCGGACCCTCCTGGGGTTGCTGGACGAATGGACGCCGGTCGTGGCCGGCTGCGAGATCAACGACCACCCCTACGCGCCGATCTGCGGCCGCTGCCGTCAGCTCGTCGACCAGGAGGGCGACCGGACCCCGGTCGCGTGGAAGCACCGCACCGACCGGTTCGGTGAGAAGCTCGCCACCCCGGACACCAGCGTGGGCGACCTGATCGGCGACATCGACCCGATCAAGGTCGCGCAGGGCCGCACCCTGGGTGACCCGGAAACCGTCCACTACGGGCTGGTGCCGCGCACGAACCGCGGGATCTTCGCAATCAACGAGCTGCCCGACCTGGCCGAGCGGATCCAGGTGGCGCTGCTCAACGTGCTCGAGGAGCGCGACATCCAGGTGCGCGGCTACCAGCTGCGGCTGCCGCTCGACCTGCTGGTGGTCGCCAGCGCGAACCCCGAGGACTACACCAACCGCGGCCGCATCATCACGCCGCTCAAGGACCGCTTCGGCGCCGAGGTGCGCACGCACTACCCGCTCGAGCTGACCGACGAGCTGGCCCTCATCGCGCAGGAGTCGAGCATCCTGTGGAGCGACACCGACCACGCCGCTCCGCTCGTCCCGTCGCACCTGCTCGAGGTCGTGGCCCGGTTCGCCCGGGCCGTCCGCGACGCTCCGCAGGTCGACCAGCGTTCGGGTGTCTCGGCCCGTTTCGCGATCGCAGCGGTCGAGACGGTCGCCGCGGCCGCCGTTCGCCGCGCCGCCGTCGTGCACGAGGACGCCGCCGTCGCCCGGGTCTGCGACCTGCCGGCGATCGTCCCGGCCTCGCGCGGCAAGGTCGAGTTCGACGACGCCAACGAGGGGCGCGAGTTCGAGGTGCTCGAGCACCTGCTGCGGCGCGCGATCGTCGAGACCTACCGGTCGCGGCTGGCCGGCATGGACCTGCGTCCGCTGCAGGAGCGCTTCGACGGCGGGCTGACCGTCACCACCGGTGACACGGTCGGAGCGCAGGAGCTGCTCACGCAGCTCGGCCCGGTGCCGGTGCTTTCCAACCTGCTCGACCGGCTCGAACCCGACGGTGTCGGCGAGGGGCCGGCCGCAGTCGGCGTCGCGGCGTCGGTCATCGAGTTCGCCCTCGAAGCGCTGTACCTGAACCGGCGGCTGGCCAAGGACTCCGACGGCGCCCGGACCGTGTACGGAGCATGAGCAGATTAAACGCGGCCCGGTCGCCGCTGATCAGTTCCCGCTC
The DNA here is from genome assembly GCF_046262535.1 of Jatrophihabitans sp. Lineage (GTDB taxonomy): Bacteria > Actinomycetota > Actinomycetes > Mycobacteriales > Jatrophihabitantaceae > Jatrophihabitans. Next base: position 44,747 of record NZ_JBHEMO010000031.1, on the reverse strand, counting down.
GGGCGTGCCGGAGCACGCCTTGGGGGGACTTGATCACGCGGCGGGAGCTGATCAAGCGGTGGGACGGACGCGATGAGCGTCCGTTACGGTGCGTGGCACGGCGGCCCCGACCCGCTCGAGCCGCCCTACGACATCCGCGACGCGCTGGACGAGGTCGGCGACGACGTCCTGGCCGGCATGTCACCGCGCGCGGCGCTGAACCGGCTGCTGCGCCGCGGCGCACCGGGGCGCGAAGGCCTCGACGCACTTCGCCGCAAGGCCCGCGAGCGCGCGCGGGAGCTGCGCCGCAGCGGCCGACTCGACGGCACGCTCGACCAGGTCCGCGAGCTGCTCGACCAGGCCCTGGAAGAGGAGCGAAGGGCGCTTTTCCCGATCCCCGACGACTCGGCCCGCATGGCCGAGGCCGAGCTCGACTCGCTCCCGAACGACACCTCGCGCGCCGTCCGCCAGCTGGCCGATTACCAGTGGCGCTCGCCCGAGGCCAGGCAGACCTACGACAAGATCCAGGACCTCTTGCGCAGCGAGGTGCTCGACGCGCAGTTCAACGGCATGCGCGACGCCCTGCAAAACGCGTCGCCCGAGGACCTCGAGCGCATCCGGCAGATGATGAGCGCCCTCAACGACATGCTCGACGCCGACGCCCGTGGCGAGCACACGCCTGAGGACTTCGCGCAGTTCATGCAGCAGTACGGCGACTTCTTCCCGGAGAACCCGGCCAACCTCGAAGAGCTCATCGACACGCTGGCCCGCCGCGCCGCCGCGGCCCAGCAGCTGATGGACTCGCTGACCGCGGAGCAGCGCGAGGAGCTCGGCAACCTGATGGCCAACGCGCTCGGCCAGGCCGGCCTGGCCGACGAGATGGCGCGCCTGCAGCAGGGGCTGCGCTCGGCCCGTCCCGACCTGCGCTGGGGCGGGCGCAGCCGGATGGACGGCGAGCAGGGCATGGGCTACTCCGACGCCACCGGTGCGCTGGCCGAGCTCGCCGACCTCGACCAGCTCGACGAGCTGCTCGGCCAGGACTACCCCGGAGCCAGCCTCGACGACATCGACGAGGAGTTGATCGAGCGGGCACTGGGCCGCAGCGCCGTCGAGGACATGTCGCAGTTGCGCCGGATCGAACGCGAGCTGCGCGAGCAGGGCTACGTGCAGAAGGGCGGCGACGGGCTGCGGTTGACCCCGCGGGCGCTGCGCCGGCTGGGTAGCACCGCGCTGCGTCGGGTCTTCGATCTGGTCGAGTCGCGCGGCCGCGGTGCGCACGACGTCCGCGACGCCGGCGCGGCCGGCGAGGTCACCGGCGCCAGCCGCGAGTGGCGCTTCGGCGACGAGCAGCCGCTCGACGTCGTCCGTACCGTCCGCAACGCCGTGCTGCGCAGCTCCGGCACGGCGCTGTCGCTCGAGGCGCAGGACTTCGAGGTGGTCGAGACGGAACGCCGGTCGTCGGCCGCGATCGCACTACTCGTCGACATGTCCTACTCGATGGAGCTGCGGGGCACGTGGGGCGAGGCGAAGACGACCGCGCTCGCCCTGCACTCGCTCGTCACGACGAAATACCCGCAGGACGCGATCGAGATCATCGGGTTCAGCGACTACGCCCGTGTGATGTCGCCGAGCGCGCTGGTCGACCACGACTGGGACCGGGTGCAGGGCACCAACCTGCAGCACGGCCTGATGCTCGCCCGGCGCCACCTCGACAAGCACCGCGGCGCCGAGCCGGTGATCCTGGTGATCACCGATGGTGAGCCGACGGCCCACCTCGCCGCCGACGGGTTCGCCGACTTCGCGTGGCCACCGACCCGCGAGACGCTGGCGGCGACGCTGGCCGAGGTCGAGCGCTGCACCCGCACCGGAGCGACCATCAACGTCTTCATGCTCGACGACGACCCGCGGCTCGTCGAGTTCATGCAAGAGGTCGGACGGCGCAACGGCGGCCGGGTGTTCCAGCCGAAACGGGGCGCCCTGGGCGAGTTCGTGGTCGCGGACTACCTGTCCAGCCGGCGGGGTCGTCGCCGTGCGGCCGGCTGACCCCGCGCACCCGGCTCCGGTCCCCGGACCGTCCCGGATCGCCGGCCGTGGACTGTTCGCGAGCGCGTCGATCGGGGCCGGTGCGCCGGTGCTGCGGCTCCCGGCCGCCGAGGTCCCCAAGGAGCTGAACCACAGCTGCGAGCCCACCCTCGGCTGGGGCGACGACGCCACCCTCGTGGCCGTCCGCGATGTCGCCGCCGGCGAAGAGCTCACCGTCGACTACGCCACCGCGATCGACGATCCGGAGTTCGTCATGATGTGCCACTGCGAGACCTACCGGTGCCGCCAGGTCATCGAGGGCACCGACTGGCGGATCCCCCAACTCCAACTGCGCTATGCCGGTTTCTGGCTCCCACGGCTGCAAGGGCGCATCGACGCCGCTCGGTAGCCTTCCGATCATGCTCAAGCTGCTGCTCGCCGCCCATCTCGTCCTCGCGGTCTTCGCGATCGGCCCGCTGGTGCACGCGGCCACCACCGCCGCTCGCGGGATCCGCCAGGGCGACGGCGCCGCCACCGCGTCCTCGTCGCGCGTACTGCGGATCTACTCCTACGTCTCGGTCCTCGTCGTTCTGGCCGGCGGGGCCTTGATGAGCCAGAAGGAGGACGGCGAGAAGGTGGGCGAGATCGACGACACGTGGATCTGGCTGTCGATCCTGCTGTGGGCGGTCGCCGTCGGCCTCGTGCTCGGCGTCGTGGTGCCCACGCTGGACAAGGCCACCAAGGGCATCCGAGAGCAGGCTTCGGTCGTCACGCTGACCGGCCGGGTCGCCGCCGCCGGCGGCATCGTCGCGTTGATCATGCTCGTCATCGTCGTGCTGATGGTCTACCGCCCGGGCGGATGACGGTCGCGGTTCGCGTGGTCGACGGCGCAGCGACCCGGGAGCTGCGCCGGGCCGTGCTGCGTCCGACCTGGCCGGTCGGCTCGTTGATGCACGGCGACGACAACCCGCAGGCGGTGCACCTGGCCGGGGTGGACGAGGACGACCGGGTGATCGGCTCGTGCGTCCTGCTGCCACGGCCCTACCCGGCCCGCCCGGAGCAGGATGCGACCTGGCAGCTGCGCGGGATGGCCACCGTGGCCGATCTGCGCGGCCAGGGGGTCGGCGCGTCCGTCGTCGCGCGAGGCCTCGCCGAGATCGCGCATCGGGGCGGTCGCCTGGTGTGGTGCGAGGCGCGGGTGGGTGCCGTCGCCTTCTACCGCCGGCACGGCTTCGTCGTGGACGGCCCGGAATTCGAGCACGCCGAAACGGGCATCCCGCATTTCCCGATGTCCCGCGCGGTTCCCGGTCGAGTGGGAACCTGAACCCGAGGCCATCGCGTCACACAGGTGCAGGCCGGACGGTCGGGAGGGCGTGTGCGGGACGAGGCCGGCTTCCGCGCGTTCGTCGAGGCGAACGGCGCGACGCTTCTCCACGCCGCCCGCCTGCTGACTGGAGACCACCACCGCGGCGAGGATCTCGTGCAGACAGCACTCATCAAGGTGTATTCGAAGTGGGGACGCATCGACGCTCCGCTGCCCTACGCGCGCAAGGCGCTGGTCAATGCCCACATCGACCAGACCCGCCGCAAGTGGTGGGGCGAGCGGCCGACGGAGGTGCTGCCCGAATCGGCACCGGCCGCGGACCGCAGCGACACGACCGCGTCCGAGTCCCGCGACGAGCTCCGGCGCATGCTCGCCGGCCTCGCACCCAAGGACCGCGCGGTGATCGTTCTGCGCTACTACTGCGACCTGTCCGAGCAGGACACGGCCGCCGCCCTCGGCCTGCCGGTCGGCACCGTCAAGAGCAGCTGCGCCCGGTCGCTGGCGAAGCTGCGCGTCGAGGCGACGAGTGGAGCGGCGTCATGAGCGAGCGTCAGCGAGCGAATCATCAGCACAGTGTCGGCGGAGTCACTCGCCGAGCGAAGCGAGGCCCGACATGAGTCCGACTGAACATGATCTTCGGGCCGCGCTCAGCGACGGCGAGGGCGACGGTCCCGATCCCGACCGCGTGATCGCGCTGGCCCAGGCCCACCAGGCCCGGCGTCGCATGCAGGTCGTGTCCACCGCGGTCGCCGTCGTGGTCGTCGCCGGCGCGGGCACGGGCATCGTGACGCTGGCGCGAAGCGGCAGTGACCACACGACGAGCGCGGGGTCGGCCGCGCGGTCGCACTCCAACGAGCGCTATTCCGACACCGCCGCGGCCGCAGCGGGCAGCGTGGTGGCGCCGTCCGCCGCCAACGGCGGCGCCGGCAAGGCGGTCGCAGCGGTCGGCTGCCCGGCGACAGTGCCCCGCTATGTCCTGCCCGGTGGTGGCAGCCCGGGGCAGTTCGGCGCCAACGAACCCCTCTTCAGCCAACCGGTGACGTCGGTGATCGTCTGCTCCTACGACGTGACGCCCGCCCCGTCGAGCGCCACCTTGGCGCCGGCCCGGATCGCATTGAGCGGCGCCTACGCGCGGCGACTCGCCGCGAGCCTCAACGACGCCGCGGCCTCACCCCCCACCCCCTGCCCGAAGCGGGACCTGACCGCCACGGCCCACGACTACGCGATCATCGGGCTCGCGGCGAACGGCACCCCGCTGCGCACCGTCACCGTGACCCGCTCGGCCAGCGCCTGTGCCGACTCGCAAGTCACCAACGGCACGGCCGTCCGCTACAACTGGGCGCCGCCGAGTGACCTGATGCCGATCCTGGCTCAGCTGAGCCCGACCCCGAAGATGCACGGGTCGCCGAGCTCGTCGTGATGCGCCTCAGAGCCCGCGCAGCCGGCGGGGACCGGTGTCGGCCCGGGCCGTCGGGGGCGCGACCCGCGCGGTGACCTCGGTGACGTGCGCGCCGATCGGGGTGGCCATCGCGGTGAGGCGGCACTCGGCGATCTCCGGCAGCGCGTCCCCCAGGGTGGACAGCCGCAGCGCCAGATCGGCCAACGCCGCCGTGTCGTAGGGCTCGCTGCCCCGGTAGCCGGTCAGCAGCGGGGACGCCCGCGGCGTGCGGATCAGGGCCTCGGCGTCCTCGCCGGTCAACGGCGCGGCGGCGTAGGCGATGTCGCCCAGCAACTCGACGGCCACGCCGGCCACACCGAACGAGACGAGCGCGCCGAACGAGCGCTCGTCGAAGACCGCGAGCTCGACCTCGACGGTGTGGGTCGGCCGTTCGAACGACAGCACGACGCCGAGGGCGGCGAGCAGGCAGCCCGCCTCGTCGGTGGTCAGATCGCGGCCCTCGGGTGCGTCGGCGAGGACGGTGTGCACGACGGAACGGGCCGCCTCGAGGTCGACGTCGGGCACGTGCGGCACGATGCCCAGCGGCGTCGAGCGCCACTTCGCGTAACGCACGGCACGAGCCAGCGCCCGCACCGCCCGCTCGGGCGACGGGTAGGACGGCACCGATCCGCGGGCCGGCGCGTCCGGGCCACCGGCCGCCAGCGCCGCCGGCACGCCTTCGAACCCAAGGAAGGTCGAGAGCACCGGCTTGGCGCTGGTGGCCGCGACCGTGCGCACGGCCAGGGCCACCTCGTCGCCGGCCGCCCGCTGCAAGGGCGGGACGAAGACAACGGTGACCGCGTCGACCTCGGGATCCTCGACCGCGCTGCGCAGCGCCGCCTCGAACTCCGCAGCCCCGCCCTCGACACCGGTGTCGTCCAACCGCGTCAGCCGCAGCCCTTCGGCCGCGCACGCGTTGGCGACCAGCACGCCGATCGCCGTCGAGTTGCCCACTACGGCAACCCGGTCACCGGCCGGCAGCGGCTGGGTCGAGAGCAGCAGCGCGATGTCGAACATGCCGCTCACCGTCTCGACCCGGATGATGCCCGACGCCTCGAACAAGGCCCGGGCGCTCACGTCGGGGACCGCGACCGAGGTCTGTTGCAACCCGGGCACCGGAGCCGCCGCGGTACCGCTCTTGACCGCGATGATCGGTTTGGTGCGGCCGAGCCGGCGGCTCAGCCGGGCGAACTTGCGCGGGTTGCCGAAACTCTCGAGATACATGAGGACGACGTCGGTGCACTCGTCGGTCTCCCAATACTGCAGCAGGTCGTTGCCCGACACGTCGGCCCGGTTGCCGGCCGACACGAACGTCGAGACGCCCAGCCCGCGCCGGGCCGCCTCGCCCAGGATCGTCACACCCAGTGCGCCTGACTGCGAGAAGAACCCGACCCGCCCGGCCAGCGGTGGCAGGGGCGCCAGGGACGCGTTCAACCGCACGCCCGGCTCGGTGTTGACGATGCCGAGGCAGTTCGGCCCGACGACCCGCATGCCGTGTCCGCGAGCCGCGGCGACGAGGTCGCGCTGGGCGGCCCGGCCGGCGTCGCGCTGGCCGGCGGCGCCGCGCTCGCCGAAACCGCCGGAGATGACGATGAGCCCGCGAACACCGCGCTCGCCACACTGCTCGACGACGCCGGGAACCGACGCGGCGGGGACGGCGACCACCACCAGGTCGATCTCATCCGGCACGTCGAGCACGGTCGGGTAGGCCCGCACGCCGCCGATGTGGCGGGCATCCGGGTGGACGGGATACAGGGGGCCGTCGAAGCCCATGCGCAGCAGGTTCACGAAGACCGCGTGGCCGAGCTTGCCCTCGTCGTTGCTGGCACCGACCACCGCGACCGAGCGGGGGTGCAGCAGCCGGGCGATGGACCGGGCCTCGGCCCGCTGCTCGCGCTCGCGCATCACCGTCTCGGTCAGCGCCGTCTCGTCCACGTCGAAGGTCAGGTTCACCTCGCCGTACTCCACATGCCGGGTCACCGCGTATCCGGCGTCGCGGAAGACCCTGATCATCCCGACGTTCTCGGCCAGGACGACGGCCTGGAAGCGGCGGATGCCGATCTCTCGCGCCGCCGCCGCGAGGTGCTCCAAGAGCACCGAACCGATCCCGCGCCCCTGGTGGCGGTCGGCGACGACGAAGGCGACCTCGGCCTCGTCCGTGCCGCGGTGCCGCTCGTACCGGCCGACGGCGATGATCTCGCCGGCGAGCTCGACGACGAACGCGACCCGGTCGTGGTGGTCGACGTGGGTGAACCGGTACAGATCTCGCTCGGGGATGCGCGGGTAGGCCGAGAAGTAGCGCAGATACCTGGTGCGCTGCGACAGGCCGGCGTGGAAGGCGACCAGGGCGTCGGCGTCGCTCGGGCGGATGGGGCGCAGATGGACCGTGCCGCCGTCGGCGGCGACCACGTCGGCCTCCCAGTGTCGGAGCGCCTCGACGTCGGCTACGTCGTCCGTCCCGGTCTCGGCCTCGCTAGTCACGCGGGTCGTCCGGATCGAGGCCGAGCAGCGGGAAGACGGCCCGCCGGGTCGCGCCGATCGCGCCGTCCAGCCAGCCCTCGCCGCCGGGTTCCCAGGCCCGTACCTCGGGCACCGGCCGCTCGCCCATCGTGGCCGGCAGCTCGCCACGGACGCCGCGGCTGCGCAGGTGCTCGATCCAGCCGGGCGGGATCGCGGCATCGGCCGGAACGGTCCGCCCGGTGGCCTCGGCCAGCAGGTGCGTCCAGGTGCGCGGTACGCAACGGATCAGGCCGTACCCGCCGCCGCCGAACGCCACCCACTTGCCGCCGGTGATCTCGTGGGCCAGCCTGTGCAGTTCGGTGATGGCGGTGCGCTGCCCGTCCACGGTGAGCTCGAGGTTGGCGAGCGGGTCCTCGTGGTGGGTGTCGCAGCCGCACTGCGTCACCAGCACGTCGGGCCCGAAGGCGCGAACGGCGCTCGGGACGACGGCCCGGAACGCCCGCAGCCACCCGACGTCGTCGGTACCCGGCGGCAGGGCGACGTTGACCGCGGTGCCCTCCGCGGTGCCGCTGCCGATCTCCGACGCCAGGCCGGTGCCAGGGAACAGCGTGCGCGGATCCTGGTGCAGGCTGATCGTCAGCACCCGAGGATCGTCGTAGAACGCCGCTTGCACGCCGTCGCCGTGGTGGACGTCGATGTCGACGTAAGCGACTTTCTTCGCCCCGGCCGCGAGCAGGGTGCGGATCGCCAGGACGACGTCGTTGAAGATGCAGAACCCGGAGGCATAGCCCTGCATGGCGTGGTGCAGGCCGCCGGCGATGTTGACCGCGTGGTCGACCTCGCCGTTCCACATGCGCAGCGCCGCCTGGGCCGAGCCACCGGCGACCAGGGCCGACGCCTCGTACATGCCGGGGAAGACCGGGTCGTCGCTCGTGCCGAGCCCGAAGCCGCTGAACGTCGGGTCATCGCTCGCCCGGCGCACGGCCGCGAGGTAGTCGGCGTCGTGCACGGTCAGCAGCTGCACCTCGTCCGCCGGAACCGGGGCGGTGACGTCGAGCCGATCGAGGACGCCCAGCTCGCGGGCCAATCGGATCGTCAGGTCGAGTCGCACCGGGTTGAGCGGGTGGTCGCCGAAGTCGTAGGCGAGGTAGCGCTCGTCCCAGATGGCACCGGTGCGGCAATCCATGCCTCGACCGTACTGAGCGAAATGGCGGCGCGCGCGACGCGGCCGGGGCATACCGTGGCGCCGTGTTGAAACCCGACTACCCGATCGAGACCGAGCGGCTGCTGCTGCGCCCGCTCGACCCGGCCAACGACATCGACGCGCTGCACGCCTACCAGTCGCGCGAGGACGTCTGCCGCTACATCCCCTATCCGCCCCTGACCCGCGAGCAGGTGGCCGAGCGCCTCGCCGATCCCAAACGGAGGTCGCAGACCATCGAGGAGCCGGGCCAGTTCGTCAACCTCGCCGTCGTCGTCCGCGAGACCGGGACCGTGGTCGGCGACGTCATTCTCATCTACACCAGCGCCGAGCACCGCACCGCAGAGATCGGCTATGCGTTCAACCCCGCCCACTACGGGCACGGGTACGCGACCGAGAGCGGCCGCGCGCTCCTGCGGCTTGCCTTCGAGGACATGGACCTGCATCGCGTCATCGGCCGGATCGACGTGCGTAACGTCCCCTCGGCGGCCGTGCTGCGCCGGCTCGGCATGCGCCAGGAGGCCGTGCTCGTCGAGAATGAGTGGTTCAAGGGGGAATGGTCGACCGAGGTCGACTTCGCCATCCTCGCCTCCGAGTGGCGTAGAACGGTTGCATGATCTCGGTCGGGTTGGCGCGACGATTGCGCGATGCCGGGCTGCGCTGGGACCCGGTTCCCGGTGACCGTTTCGTCGTAGCCGACCGGGACATGGACGACGAGGTTTTCACCCTGTCGGACATGACCGTCGACGTGCACAAGCATGCAACCGGGTCCGTCATCGGCTTCAACGGAACGGTCGAGTGGGCACTGGACTCGGTCGAGGCGCAGGACACCGTCTGGCTGCCCAGCGAGACCCAACTGCGGGAACGGCTCGGCGCGACGTTTCGCCGGCTGAGCCCGGGCCCTGCTGGCTGGCGGGTCGACCTCGAGGTCGTCGGCCGGGCGACGCACACCGAGCACCCGGACGCGGCCGAGGCCTACGGGCTGGCGCTGCTGAGGTTGATCACCGGCGACTGAACACCGGCCGCTCGCGCATAAGATCGCCGTTAGCGCGGCGTGGGGTCCGGGTAGGAAATCGGCATCGCCGCCGTCAGGGTGGCGCGCTGGAGGAGGTCCCCGTGATCGCTCTCGGTGTCATCTTGTTGCTGATCGGCTTCATCGCCAAGATCGCAATCCTGTGGACGCTCGGGATCATCGTTCTGGTGGTCGGTCTGATCCTCGTCCTGCTCGGCTCGACCGGGCGGGCCGTGGGCGGCCGACGGCACTGGTACTAGGCCGATATCTGCCCTATGACCCTCGCTTCCCACCGTCCCACGCCGAGCCGCGAGAACGGCTCGGCGTCGGACGGCCGACCCGTCAGCGACTTCCACCTCGTCGAGGCGCGGACGGCTGGCGGCTCACCGTCAACGTCACCGACCGGTTGCGGCAACTCTTGTGCGCTGCGCCGCGCCGCACCGCGCCGCGCCGGACGGCGCGGGCGCGGCGCCGGCCGACTTCACGGTGCACGTCGAGGCCAACCCGCTGCCCGGTGACCCGTTCGCCGTCACCATCGCGGCGTTGTCTGACCATGGCTGAGTCTCGGGACGGCTGAATCGCCGCAGTCAGAAATCGGCAGCGAGTCGATCGGCCTCGTCGAGCTGATCGCGGGAGCCCAGCACCTCCCACCGCTGCAGCACGAGCGGCACATTGCCCTCGCGCCAGAGCCGGTCGTGCAGCGGCTGCAGGTCGAAGCCAGGTCGCAGCCGGGCGGCCGCGATCAGGTCCAGGATCTGCAGCTTGCCGATCTGGTAGCTCGACCCCTGGCCCGGATTGCCGGCGAAGAACGGCGCTTCCTGTTCGGCCGTACCGCGGTCCATTGGCACCATGTCGGCGAGCGTGTCGGCGGCCTCGTCCAGCGTCTGCTCTCCGATCCCCAGCGCAACGTCGACCTCGACGCGCAACGCCCGTAGGCGCATGGCATTGGCCACGAACTCGGCCGCCGCAGGAGCACCGTCGAAGAGCCCCGACACCAGCATCAACTCCTCGTTGTAGAAGGCGAGGCCCTCCATCGGGGTGGAGTCGTAGTAGCGGCGCCGCACCGGATCGGGGTGTGCCCAGCCGAGCGCCAGTTGCTGCGCGTGCACCCCCTCGTGCACGATGCTCGCCCGCGGGTCGCCCATCTCGGCCCGCCGGAAGTAGGAGTCGTCGGTACCGAGCGCCGGCACGTAGTGCACCGCGTCGTGATGACGGCGGCCCTCGTCCGCCGCGTAATGCGTGACGCCGAGCCGGTGCAGCGGCACGAGGTAGGGCGGCAGAGCCGCGAACCGGTAGTGCCGCAGGTCGTCGGGCTGGCTCAGCAACCCGTGCTCGACGTAGAACCGGCGCACCGCCAGTTCGTCCCGCTCGGCGCCGGCCAGGAAGTCGGCGAGGTCGCTCGGCAACGGCGGCGCGGCCGGCGTACGCAGCTGCAACGCCGCCTCGGTCGCCACGGCCCGGTTCCATTCCTGCGCGGCCATCGTCCGCAGCTGCGCCGCGCCATAGGGCAGCAGCGCCACCCGGTGCAGGAAGTACCCGAACGCGTCGGCGCCCACGGCGGCCGGAGCCACGAAGGTGGCCATCGCGGTCTGCAGCCAATGCCGGTAGTCGGCGACGGCTTCGGCGGCCGGCGCGGTGGCCGCCGCCAGCTCCGTCGCCGGTTCGGCGGGTAGGTACGGCTGCAGCGCGGCCATCGCGGTATCGAGATCGGTGGCCAGCCCGTCGAGCACCCTGACGGCATACGTCGCGAACGCCTTTGCCGCCGTGGCGGCCAGGTTCGCCCGCGCCTGCGCAAGGATCGCCGGTACCCGGCGCAGGTGCGCGACGATCGCGGCGGCTCGCGCCTCGTCGAACGGCGGCGGTTCGAGCAAGAGGTTGAAGATCGGGACGAGGCTCTGGTCGAGGTAGAACCGCGGGTCCCGGGCCCAGCCGCGCACCAGTTCCAGCTCCCACCGGGCTCGGGCGACCGCGCTGCCGAGCAGCCGTCCGTTCACCTGCAGGTGAACCGGCTGCGTCGACAGGTCGAGCGCGGCGTACTCGTCGGCGAACGCGGCGGCGACCGCGCGCCGTTGGGCGACCGACTCCGGCGACCAATCCGCCGTCCATCCGAGCGGGCGGATCACCCGGGTGATGTCGTCGTAGGAGTCCGGCTGGTTCGCCGTCCGCCACGTCCAGAATCGTTCCGCCAGTTCCTCGAGCGCCATACCGCTCAGCGTGCCGTGTCAGGCGAGAACTTATGCCAGCGCCGAGGTCAGGTCGTCGATGAGGTCCTCGACGTTCTCGATGCCGACCGAAAGGCGCACGAGGTCGTTGGGCACCTCCAGCGGTGAGCCGGCGACGCTCGAGTGCGTCATCCGGCCCGGGTGCTCGATCAGCGACTCCACGCCGCCCAGCGATTCGCCGAGCGTGAAGACCGACACCAAGCCGCACACCTTGAGCGCGGTCTCCTCGCCGCCGCGCAGCGTGAATGACACCATGCCACCGAAGCCGCGCATCTGGCGGGCCGCGAGGTCGTGACCCGGGTGCGACGGCAGGCCCGGATAAAGGACGCGGTCGACGGCCGGATGCCCGACCAGGAACTCGGCGATGCGTTCGGCGTTGGCGCAGTGCCGATCCATCCGCACGCCGAGGGTCTTGATGCCGCGCAGGACCAGCCAGGCGTCGAACGGGCCGGCCACCGCACCCATCGCGTTCTGGTGGAACGCGAGTTGCTCGCCCAGCTCGGCGTCGGCGGCGACGAGCGCGCCGCCGACGACGTCGGAGTGCCCGCCGAGGTACTTCGTCGTCGAGTGCACGACGACGTCGGCGCCGAGCGCGATCGGCTGCTGCAGATAGGGCGAGGCGAAGGTGTTGTCGACGACGAGGTGCGCGCCGGCCCCGTGCGCGATGTCGGCCAGCCCGGCGATGTCGGCGATGCCGAGCAGCGGGTTCGTCGGGGTTTCGCACCAGACGACCTTGGTGTTCGGACGGACGGCCGACCGCACCGCGTCCAGATCGTCCAGCGGGACCGACGTGTACTCGACGCCCCAGTTGGCCAGCACCCGGGCGACGAGGCGGAACGTGCCGCCGTAGGCATCGCCCGGCAGCAGCACATGGTCCCCCGGCCGGCAGGCGGTGCGGAAATAGGCGTCCTCGGCGGCCAGGCCGCTGGCGAACGCGCGCCCGCGGGCGCCAACCTCCAGCGCCGCCATCGCCTCCTCCAGAGCGGCGCGCGTCGGGTTGGCGCTGCGGCTGTACTCGTAGCCGCTGCGCAGGCCCCCGACGCCGTCCTGCTTGTAGGTCGAGGTCTGATAGATGGGGATGGCCACCGCTCCCGTGCGCGGATCCGGATCCTGGCCGGCGTGGATGGCGAGCGTGTCGAAGCCTGTCATGGTCCCGACGCTACCGAGGGAAGGCTCAGCCGGTGTCGCGGATGCGCAGCATCCCGGTCAGCGTGGCGATGTAGGCCGAGCCGTCCGGGCCGAGGTAGATCGCCGCGTAGTGGTTGTTGTAACCGGGGCCGGTGCCGGCGAGCCGGCTGAACGCCGTCCGGCCCGTCCGGAGATCGATCGCGGTGAAGTACCAGGCGTCGACCAGCAGCGCGGCCGGCTTGGTGTAGACGTAGAGCAGCCCGGTCGCGAGCGACGCCTTGGGCACCGACGTGGGCGCGACCTCGGTGCTCGTCCACGCCGTGCTGCAGTGACCGTCGGTGACGTCGACGCGGGCGACGCCGGGCGAGGTCGTGGCGCCGAGCAGCGTCGACGTCGGGTCCTTGTAGCCGTAGTTGTTCTCGACGATCAGCGACGAGCCGACCGCCACGAGCGAGTTCTCGGTGTCGCTGGCGCCGGCCGCGAAGACGGGCTGCCCGCAGACGAGCGCGCCGCCGCTCATCTTGCCGCGCTGGTAGACGAGCACGTTCATCCGCGGGTCGGCATTGTCGGTGATGGCCACCAGGTCCGGCCCCACGAGCGTCGGTGTCGTGCCCGAGCCTTGAGCCAGTTGGCCGGTCTTCTGTTGCGAGCCGCGGTCGTAGGGCCGGCGCCAGGTGATGACCGGCGCACCGTTCGCGTCGGCGTCGAGGCGGTACAGCGCGTGGTCGGACACGACGAAGACGCCGCCCGTCTCGTCCACCGCGAAGGAGTTGTCGATGATCTCCCCCGGGAAGCTGACCGTCCGCACCACACCGGTGTCCGGGTCGACCGCGCCGACCGTGCCGCCGCCGGTCTCGAACCAGATCCGCCCGCTCCAGTCGGGCATGAGGGCGATCAGGCAGTCGTCGGACGGCACGGCGGCGGTGAGGTCGTAGGACCGCTGCTGGACGAACGCCGCGCCGGTGTCAGCGACGACGTCGATGTGCCGGTCGGTGGTCGTGACGACGGCGCGGTCCTGCTCGTCGAGGTAGAAGTACGTGCCGCCGCACAGGTCGCTGAGCGGGCTGACGCCGAGCCTGAGCTGGCGGCCGGGCAGGCTCTGGGTGGCGATCACGTCCAGCGTGGTCGGGTCGAGCAGACGCAGCACCGGGCCGCCGAGATTGCCGCAGAGCGCGACGATGCGCCCCGCGCGGTCGAAGGCCTCGGTCGCGCACTCCTCGACGCCGTAGAACGCCGACGTCACGACCGGGCGGCGGCCAACTGGACCAGGCCCGGCGTAGGCGTCGCTCGCGTAGGCGTCGTCGTGCATGTTGCTGCGCCCGTTGGGCGCCAGGTGGGGGTGCTGCGGAACCGCGAACGACGCGATGGGTTGGGCCGTCGCGGGGCACCGACGTAGGTGGGCAGCAGCAATGGGCCGGGCACCGACGGGATCGGGATCGCCGCGCCGGCCGACGCCGCGGCCGCCGCCGTTCCCGCTGACAACCCGAGCAGGGCTGCGAAGAATGCGAGCAGGACCCGACTGCGCCTGTAACCCATTGGTTACATGTAGTCGCTTGACTACAGTCCGTCAAATGGGAGCGAGGTCGATCGCGCCACGCGGCCGCGAGGCAGTGATGGCCGCGGTCCAGGCGGCCGCGGTCGACCTGCTGGCCGAGCGCGGCCCGCGGGACATGACCGTCCGCGAGGTGGCCGGCCGGGCCGGCGTCAACCACGCCCTCGTCCACCGGCACTTCGGAACCAAGGACGCGCTGATCCGGACCGTCGTCGCCGAGCAGTCGCGTGAGCTGGCCACCCGCGCGGCCGCCCTGCCGCGGCCCGACGAGACAGCGGTCCTCGCGCTGCTGTCCGAGCACGCGGCGTACTGGCGGGTGCTCGCCCGCATCGTCCTCGACGCCCCGGCCATGCTCGCCGACCTGGAGCTACCGGCCGCGGCCGCCACGCTCGGACTGGTCACCGGCGGCGCCGCAGCGGACGAGGAGACCAGGGTCGGGGCTGCGGTCGCCGCGTCCACGACGCTGGGCTGGCTCGTCTTCGGGCCGCATCTGGCCACCGTGCTCGGCCTGACTGAGCCGAGCGCGTACGACGAGCGGATCGGCCAGGCGGTACGCGCGGCAGTGTCCCGCCCTCGCTCACGTTGATCAGTTCCCGCTCCGGCGTGCCTCAGCACGCCCACGCGGGAACTGATCAGGCCGCGCCGGTCACGACGCGGCGAGGTGCCCCAACAGGTCCTGGCGGGTCAGCACGCCGGCCGGCTTGCCGTCGACGTGCACGAGCAGCGCATCCGCCGCACCCAGGGCCGCGACCGCCTGCGACACCGGCTCACCGGACCCGATGATCGGCAGCGGCTCCGACATGTGCGGCTCGACGGCATCGGCGAGCGAGGCCGTCCCCGCGAACAGCTCGTCGAGCAGCAACCGCTCCGACACCGAGCCGACGACCTCGCCGGCGGTCACCGGCGGCTCGGCCCGCACGATGGGCATCTGCGAGACGCCGTACTCGCGCAGGATGTTGATCGCCTCGCGGATCGTCTCGTTCGGGTGGCCGTGGACGAGCGACGGCGTTTCGCCCGACTTCGAGCGCAGCACGTCGCCCACCGTCGTCTCGGCCGAACCGCCGACGAAGCCGTAGTCGGCCATCCAGGTGTCGTTGAAGATCTTGGACAGGTAGCCGCGGCCGCCGTCGGGCAACAGCACGACGATGACGTCGTCCGGGCCGCCGCGGCGGGCAACGTCCAGCGCGGCGACGACGGCCATCCCGCACGAACCGCCGACGAGCAGTCCCTCCTCGCGGGCCAGGCGGCGGGTCATCTCGAACGACGCGGCGTCGGACACCGGGATGACCTCGTCGCAGATCTGCGGGTCGTAGGTGGTCGGCCAGAAGTCCTCGCCGACGCCCTCGACGAGGTAGGGACGGCCCGTCCCACCGGAGTAGACCGAGCCCTCGGGGTCGGCGCCGATGATCCGCACCGGCCCGCGCTCCTTGAGGTAGCGGCCGGTGCCGCTGATCGTGCCGCCGGTGCCGACGCCGGCGACGAAGTGCGTGATCCGGCCGTCGGTCTGGTCCCAGAGCTCGGGGCCGGTCGTCTCGTAGTGCGAGCGCGGATTGTTCTCATTGGCGTACTGGTTGGGCTTCCAGCCACCGGGCCGTTCGCGGGCCAGCCGGTCGGACACGTTGTAGTAGGAGCGGGGGTCCTCGGGCGCGACCGCGGTCGGGCAGACCACCACCTCGGCGCCATAGGCGCGCAGGGTGTCGATCTTGTCGCCGCTCACCTTGTCCGGACAGACGAACACGCAGTGGTAACCGCGTTGCTGGGCCACGATGGCCAGGCCGACGCCGGTGTTGCCCGACGTGGGTTCGACGATCGTCCCGCCCGATTTCAACTCGCCGGACGCCTCGGCGGCCTCGATCATCCGGACGGCGATGCGGTCCTTCACCGAACCGCCCGGGTTGAAGTACTCGATCTTGGCGAGGACGGTCGGGGCCAGGCCCTCGGTCACTCGGTTCAACCGGACCAGCGGGGTGTTGCCGATCAGGTCGACCAGGGATTCGCTGTAGCGCATGCCGCGACCCTATCCAGGGTGCGCCCCGATAACCTCACGCCGTGACCCTGCGCTGGCCCCATCGCATCGCGTTGTACGCGGGCGGCGGGCTGGGCGGGCTGGCCGTCGCGGGATTCGCCGGCCTGGCCGGGCTGCTGTGGGGCGAGACCAAGTTGGCGCACCGGCGCATCCCGGTCGCGAAGGACCCGCCGCCGGCGTCCAACGACACGATCTGGGCTGCCGCCGGAGTCAGCCGCACCCGACCACCGATCCGCATCGCGCTGCTCGGGGACTCGACCGCCGCCGGCTACGGCGTCTACCGCGACCGCGACACCCCGGGCGCCCAGCTGGCCATCGGCATCTCCGAGGCGGCGCGCCGGCCGGTGCACCTGACCAACGTGGCCGTCGTCGGCGCCGAGTCGCCCGACCTGGCGGCGCAGGTCGACGCGCTCGGGCGCGTCCGTCCCGAACTGGCCGTCGTCATCATCGGAGCGAACGACGTCACCGAGGGGACGAAGCCGGCGGTGGCCGCGCGTCACCTCGAGCGCACGGTCGAGCGGTTGCGCGCGTTGGGCGCCGACGTCGTCGTGGGTACCTGCCCCGACCTCGGCACGATCCGCCCGCTGGCGCAGCCGCTGCGGGCCTACGCCCGCCGCCAGTCGCGCAACATGGCCAAGGCCCAGACCATCGCCGTGGTGCGCGCCGGAGGCCGGACGGTGTCGCTCGGCGACCTGCTCGGGCCGCTGTTCATGTCGAACCTGCACTTCTTCTCCGAGGACCGCTTCCATCCGTCCGCGGCCGGTTACGCCGAGGCGGCCGCCGCCATCCTGCCGTCGTGTCTGGACGAGCTGGGGATTCGCACCCGGGTCCGGTCGGCCAGCACGTTCACCACCCGGCGGGTCAAGACGGTCCAGAAGGCGGCGGCCCAGGCCGTCACCCGGCCCGGAACCGAAGTCGCCGGGGCCGAACGCTTCGGTCGGCGCGAGGGGCCGCGCGGGCCGTTCGCCCGGCTGCGCCGCCGCCGTCCCCGCAACGCGCCGGCCACGTCGCCCGAGCAAGCGGTGCCCACCAGCCCCGTGCCCGCCGCGTGACGTTGCCCGCGCCCGCCTGACAGGCCGACGGGCGCGGTGGCAACATCGAGGAAACATCCGTCGAAGGAGTTCCCCATGCCCGAAGCCGTCATCGTCTCCGTCGCCCGTTCGCCGATCGGACGGGCCGGCAAGGGCTCGATGGTCAGCATCCGTCCCGACGACCTCGCCGCCCAGATCGTGCAGGCGGCACTCGACAAGGTGCCCGCGCTCGACCCCCGCCAGATCGACGACCTGATGATGGGCTGCGGCCAGCCCGCCGGCGAAGCGGGCAGCAACATCGGTCGCACGGTCGCCGTCCAGCTCGGTTACGACTTCCTGCCGGGCACGACGGTGAACCGGTACTGCTCGTCGTCCCTGCAGACGTCGCGGATGGCCTTCCACGCGATCAAGGCCGGCGAGGGCGACGTCTTCGTGTCGGCCGGTGTCGAGACGGTGTCCCGTTTCGTCAACGGCAGCGCCGACGGCTGGCCGAACACGCACAACGAGAAGTACGCCGACGCCGAGCAGCGCACCGCCAAGACGGCCGAGTCGGGCGCGTCCGAGTGGCACGACCCGCGCGAGGACGGCCTGCTGCCCGACGTCTACATCGCCATGGGCCAGACGGCGGAGAACCTCGCGCTGTACAAGGACGTCAGCCGCGAGGACATGGACCACTTCGGGGTCCGGTCCCAGAACCTCACCGAAGCCGCGCTGGCCAACGGCTTCTGGGCCAGCGACATCACCCCGATCACCCTGCCCGACGGCACCGTCGTGTCGAAGGACGACGGTCCCCGGGCCGGCGTCACCTACGAGGCGGTCTCCGGCCTCAAGCCGGTTTTCCGGCCGGACGGACGGGTCACCGCGGGCAACTGCTGCCCGCTGAACGACGGCGCGGCGGCGGTCGTGATCATGAGGGACACGAAGGCGGCCGAACTCGGCCTGACGCCACTGGCCCGGATCGTGTCCACCGGCGTCACCGGCCTGTCACCGGAGATCATGGGCTACGGACCGGTTGAGGCGTCGCGCAAGGCGCTGGCGCTCGCCGGTCTGAGCATCGGCGACATCGACCTCGTCGAGATCAACGAGGCGTTCGCGGCGCAGGTCATCCCGTCCTACCGCGACCTGGGGATCGACATCGACCGGCTCAACGTCAACGGCGGGGCGATCGCGATCGGCCACCCGTTCGGGATGACCGGCGCCCGCATCACGTCCACGCTCATCAACTCGCTGCGCTTCCACGACAAGCAGTTCGGGCTGGAGACCATGTGCGTGGGCGGCGGCCAGGGTATGGCGATGGTTCTCGAGCGGCTGTCCTAGCCGTTGTTCCCGCCCGGTGTGGTTGATTTCCGGCCGGAAGTGCGGCGCCGATTGGCAACCGGGCCAGGTGGGAAGGCCCAAGAGACGGGCGCAACCTTTTCGGCGGTGCGGTCGTTGAACAGGTATCAGCCGCTGCGGAGGTATCCGTGGGGGAGTCACCGGAGCAGCTGAGCCGGCGATAGGGCGGACGAGACAGGGGTGTCCCGATCCGCCCTTCGCGATTTAAGCCCGCGGTTGTCCCGGCTTCCTCCTGCGGTACGCGGAGGAAGCCGGGACAAGCCGAGGGGTTAGCGGCGGGCGTAGCCCAGCAGGCGCAGGATCTCGATGTAGAGCCAGATCAGCGTCACGGTCAGGCCGAACGCGGCGTACCAGGCGAACTTCTGCGGCGCGCCCTGCCGGATGCCCCGCTCGATCATGTCGAAGTCGAGCACCAGGTTGAACGCCGCGATCACGATGCAGACCAGGCTGAAAATGACCGCGAACGGGCCACCCGAGCGCAGGCCCAGCCCGTCGGAGGTGAACAGGTACGCGATCAGGTTGACCACCATCAGCCCGAACACGCCGATCGTGGCGCCGACGACCACGCGGGTGAGCTTGGGCGTGACCCGGATGGCGCCGATCTTGTAGACGAAGAGCATGCCGCCGGCCACCATCACGGTGCCGGCCACCGCCTGCACGACGATTCCGGGGTAGCGCTGGTTGAACACATGGCTGATGGCGCCGAGCAGCACGCCTTCGAACGCCGAGTAGACGATTGCGGTGACCGCGTTCACCCGCTGGGTGAACGACATGTACAGGCCGAGGCCCAGACCGCCCATCAGCGAGATGATCAGCGCCGGCGTGAACAGCCGGTCAGGCAGCGCGACCCACGCGATGGCACCGGCGACGAGGATCGTCCCCAGCATGGCGGCCGTGCGCTGCACCACGTCGTCCAGGGTCATGTACCGGTCATTGGGCCGCGGACCGGTGTACGCGGGCTTGTCGAACATTCCCTGCAGATCCGCCGCCGACGGCCCGTGGTTACCTCCGCCCGCGGCGCGGCCGAACTGGTTGATCACCGGGTTGGGCACGGCTACCTACCTTTCGTTCCTCTGGCCGCGTCTGTGCTTGTGCGGCTACAGATGGTCAACGAATCGTAGATCTACCCCGTTCCCTGGGGCGTCGGTCACTCGCCCTTGCCTCAGCCCTACTCCCGAGTAGATTTATCTGGAACTAGCTGTACCACTGACTTTTGCCGATCCTCCAGGAGTGCCAATGGCAGGCCGCAACCGGCGCGGACGCGACGCGATGGGCGTCGGGCTCTCGGCGCTGAACCGACTCGCGGGCGTCGCCGTCATCGACAAGCTCAAACTGCGCAAGCCGATCGAGCGGGCCGTCTACGAGGGCAGCAAGGCGGGCTTCCGCGGCGTGGGGGTCGCCAACCGGACTTTCGCCGCCGTGCAGAAGCGCACCAAGCCCGAGCGTCCGGGCCGCCCGTCCGGCCGCGACCTGTTCGACCTGACGCCCACCGACGAGCAGAAGATGATCGTGGACGCGACGCGCGAGTTCGCCGCCGAACAACTGCGCCCGATCGCCGCGCAGGCCGACGCCGACCTGGCCGCTCCCCCGGAGCTGCTCAAGCGGGTGAACGCCGAGCTCGGAGTGACCCTGGTGGGCGTTCCCGAGACACTGGGCGGCATGGGCTCGGAGCGCTCGGCGACCACCGGCGCGCTCGTCGCCGAGGCGCTGGCCCACGGGGACATGGGACTCGCCGTCGCCTGTCTCGCCCCGGCCGCCGTCAGCAACGCGCTGACGCTGTGGGGCGACCAAACGCAGCAGGCGACCTACCTGCCGTCCTTCGTCGGGGACGACGTGCCGGCCGCCGCGCTCGCCGTGCTGGAACCGCGCCCGCTGTTCGACCCGTTCACCCTCGACACCACCGCGCGCCGCACGCCCGGCGGCTACACACTCAACGGCGTGAAGTCGCTGGTGCCGCGCGCGGCCACGGCTGAGCTGTTCATCGTCGCCGCCAACCTCGAGGGCGCACCGGCACTGTTCCTCGTCGAGTCGGGGACGGCCGGCGTGCAGATCGAGGGCGAACCGGCGATGGGCCTGCGGGCCGCGTCCACGGGACGGCTCGTGCTCGACGACGTGGCGCTGCCGGCCGGCGCCCTCCTCGGCGACGCAGCGGCGGACGTCTACGCCGACTGCATCCGGCTCGCCCGGATCGGCTGGGCCGCGCTCGCGTGCGGCACCGGGAAGGCCGTGCTCGACTACGTGATCCCCTACGTCAACGAGCGCAAGGCGTTCGGCGAGCCGATCAGCCACCGTCAGGCGGTGGCGTTCATGGTCGCCAACATCGGCATCGAGCTCGAGGGCGCGCGGCTGGTCACATTGCGCGCCGCGAGCCGGGCCGAGCAGGGCAAGCCGTTCGCCCGCGAGGCCGGCCTCGCCCGCCGGCTGACCAGTGAGTACGGCATGCAGATCGGCAGCAACGGCGTGCAGCTGCTCGGTGGTCACGGCTACGTCAAGGAGCACCCGGTCGAGCGCTGGTACCGGGACCTCCGCGCGGCGGGCGTCATGGAAGGAGTCGTACTCGTATGAGTATCAATCTGGAGATGCCGAAGAAGTTCGACATGGTCGTCAACCAGGCGCACCAGGTGTCGACCGAGATCTTCCGCCCCATCTCGCGCAAGTACGACCGCGCCGAGCACGAGTACCCCAAGGAACTCGACATGCTCGCCTCGCTGATCGACGGCATGAACGCCTCCGGTGAGACCAACACCGGCGCGCGCGGGGTCCGTCGCAAGACCGGTGACGGCGGCAACGCCAACGGCAGCAACATGTCCGGCGTGCTGTCGATCATGGAGGCGTGCTGGGGCGACGTGGCCATGGTGCTGTCCATGCCGCGGCAGGGACTCGGCAACGCCGCCATCGCATCGGTCGCCAACGACGAACAGCTGGCCCGCTTCGACAAGTTGTGGGCCTCGATGGCGATCACCGAACCGGGCTTCGGGTCGGACTCCGCCGCCGTCACCGCGACCGCCGTGCTCGACGGCGACTCCTACGTGATCAACGGCGAGAAGATCTTCGTGACGGCCGGCGGCCGCTGCGACGCGGTCGTCGTGTGGGCGTCCATCGACCGGTCGAAGGGACGGGCCGCGATCAAGTCCTTCGTCGTCGAGAAGGGGACGCCGGGGATGGAGGTCGAGCGGCTCGAGCACAAGCTCGGCATCCGCGCGTCCGACACCGCGACGATCCGGTTCACCGACTGCCGCGTGCCGAAGCAGAACCTCCTCGGGTCGGCCGAGGTCGAGGACGAGCAGGGCTTCGCCGGCGTCATGCAGACCTTCGACAACACCCGTCCGCTCGTCGCCGGCATGGCCGTCGGGTGTGCGCGCGCCGCCCTGGACGAGATGGAGGACCTGCTCAAGCAGGCCGGCGTCACCGTCGACTACGACAAGCCGGCGTACGCACAGCAGGCGGCCGCCGCGGCCTACCTCCAGATGGAGGCCGACTGGGAGGCCGCCTACCTGCTGACGATGGAAGCGACCTGGATGGCCGACAACAACAAGCCGAACTCGCTGCAGGCCTCGATGGCCAAGGCGAAGGCCGGCCGCGCCGGAGTCGACATCACCCTGCGTTGCGTCGAGCTGGCCGGGGCTCTCGGCTACAGCGAGAACTCGCTGCTGGAGAAGTGGGGACGCGACTCGAAGATCCTCGACATCTTCGAGGGCACCCAGCAGATCCAGCAGCTGATCGTCGCCCGCCGCCTGCTGAACAAGACGTCCGCCGAGCTGAAGTAATCCGGCGAGCGGCACAGTAGTCGCTCATCGGGTGGCGCCTACAGTGCCCGCGTGCGCGTACTGGTGGTCGAGGACGACGCCCGCATGGCCAGCATGCTGCGGCGTGGGCTGACCGAGGACGGGTACTCCGTCGACGTCGCCAGTGACGGCTTCGATGCGCTCTGGCGGGCGAGCGAGGTCGAGTACGACAGCGTGGTGCTCGATCTGATGCTGCCCGGCATCGACGGGTTGGAGGTGTGCCGGCGCCTCCGCGAAGCCGGCCGGTGGGCACCCGTGCTCATGTTGACGGCCCGCTCCGGCATCGAGGACCGCGTTTCCGGCCTCGACAGCGGAGCCGACGACTACCTGGCCAAGCCGTTCAGCTTCGCCGAGCTGTCCGCCCGCTTGCGCGCCCTGGTGCGGCGCGGCAGCACCGCCCGACCGGCTGTCCTCGCCGCAGGTGACCTCGGCCTCGATCCCAGCACCCGGCAGGCCTGGCGCGGCAAGGTGTCGCTCGACCTGTCGGGCAAGGAGTTCGCCCTGCTCGAGCTGTTCCTCCGCCGCCTCGACGAGGTCCTGAGCCGCCCGGTCATCCTCGAGCACGTGTGGGACTTCGCCTACGACGGCGTCAGCAATGTCGTCGACCAGCACGTCGCATCGCTTCGGCGAAAGATCGACCGGCCCTTCGGCGTCCAGCAGCTGGAGACGATCCGCGGCGCCGGCTACCGTCTCCGCGCCCAACCGCTGTCGCTGCCGACGTGACGATCCGCTCGCGCCTGGCGCTGATCTTCAGTGCCGTGACACTGGCGATCCTGATCGGCGGCAGCGTCCTGTTCATCAGCCACCTCGAAGGAGGTCTGGAGCAGAGCCTCACCTCTACCGCGGCCACCCACGCCGACACGTTGGCCGGTGTCATCGGCCCGAACCCACCGATCGATCCGCGCGCCTGGGCCCGCCAGCGCGGCTTGTTCACCAGCCGGGGCGGAAGCTTCGATCAACTGCTCACGACGCGAGGTCAGATCCTCGGCAGCTCGCGCGCCCTCGCCCAATCGCCGCTGCTAACGTCGAACCAGGCGCGGGCAGCGGCGAAACACGCGCTGGTCTTCGATGCCACCGTCAGGCTCACGGTGCCGACCGACTCGGGGCCGGAACCGATGCGCATCTTCGCCGAACGCGTCGGCCGATCGCCGGTCATCGTCGCGGTCGCCAACAGCCGGGAGGTACTCGACCGCGCAGTGACCAGTGCCCGCCGCGAGTTGGAGATCCTGGACCTGGTCGTCTTCGTGCTCGGCGCCACCGGCTCCTGGCTGCTGACGCGTGCGGCGTTGCTGCCGGTCGAACGCATGCGACTGCAGGCCGCCGACCTCGATGCCCGCAATGCCGGCGCCGGTCTGCGGGTGCCCGACTCGCACGACGAGATCGCCCGGCTCGGCCACACCTTCAACCGGCTGCTCAGCCGGGTGCACGCGCTCGTGGCCCGCGAGCAGGCGCTGGTGGCCGACGCCGGTCACGAGCTGCGGACGCCGTTGACGGTCTTGAAGGGCGAGCTCGAGCTGGCCCGCCGCCCCGGGCGCAGCGTGGATGAGCTGTCCCGAACGGTCGACGTGGTCGCGGAGGAGACCAATCGCCTCGTCCGGCTGACCGAGGACCTGCTGTTCCTGTCGGCCGAGGACGACGCCGGCCAGCCGGTGTCCGACAGCTTCGACCTGTCCGACGCCGTCGCCGACGCGGTTCGCGCAGCGTCGGCTACGGAGTGGGCGCGGGAGGTGACGATCATCGTGGCCGGCGAGGCCCCGGTGTTCGCGAGTGGGCGGCCGGAGTGGATTCGTCGCGCGGTCGACAACCTGCTGCTCAACGCGATCCGCTATGCGCCGGCCGGCAGCACCATCACCCTGACGATTCGCCGGGACCCACAGTGCACCGAGGTAGCGGTCGCCGACGAGGGTCCGGGCTTCCCTCCGGAGTTCCTGCCGATCGCGTTCAACCGCTTCACCCGCGCGGACGGATCCCGCGCCCGCGCCGACGGGGCAAGCACCAAGTGGGAAGGCAGCGGACTCGGCCTGGCGATCGTCCAGTCGATCATGGGCCGCCACGGCGGTACGGCGGTCGCGGCGAACCGGGTAGGCGGCGGCGCGCAGGTAGTTCTCCGCTGGCCACGGTGACGCGGTCGGCGTCCTGCTCATCACGGACGAGCACGTAACCGCAACGATCCGCGCATCGCTCACGGTGGCTTGGTCACGGCGGTCCCGGGAGGTGCCTGCTCAGCCAGCTGAGGGCGGCAGGCAAGTCGTTACGAGCTGGGTCACCAGGCTGCGCGGTGTCCTGCACGATCACCTGCATGGGTGGACGGGCGAGGGCGGCGAAGGCTTGATCGCTGGTGACACCAGGAGACTGCAGCACCAGCAATCGGGCTGGCGGCGCCGGCAGGTGCCTCAGCCGCCATGTCAGGTCGTCGAGGCGGCGTTGCACGGCCGATCCTGCCCACAGGTCGCCGGTGGCCGCAGTGCGCAGCGGGGTGTAATACCCCGCGATCGAGGCGCCGGAGTAGAACACGTCGGACTGCAGCATCGCCAGCTTTGCCGCGCAGTAGCCGCCCTCGCCGATGCCCCCGATCCCCCAGCCGACCGTAGCGACACGGTAGGTGTGCGAGATCGCGAGGGGAATGTCGACTCCCAGGAACGTCGCCGCTTGGGGTCCGGCCGGGACGTCGACGCATTCTGTGTCACGTCCTACGCCAGGTGCGGCGCTCGTGATCACCAGGACGGCGGGCGGCACCGCTCCGCGGCGGATCAGGCGCAGTAGGACGTCCGGGGCGGCACCCCGCCCGGCGAGTTGGCTGACGGGGTGGCCGTAGCCGGTGAGCAGCTCGATCGCTGGGAAGCTCGTCTTGGCATAGCGCGGTTGAAAGTACTGGGGCGGCAGATAGACGAAGGCGACCGCGCGGAGCTGCGACACCCGACCGGACACGGTGATCGACACCAAACGACCTCGAAGAGGCCATTGACCGCGGGCGGCGAAACCGGTGTCGTTGGAAGTCAACACTCCTGCCCGCGGCGTCGCTTGGGTCCGCACGTGCGACCTCGCCAGCGCTCCGGAACCGCCACTGCCGAACAGATCTGACCAGGACGAGTAGAAGTTGCCCGCGTCGTTGGCGATAACGCCCACAAGCAGGACCGCCGCGAGTTGATTGCCGACCAGAAGCAGGAGCCGCAACCCGTGCCGCATCCACACTGAACCCGGGACGCGGGACCAGCCGAGGAAGGCACCGACCATGGCGGCGATGGTCGCTACGGTGACCATGATCGCGAGGGCGGGACCTGTGAGTGTCACGGTGCTCCCGCTAGGCGGCCGGACAACCAGGCCATGGCCGCGGGCAGAACCCGGCGCCACGTCACGAAATTGTGACCGCCCTGGCTCGCGACCAGCATCTGGACCTTCATCGGCGGCCGGACCAGGCGGTAGAACGCCTGCGCCTCACTGTAACCGTCAGCGCCGCCCTCGGTGACTGATGTCGTGATGAGCAACGACACTGGCGGCGCCGGCATATGAGTCAGTCGCCACTTGAGATCATTGAGATGCCGGACGACGACCGATCCGTTCCACAGATCTCCGGTGGTTGGATTGTGCGCCGCGAAGTAGTAGCCGGACAGGGCCGCGCCCGCGCGAAAGACGAGCGGATGCGTCATCGTGATCTTGGCCGCGCAATAACCGCCCGTTGAGTCCCCGACAGCACCCCAGCCGACCGACCGGACGCGATAGGCCTGAGCAATTTCCGCTGGCAGGTCGGCGGCGAAGAAGGTCAGCGTCTGCGGGCCGTTGGGCACGTCGGTGCATTCGGTGTCGCGGGGGAACGTGATGGTGGGGCGCAGCAGCACCAGCACCATCGGCCGAGCGCGATGCTGACGTACGAGCCGCGCCTGCAAGTCCGGGTATCGCAGCCGGCGTACCAGCGCGACGTCGTCGCCCGGGTAGCCGGTCATGACCTCGGCGGCCGGAAAACGGTAGTGCGCGTAGGCCCGCTGGAAATATTGCGGTGGCAGGTACACGAACGCGTGTGAACGCAAGCCGGAAGCGGCGCCGACGATCGTCACCGACACCACGCGGCCGTGCGTGGGCCATCGCCTCGCGGCCGTCGATCCGGCGTCACCAAGAACTTTGACCGTGCCCGCGGACGCGGGAGCCACGCCGATCGCGGCACTGCGGGCATGCACCCGGAATTGTTGACTGCCCGGCGACAGCGCCTGCCCGGCGATCCCCCTCAACTCGGCCCAGGACGTGAAGAAGTAGCCGTAGTCGTTTACTCCGGCGCCGATGAACAGCAACGCAGCGAACTGGCAAGCGAGCACGATGCCCAAACGCTGCATCGAGCGGACCAAGCGCGGCCCGCGGCAACGCTGCCACGCGAGGACCCCAAGCACGGGCAATACGACGGCCACCAAGCCCAGCATGACCAGGAGCGGTCTGCCCAGCAGTCTCAAGCTCGCCACGTCCCAACGATTGGAGCTCCGTTGAATTGCGCTCGGGACGTTGGACACGAGCCGTCGCGCCGAGCGGGCGGCACGTGAAGGTTTGGCCTCGACGCCCTGCGACACACGGTGACAGACCGCGGCTGTGGGGCCGCCGTGATCTACATCTTCGCTACATGATCAACCGCGACGCTTGAACCGGTACAGACACGGTTCGAATGAGAAGGCGATCGTTGACACTCGAGCTTCACACCACCGCAGCGCGCCTCGACCGCGCCGCTCCCGCCGGACCCCAGCGGGACACGGCCCGTTATGCGCGGTTGGCCGAGCGGTACGGCCGGACCGGGGTGGCGCCGTTCATCGCCAACCCGGACGTCGAGGTGGTCGAGCTGCTGGGCGGGGCGGGCGCGAGCGGGTACGCCCGGGTGCGCCGCTGGGCCGTCACGCCGGGTGACGTCATCGCGCCGACGGGCGCGGAGGATCTCGCCCTGTCGGAGTACCTCGATGTCCTCGCCGCCCGCCGGCTGCGTCCGGCGTTCCTCGCGGTCAGCGACGAGACGCCCTTCTGCCGACGCGGGTTCGACGTCAGCGCGATTGCCGACGAAGCCGTGATCGACCTGCCGACGTTCACACTGGCCGGCTCGAAGCGGGCCAACCTGCGGCACTCGACGACGTCGGCCCGGCGGGCCGGTCTCGCGGTGCTGCCCTACGCCCCGTGGCAGGACGGCCAGATCCAGGAGATCTCGAGCGAATGGCTCCGCACAAAACGAGGCGGAGAGCTGGGCTTCACCCTCTCCCGGCACGATGAGGTCGCCGGCCAGCTGCAGGACCGCGAGACGGACCTGTGGGTCATCGTCGACGGGGCCGGCAGGGTTCAGGCCTGGTGCACCTGGCGGCACTACCTGGCCGGGCAGGGCCGGGTCGTCGACGTCATGCGACGGAGGATGGACGCGCCCAACCCGGCGATGGACTGCTTGCTGGCCACCGTCGTCGAGACGTATCGGGATGCCGGCTTGGCCGAGGCCAGCCTGGCCAGCGTGCCGCGCGACCACGGCGCCATGGCCGACCGCGTCTACCCATCGCGCAGCCTGCGCGCGTACAAGCAGAAGTTCAACCCGCGCTGGGAGCCCCGCTGGCTGGCAGTCCCCGCTGCGCGACACCGGCCTTTCGCGCTGGCGGCCGTGGCGGCCGCGTACTGTCCCGGTGGCCTGCGGCGCGCGGTCTTTCGCAACAAGTGACCGGGCACCGCGCAACGCGGGCGTGGCGATCCGGGCCGATGAGGCGAGTGGCTGCTGTGGTGGCCACTGGTGTGCTGCTGGCCGCGTGCTCGAGCAGCCCGGCCGCCTCCGGCGTTCAACGGTCGACCGCCGCAGCCGGGGAGCCCATAGGCCGCGTCGTCGTTCGGGCCATCGCCGGCGTCAGCGGCTTCCACGCCCGTCCGGCGTACGTCTATCTGCCGCCGGCCTACCTCGACCACCCAAGCCGCCCACTGCCCGCGCTGGAGATACTGCACGGCACGCCGGGAGCCCCGAGCGACTGGGCGATCCGCGGTCAGCTGCTCGCCGCAGCCGATTCCTTCGCGGCCGGGCACGGCGGGCGCGCACCGATCATCGTGATGCCGGACATCAACGGATCTTGGCGGGCTGATTCGGAATGCATCCGCACCGCGGCCGGCGCTGACGTAGAGGCCTATCTGACCAGCGACGTCGTGACCTACGTCCGCACGGCGTTCCGGGCAGCAGTCGGCCGGACCCGCTGGTGGCTCGCCGGAGTGTCCGAGGGCGGCTTGTGCGCCGCGATGCTCGCGCTACGGCACCCCACGACCTATTCCGACTTCGGCGACATGTCGGGGCTCTCCCGCCCGAGAGTCGAAGGAGCGTCGGTGGCGGCCTCGGTCCGCCAACTCTTCGGCACCGACCTGAAAGCACAACGAGAACACGACGTCATATGGCTGCTGCAACACCATCGCTACCCGACGCTGCGCGGCTGGTTCGAATGCGGGGCCTCCGACACCGAGGTCCGGCGCGACCAGGCGGCGATCGTCGCGGCCGCCGCGCCCGCAGGTCTGCCCACACACGCCTCCGTGCACCCGGGCAAGCACGGCTGGACGATCTGGCGCGGCTCGCTGCGGCGGCTGTTGCCGTGGCTGTGGGAGCGCGCCCCGTCCTAGCCGAGGACACCACCGCCAAAAGAACCCAATGAGGAGCCTCACGTGGAACCGGATTCGACCGTCCTGGTCGTCCTGCTGCTGTTGCTAGCGGGCGGTTCGATCGCGGCCGCCATCCGGTACCGGCCGCTCGCGGTCAAGATCGCCGCCGGCGTGCTCGCCGTCGTCCTGTCCGCCGTGTCCGGGATCCTGGTCGTCAACATCTACTACGGCTACTACCAGACGTGGTCGCAGCTGTCGGCGGACCTCTCCGGCAGCTACTCGAAGTTCGCACCGGCGAACGCGCCGGTCCCGGTGGCGGTCCGATCGACGACCAAGGGACGCCTGGAGAGCATCGCGCTGGCCGGCTCGGCGAGCGGCATCTCGCGAACCGGCCTCGTGTACCTGCCGCCGCAGTACTTCGAGCCGCGCTACGCCCACACGCGGTTCCCCGTGGTCGAGTTGCTGCACGGCTCCCCGGGCAACCCCGGCAACTGGGAAGTGCAACTGCACACCGCCGAGATCATGGACAAGCTGATGTCTGAGCGTGTGCTCGGCCCGATGGTGCTCGTCATGCCGGCGTTCGACGCCGGCAACAAGTTCGAGGAATGTGTGGACGCCCGAGATGCGCTCGATGACACCTACATCAGCCACGACGTGCCGAAGGATGTCCGCACCCGTTTCCGGGTCTCGGCCGTGCCGGCCGAGTGGGGCATCGCCGGCTTCTCGTCCGGTGGCTACTGCGCGGCGAACCTCGCCCTGCGCCACCGACGTTCGTTCGGCGCCACCGGTGTGATCGACGGGTACTTCCGACCGACAGACGGGCCGGCCGCGGCTGCCCTGCATTTCCAAGCACAGGCCGAGGCGGACAACAACCCGCTGCTGCTCGCTGGGAGGTTGCGACCAGGTGTCGGCCCCGTGCCGGCGGTGTGGGTCCTGGCCGGCACCGGCGGATCGAAGTACGACAAGGGCGCCCGCGCCTTCATCGCGGCCGTCCGCACTGCGGAGCGGGTGAGCTTCGTCCGCGAGCCGGGATCAGGCCACAACTTCTACCGGTGGCGACCTGCAGTACCGAAGCTGCTCGCATGGATGTGGGGGCAGCTCGCGCCGCCCGACCTGCGGGTGCAGTTCCCGGTCGCCGGCCCGGTCAACGACTCGACGGTCGTCTCCGGCCGCGCACCATGAGCTCGCCGATAGGCACCTCGTGGCCCGCCGCGCAGGTGACAGTGGCGCTCACGGCGGCGCCGCAATCGTGGTGCAGCCACTGCAGCGGCGGCCCGGCCTCGCCGGTGAGGTACTCGTCGCCCCACCTGGCCAGGGCGAGCAACGCCGGGAAGAGGTCGGACCCCATCTGCGTGAGCCGGTACTCGTGCCGAGTGCGCTGCCCGGGCTGCTGGTAGGGCACGCGGCGCAGCACCCCGGCGTCGGTCAACTCGCGTAGCCGCGCCGCGGCCACCGCCTCGGTGACGCCGACCCGCTCGACGAAGTCGTCGAAGCGGCGGGTTCCGTAGAAGGCCTCGCGCAGGATGAGCATCGCCGACCGGGTGCTCACCACCGAGAGCGCGGCGTCGATCGTGCACCGCTCCGCCGTCCAGGCGCTGCGATCGGCGAGCGCACCCTCGAGCATGACTGTGTCCTGGCTCATGCTTGTCATACTAGCTTGTGTTGACCAAAGTCAGCCCGTACGGTCTTGGCTATGGTCAAGCCAAGTCAGCCGCCCCGAGCCGGGCTCGTGCTCGCTGTGCTCTCGGTCGCGGCCTTCATGGCCTCGCTGGACGTGTTCATCGTCAACGTCGCGTTCGACTCGATCGGCGCCGACTTCCCCGGGACGTCACTGTCGGCGCTGTCGTGGGTGCTCAACGCCTACGCGGTGGTGTTCGCCGCCCTGCTCGTTCCGGCCGGACGACTGGCCGACCGGTACGGCCGCCGCACCGGCTTCGTGCTGGGTCTGGCCGTGTTCACCGCCGCGAGCGCGGCCTGTGCCGCCAGCGACGGGATTTGGACGCTTGTCGCCTTCCGCGCTGTCCAGGCCGTCGGGGCGGCGCTGCTGACGCCGGCCAGCCTCGGGCTCGTCCTCGCCTCATCCGCGCCTGAGCACCGGGCTCGCTCGGTGAAGATCTGGGCGGCATCCGGCGCGGTCGCTGCGGCTCTCGGCCCGGTGTTCGGTGGCCTGCTCGTCGACGCCGACTGGCGGTGGGTCTTCCTGGTCAACGTGCCTGTGGGCATCGTCGCCATCGGCGGCGCGCTGCGCTGGGCGCCGCGCTCCCGCGACGAGTCGGTGACGACGCTGCCCGACCTGCTCGGCGCGGCGCTGCTCGCCGTCAGTGTGGGCGTGCTGTCCCTCGGCCTGGTCAAGGGACCGGACTGGGGTTGGGGCGCAGGCCGGACCGAGATCACGTGGCTGATCGCCGTCGTCTCGTTCCTGCTGTTCGTCGGCCGATCGCGGCAGCATCCCTCGCCGGTCGTGTCACCGGCGTTGCTGCGCGTGCGGGCCTTCGCCTGGTCGAACGCCACCGCCCTGCTGTTCGCGATCGCCTTCGCCGCCGCGCTGCTGTCCGTCGTCCTCTATCTGCAGCAGGTCTGGCACTACTCGCCCATCCGGACCGGACTGGCTGTCGCCCCCGGGCCGATGATGGTTCCGGTCGTCGCCGCCCTCGCTCACCGATTGGCCGCCCGGGTGCCGATCGGCGTGGTGGTCGCTGCGGGTTGTCTGGCGCTGGGCGGCGGTTCCCTGATGATCGCGGCGAGCGTCGGCCGCGACCCGGCGTACGCGTCGGCCCTGCTGCCCGGCTGGCTGGTCGGCGGCGTCGGCGTCGGCCTGGCGCTGCCCAGCATCCTGTCGGCGGCCACGAGCGACCTGCCGCCGGCCGAAGCGGCCACGGGCAGCGGCGTGATCAGCATGAACCGCCAGATCGGGACGGCCATCGGCGTCAGCCTGATCGTGGCCGTCCTCGGAACGCCGGCCGACTTCGCGGCCGCGCACACGGCTTTCCGGCACGCGTGGTGGGCCCTCGCCTCCGTCACCGTCGTCGCGGCAGTGGCCGCGATCGGGATGACGCCTCGAGGGCCGCGCTCAGGCGAGCCGGGAACGCGAGCACCCGCCTGGGTAGGCCCACCTGCATGACCAACGAAACGCCTGATCTGCGGCCGCACGGCGACCCGATGCGCGAGCATCTGCCGACCGACGCCGACACCGACACCGACACCGGCACCGGCACCGACACCGGACGGGCGGGTCCGGACACCTCGCCGGCCGACCTCCCCGCTCCCGAGCCGGTCGACGACGTCGACACCGATCAGGATCCGGGCGCCGGCGCCGACTGATCGCCGGCGCCGTCGACCGAACTCGCCCCGGTGGCCCGCTGCCCCCGGTGCTCGGCCGGCAGCACGACCTGCGTGCACCGGCTACTGGCTAGCAGTGTCCCGGCGTCGTCGTGCAGGTCGCCGGCGCAGAACACCACTCGCGGTGTCGCGCGCACGACCCAGCCTGTGGCGATCAGCCGACCCGCCGGTGCGCTGCGCAGGAACTCCACCCGCAGGTCGGCGGTCAAGAATGCCTGCGCGGTGAGCACCGTCCAGCACGCCCCACCCATCGCCGCATCGAGCAGGGCGGTGACCAGACCGCCCTGCACGACGTAGCCGCCGCCTGTCGCGAAGCCGTAGTCCGCGGTGGCGTCCCACGACACGACGGACCGGCCGGCCGCCCAGCTGTCAAGCCGGTAACCGAGGGTGCGCCACAGCCCGACCTGCTCGCCTCGGACGGCGCGCATCTCTCCCAGGTCGCGTACCGGCTGGTCGGTCATGGTGGGCAGCTTCGCATGCGCAGGTCCGCGCCACCTGCTCGGCGCCGGGCGTAGGTTGGTTGCGTGAGCAATCTCGACCGGACGCCGGCGTTGAGCTCGTGCGGCGGGCTGACCGAAGTGGCCCCCCGGCCCGTGCACCAGGTGTACGCCGGAAAGGAAGTGGCGCTCGGCGAATCGACCGTCGTCCGCCGGTTGCTGCCCAATCTCGGCCGCCGCCTGGTCGGGCCCTGGTGCTTCGTCGACCACTACGGTCCTGACGACATCGCGACGGGCGACGGGATGCAGGTGCCGCCGCATCCGCACATCGGCTTGCAGACCGTGAGCTGGCTGCTGGACGGCGAGGTCCACCATCGCGACAGCCTCGGCAGCGACCAGGTGATCCGTCCGGGGCAGCTCGGGCTGATGACCGCCGGTCGGGCGATCACCCACGCGGAGCAATCCCCGGTGCCGCATCCGGCGTTGTTGCACGGCGTCCAGCTCTGGGTGGCGCTGCCTGACGCGGCGCGCGGCGTCGCGCCCGCGTGGCAGCACGAGACGGCGCTGCCCGTCCTTCGGGATCGTGGCGCCACCGCGACCGTGATCCTCGGCTCGCTCGTCGGCGAGCGTTCGCCGGCGAAGACCTACTCCCCGTCCGTCGGCATCGACGTGGCACTGGATGCCGGATCGGATCTGTTGCTGCCGCTCGAGCCCGACTTCGAGCACGCCGTACTGGTGATGTCCGGCTCGGTCGACGTGGACGGCGCGGCCCTGACGCCCGGGGCGATGATCTACCTCGGCTGCGCCCGCCGCGGCCTGCGGCTGGCCTCGACCGACGGCGCCCGCGTGCTGCTGCTCGGCGGGGCGCCGTTCGAGGAGCAGATCGTCATGTGGTGGAACTTCGTCGGGCGCAGCAACGACGAGATCGCGGCCGCACGCAGGGAGTGGATGGCCAGCGAGCGGTTCGGCGACGTCGCCGGCTACGACGGCTTCCGGTTGCCCGCCCCCGAGCTGCCGGCCGGGCGCCTCAAGCCCGGCGGCGCTACCCGCTGACGCCGCGCCTCAGGCCGGAACGGAGATCTCGGCCTCGCCCGACCGGCCGGCGCCGGCGAGGTACTCGGCCTGGTCGAGCAATGCATGCGCGAGGTGATACGGACTCGCCACGGCACGTAGTTCGGCGACCGCGGCCTCGAGTGCGGTGTCGGCATCGGACTGCCTGGCGGCGACGCGTTGCCGGGCACGGGCCAGCGCGCGCTCGGCCCGCAGCAGCGGCGGGATGTGGCCGGAGGGGTAGCCGTCCAGCAGCACGAGCAACTCCTCGACCGCCGCGTCGTCGCCCAGTTCGAAGGCGGCGCGCACCCCGAGCGGCCACGCCCAGTTCGGGTATTCGCTCGCGATGCCCAGGGCCGAGGCATACCCGAGGATGGAGCGGACGTGGCGAAGGACGTCCTCCTGGCGACCCCGGCCGGCGGCCTGGAGCGCATCCACGAACGCAGCCGCGGCCAGGTCCTGCGGGTCCTCGCTGGCCCGCATGTCGGTGAACGCGGAGTGCGTCGCGTCGATGGCCGCTCGGTCTCCCCGCAGACAGGCTAGCGCGGCTGCCGCCATGGCGACGTAGCCCGAGATCAGCGAGTCGTCGTCGAAGCCGTCTGCCTCTATTGCCTCTGCCAGGACCCGCTCCGCTTCGACCCAGTCACCGGAGAACATCAGCGCCATGGCCAGGTTCGGTATAGCGACCGCCAGCTGGAAGCGGTTGCCCAGTTGCCGCGCTCCGTCGATCGCCGACCGACTGGCGGCCGCTGCGGCTGAGGCGTCAATAGTCACGAGGATCGAGGCCAGATTCGACATGGCTCGGTTCCACGACGCGGTGTCGCCGGCTCGCTCAGCCAACCGGGCGCCATGCTCCATGTCCCCCGCCGCCTCCGCGTAGCGGTTGAGGAAGCCCGCGGCCATGACTCGCTGGCGGCCGTCGGTGTGCCGCCCGGACCGCCGCAGCGCTGCCGCCGCGGTCACGCGCAGTGCCGCATTCGCCGCAGAACGCCGCGTGCGGTTCGACCGGTGACGCGCATGTGGGGCAGGTGCGCGAGATCGCGGCGCCGCAGGCGATGCAGAACTTCTTACCTGGCGCGTTCTCCGCGCCGCAATTCGCGCACTCGATCACGCGCGTTCCCCCGCGACGGCGTTAATCGCCGGCTCGGCCCGAGTGAGCAGCCCCGGCGCCCGGAGCCACTCACCGATGGAGCGGACTTCGGCGCGCACCTCGTCAGCTTCGTCGACCCGGTCCTGCGCGATCAAGTAGTCCGCGCGATCGGCCAGCCCGTGCGCGAGGTGGTACGGGCTGCCGACCGCGCGCAGCTCGCTGATGGCCGCCGCGAGCGCGTCATCGGCATCGGGATCGCCGGCCGCGGCACGCCGCTTCGCCCGCGCCAGGCTCCGCTCGGCACGCAGAAGCGGTGGAACGTGTCCGACCGGATATCCGTCGAGGTGCGCGAGCAACTGGTCCACGGTGGCTGCGTCATTGATCGCGAAAGCACTTCGAACCGCGATCGGCCATGCCCAGCCCACAGACTCGCTCGCGATTCCCAATTTTTCGGCGGTGGCCAGCACCGCCTGCGCGCGATCCAGCGCTGCGCGCGCGTCTCCCCGCCCGACGGCTTGGAACGCGTCGACGACCAGCGCGATTGAGAAGTCCTGCAGATCCTCGCTGGTCCGCGCGCCGTCGATGTCCGCAGTGGAGTCGTACATCGCGTCGCGATCGCCCCGCAGCGCCGGCAACACGATGCGGTACATCGCCGTGTAGGCAAACTCGACGGAACCGGGCTCGAGGCCATCCGACTCCGCGGAGTGGCCGAGCACCCGTTCCGCCTCGTCCCAGTCACCCGTCAGCAGGAGTGCGACCGCCAGGTTGGAGACCGCGGCGCTCAGGTCGTACCGATTCCCCAACTGCCGGGCGCGGTCGACGGCCGCGCGCGCCGCCACCCCGGAAGCGGCGGGATCGCTGGTGCGCAAGGCGTTGGCGAGGTTCAACATCGCGATCGCCCACCGGTCACTCTCGCCGATTCGTTCCGCGAGCCGGGCGGCGTACTCGAAGTCGGCGACGGCCTCGGCGTGCCGATTCAGGACCTCGGCGGCGATCCCACGGGTGATGAAGTTTTCGAGGAGCACTGCATTGGGCACGTCGAGCGCTTGGGCCAGGGTCAGGGCCTCGGACGCCATCACGTGACTATGCGCTCCACCGCGGAAAGTCTCCAAGGACGCGAGTTCGGTCATCGCTCGGACGGTGTCGTGATCCGGATCGACGCGCAGCACCGCGAGTGCCTCGTCGAGGCGCTGCTTGGCCTCGCCGTGCCGTCCGGAGCGACGCAGCGAACGGCCGGCCAAGACATCCGCATGGGCCACGGCGCGCGTCTCGCCGTTCGCGGCGTAAATGGCGCGAGCCCGACCTGCGTAAGCGATCGCTGCGTCGAAGTCGGCGCCGCGGCCCACCGTCTCAGCGGCCCGCTCCCACCAGCCAGCGGCGGCCAGGACATCGTGCTCGGATTGCTCGCCAAGTTCAGCTGCTTCGGCGTAGACCTCGCTGGCCCGCGCCGGCGCACCCGAACGTTCAGCACGTTCGGCAGCCCGCAGCAATGCGGCAATCGCGTCAGCGCGGATTGCCGGGGCGTCCGCGTCGTCTGGCACCGCATCGAGCGCGTCGAGGTAGTGGCGCGCGATGACTTCGGAAATCTCCTCACCCTCATTGGCGAAGGTGTTGCGCAGGTGCGCGGCCACGGCGAGGTGGCGCGCCTTCCGGTCACGCCGGGAAAGCGTGTCGTACGCGACCTGGCGCAACAGGTTCTGGCTGAAGTGATAGTCCCCGCGTTGCGGGGACAGCGGATCGGCCGAGATGTCGAAGACCTCGCGGCGCAGCAGTTCGGCGAGCCCGGCCTCGACGGCAGCCGCGTCGCGGCCGGAGACGGCGACGAGCGCCTCCGCGGGGAAGCTGCTGCCCAGCACCGCGGCGTCGGCCACAAGGGTGCGCAGTTGCGGGTCGAGCCCGTCCAGCCGCGCGGCGAGCAGCGCGTGCAGGCTCTCCGGGACCGACAGCTCGCCGACGTCGCCGACCAGTCGGTAGACACCCTCGACCGGGATGACGGCGTCGCGGTCGATCAACGACCGCACCGTCTCGACCGCGAACAACGGATTGCCCTGCGCCTGCGCGGCGATGGCGGCAACAGCGGTCGCGGGCATGCCCGGCACGAGCGCGTCGACGAGCGTGTCCATGGAGCGTTCGTCGAGCGGATCGAGGGTCAGCGCGGTGCGGTTGCGGCCCGACGCCCAGCCGGGCCGATGTTCGTCGAGTTCGGGCCTGGCGAACACGAGGACATAGATCGGCGAGGTACGGGCCCAGTCGACGAGGTGATCGAGGAAGTCGAGCAGGGATGGGTCCGCATGCTGCGCATCCTCGATCAACAGGGTGACCGGGCTGACGTCGGCGAGCCGCTCGAAGAACAGCCGCCACCCGGCGAACAGCTCTTCGCGGGTCAGCGTCGCGTCCGTGCCGCTGGGGTAGCTCACCCCGAGCAGGCGGGCGACGCGCGGGCCGACGTAGGCCTGCTCGGCCTCGTCCGGGACGAACTCCGGCAGGCGCTGCACGAGCTTGCCGCCGGCGATGTCGGCCGCGTCTTCCTCCGCTATGCCGAAGCGCTGCCGCACGATCTCGGCGAGCGCCCAGAACGCGACGCCCTCGCCATAGGAGAGGCACCGGCCCTGGTGCCAGAAGATCGTCTCGGCCAGCCCATCCACGTACTTGCGGAACTCCCAACCCATGCGCGACTTGCCGACGCCGGCCGGTCCGGACACCAGCACGAGCCGCGGCGTGCGCCGCTCGGCGCTCGCGTGCAGCAACTCCTTGACCGTGCGCAGCTCGGCGTCGCGGCCGACGAAAGGCGCCTCGAGGCCGTCCACACGCTGCGAGCCACCCACCCCGGACAACACACGGATCGCGCGCCACAGTCGAGCCGGCTCCGCCTTGCCCTTCAGGACATGGTCGCCGGCGTCGTCGAAGCCGACCGACGCCTCGGCCAGCCGCTGGGTGGCGTCGTCGACGAGGACGGTGCCGGGCTGGGCCGCCGACTGCACCCGCGCCGCGGTATTGACCGCGTCGCCCGCGACCATGCCCTCGCCGGTCGCACCGAGCGTGACGGCGACCTCACCCGTGACGACACCCGCGCGAGCCGCCAGCCCGGTAGCGCCGATCCGGTGGCCAAGTTCGCCAACTGCGGCGACGACCTCAAGCGCCGCGCGCACCGCGCGTTCGGCGTCGCCCTCGGTAGCGGTGGGCGTGCCCCAGACCGCCATCACGGCGTCACCGATGAACTTCTCGACGGTTCCGCCGTAGCGGGCGATGACGGTGCGGGCGGCGGCGAAATACTCCGACAGCAGTTCCCGGACCTGCTCAGGGTCGCGTGTCTCCGACAGCGGCGTGAAGCCGACCAGGTCGGCGAACAGCACCGAGCACACCCGCCGTTCGGCCACCGGCACACTGCTCGGACCGGCGTGCGCCGCAGGTGGGCTGCCGCCGACAGCGCCACCGCACTCGCCGCAGAAGGCCGAGTCCGGTTCGACCGGAGAGGAACACGAGGGGCAGGCGCGGGCGATCGCGGCACCGCAGCGCCGGCAGAACTTCTTACCGGCGGCGTTCTCGGTTCCACAGACCGCACACTCGATCACCGCGCCGCTCCCTCTTCAGGCTCGATCACAATAGGTCACTGACCGGGCAAGAACGCCGACTTGTCCGCGCTTCCTCGGCATATGGGCCGGTAGAGCGCGGACAACTCGGGAGGGAGCGGGAGAACTTAGGCGGCGGTCTCCTTCTGTAGTTCGACGGCCGGCTCGAGCGCGTAGGCGAGGATCTCGGCCACGTCGCCCACGGGCCGGACGTCGAGCTCTTTGAGCACTTCGGCCGGGACGTCGTCCAGGTCGGGCTCGTTGCGCAGCGGGATGAACACCGTCTTCAACCCGGCCCGCTGGGCGGCGAGGAGCTTCTGCTTCACGCCACCGATCGGCAGCACCCGTCCGTTCAGGGTGACCTCGCCGGTCATGCCGACGTCCGAGCGCACCGGGCGCCCGGTGGCCAGTGACGCCAGCGCGGTCACCATCGTGACGCCGGCCGACGGGCCGTCCTTCGGCACGGCGCCTGCGGGGACGTGCAAGTGCACGACGCGGTCGAAGGCGGCGGCGTCCAGACCGTGCTGATCGCCGTGCGAGCGCAGGTAGCTCAGCGCGATGTGCGCGGACTCCTTCATCACGTCACCGAGCTGACCGGTCAGGGTCAGCCGCGACTCGCCCGCCATCGCTGTCGCCTCGATGAAGAGGACGTCGCCGCCGACACCGGTGACGGCCAGGCCGGTCGCGACACCGGGCACGGACGTCCGCTCGGCGGACTCGGGCAAGAACCGTGGGCGGCCGAGGAAGTCGCCCAGGTTGTCCTCGTCCACCGCGATCGGGCCGGGTTCGGTCGCGAGCTTCGTCGCGACCTTGCGCAGCACCCGGGCGAGGGAGCGCTCGAGCTGACGGACGCCGGCCTCACGGGTGTACTCGCCGGCGATCCGGCGCAGCGCACCGTCGCTCACGGTGACTTCGTTCTCGTCCAGCGCGGCGCGGGTCAGCTGCCGGGGCAGCAAGTGGGTCCGCGCGATCGAGACCTTGTCCTCCTCGGTGTAGCCGTCGAGCGTGACGACCTCCATCCGGTCGTAGAGTGCCGGCGGGATCGTGTCGGCGACGTTGGCCGTGGCGAGGAACAGCACGTCGGACAGGTCGAGGTCGACCTCGAGGTAGTGGTCGCGGAACGTGTGGTTCTGCGCCGGGTCGAGCACCTCGAGCAGGGCGGCCGCCGGGTCACCGCGGAAGTCCGAGCCGACCTTGTCGATCTCGTCGAGCAGCACGACCGGATTCATCGAACCGGCCTCGGTGATCGCGCGGACGATGCGGCCGGGCAGCGCGCCGACGTAGGTGCGCCGGTGGCCACGGATCTCGGCCTCGTCGGGCACACCGCCGAGGGCGACGCGGACGAACTTGCGACCGAGCGCCCGCGCGACGGATTCGCCGAGCGACGTCTTACCGACGCCGGGCGGGCCGACGAGCGCGAGGACGGCGCCGGAGCCACGTCCGCCGACGACCTCCATGCCGCGCTCGGCGCGCCGCGCGCGCACCGCCAGGTACTCGGTGATCCGGTCCTTCACGTCGTCGAGCCCGTGGTGGTCGGCGTCCAACACCGCACGCGCCGCGACGACGTCAGTGACGTCGGTCGTGCGCTCGGACCACGGGAGGTCGAGGACGGTGTCGAGCCACGTGCGGATCCACCCGGCCTCGGGGCTCTGGTCACTGGACCGCTCGAGCTTGCCGACCTCACGCAGCGCGGCCTCGCGGACCTTGTCGGGCAGGTCAGCCGCTTCGACGCGGGTGCGGTAGTCGTCGGCGCCGTCCGGTTCATCCTCGCCCAGTTCCTTGCGGATGGCGGCGAGCTGCTCGCGGAGCAGGAACTCGCGCTGGCGCTTGTCCATGCCCTCGCGGACGTCGTCGCGGATCTTCTCGCTGACCTCGAGCTCGGCCAGGTGTTCGCGGGCCCATTCCGAGACGAGGGCGAGTCGCGCGGTGACGTCGGGCGTCTCGAGCAACTCGCGCTTCTGCTCGTTGGACAGATAGGGGGCGTAGCCGGCCAGGTCGGCCAGTTCGGACGGGTCGCTGATCTTCTGGACGGAGTCGATGACCTGCCACGCGTTGCGGCGCTGAAGGATCGCGATGACGACCTGCTTGTAGACGTCGGCCAGGTCGCGGACGGCGTCAGTGACCGGCTGGTCCTCGACGGGCTCGGCCTCGACCCACAGGGCGGCGCCGGGGCCGGGAACGCCCGAGCCGAGTCGGGCACGACGGCCGGCGCGCAGCACGGCCGCCTGTTCACCACCGGGCAGCCGGCCGACCTGCTCGATCTCGGCGACGACGCCGTAGACCGGGTAGCGGTCGGCCAGGCGGGGGGCCAGCAGCAGCTGGCCGTCCGAGCCGGCCCGCGCGGCGTCGATGACGGCGCGGGCGTCGCTGTC
This sequence comes from Jatrophihabitans sp., assembly GCF_046262535.1. Lineage (GTDB taxonomy): Bacteria > Actinomycetota > Actinomycetes > Mycobacteriales > Jatrophihabitantaceae > Jatrophihabitans. The sequence goes on along the minus strand of NZ_JBHEMO010000031.1, from coordinate 3,799 downwards.
GAGCTCGACCGGCACGACCATGCCGGGCAGGACGACCAGGTCGGGCAGCGACAGGATCGGAAGGGTAAGGACGTCGGACATGAATGCCTCGATTCTTGAGCGTTACTGACTCAAGTCCGAGACCGAAACAGATGTTCCAGCGCGCGTACGCCGAGAGCGAACGCCGTTTACGCGAGTTGTCCGTGCTTCCCCACGTCATAGCGTGGGGAAGCACGGACAAGTTGGGAAGGACGCGGGGGCCTCAGCTGCCGCTGTACACGTGGGGCATGATCGCGTCCGGCGGGATGATGCCGAGGCGGCCGGCCTGGTAGTCCTCCAGCGCGGTCTGCAGCTCGTCGCGGGTGTTCATCACGAACGGGCCGTAGTGCACCATCGGCTCGTTGATCGGCTCGCCGCCGAGCAGGATGACCTCGAGCGAGCTCGTGCGGCTGTCGTGCTTGGCGTCGGCGCTCAGCGTGATGCGGTCACCCGCACCGAAGACGGCCAGCTGGCCCGCCGAGATCGGCTCGCGCTTCGCTCCGACCGTGCCGGATCCGGCATAGACGTAGGCGAGCGCGTTGTAGGTCGGCTGCCACGGCAGGGAGAGCTGCGCCCCGGGAGCGATGGAGGCGTGCAGCAGGGTGATCGGCGTGTGCGTCGAGCCGGGGCCGACGTAGCCGTCGACCTCGCCGGCGATCACGCGCAGCAGTGCACCGCCGTCGGCACTGGCCAACAGCAGCAGATCGGACGCCTCGACGGGCTGGTAGGCCGGCTTCAAGAACTTGTCCTTGGCCGGCAGGTTCACCCAGAGCTGGAATCCGTTGAACAGACCGCCGGCCTCGACGAGCTTCTCCGGCGGGGTCTCGATGTGCAGCAGCCCGGCGCCCGCGGTCATCCATTGGGTGGATCCTTCGCGGATGACGCCACCGCCACCGTGGGTGTCCTGGTGGATGAACTCACCGTCGATCAGGTAGGTGACGGTCTCGAATCCACGGTGGGGGTGCCAGTTGGTGCCCTTGGGCTCCCCGGCGGCGTAGTCCACCTCACCCATCTGGTCCATCATGATGAACGGGTCGAGGTACTTGTAGGGGACGCCGGCCATCGTCCGGCGGACCGGGAAGCCCTCCCCTTCGTAGCCGGTCGGCCCGGTGGAGATCGCAAGTACGGGACGCTCGGTGTCCCCGAGACCGGCGTTCTTGACTCGAGGCAGAACCAGCGTGTCGGCCGTCACGGCAGCCATGGAAACCACTCCTTCAAGATGGTTGCGAGTGCAACTGCGTGGAGAACCCCGCTTCCGGACAGGCTATTCCGGGGGCGGACGAACACCGGGTCGGACGAGGCCGGTCTCGTAGGCCGTCACCACGGCCTGCACGCGATCGCGCAGCTGCAACTTGGCGAGAACCCGCGTCACGTGCGTCTTGACGGTCGCCTCGGACAGGAACAGCGCCCGGCCGATCTCGACGTTCGACCGACCGGCGGCGAGCACGGCCGCCTCGCACTTCCTGTGGCCCGCGCACTCCGAAGGCACCCAACGGCAGCAGCTCGCGGCGGCCGGCGCCCATAGCGGTGCCTGGTTGGCGGCCACCGTCGTCGAGACAATCGGATGGTTGCTGCTCGTCCCGGCATTGATCGAGATCTGGACAGCCGTCCGCGACCGCGGCCGGGTGTTGACGGGGATCGGCGCCTGGCTGTGCCTCGCCGGGGTGTTCGGCTACTTCGGGGCCGGCTTGATGAACCTCGTCACCATCCAACTCGGCCGGCGCCACGACCCGGCCGCGATGGTTGCCCTGATGCGCTCCCTGAAGCATGACGGGGCCCTGTTCTGGATGCTCGTCGCCCCGCTCCTGCTCGGCACCCTGGCGTTGGTGCTGCTGTTCGCGGGGCTTGCCCGGGCCGGGCTGGTCGGATGGTGGACGCCGGTGGCCGCATTCGTATCGATCGCGGTGAGCCAGGTGCTCTCCGAATCCGACAACGCCGTCCTGCTCGCGGCGGCGTTCGTCCCGCTCATCGCCGCAGCAGCCGCGACTAGCGCCACCTTGACGGCCGCCCCTACGTCCGCCGCCGCTGAGCCGCGACCGGCGTACGCCGGCGCCTGATCGGTGCCGCCACCCGGCATCGTCACGTGCTCGGCCGCTGGACCCCGCGGGAATGACCGATCGCGGACGGGTATTCAGCAGATGTCACCCCACGAGAGGACCCGATACTTATGGCGCAGGTGCTGTACGGCAAGGAACACGTCGAGCGTTACCAGGAGACCGACGGCAAAGAGGGTTACATCTGGCGCAACGACACCACGATCCTGCTACTCCACACCACCGGACGGAAGTCCGGCGAGGAGCGGATCCAGCCGTTGATCTTCCGTGAGTGGGAAAACAACGCCTATCTCGTCGTCGCCTCCAAGGGCGGCAGCCCGACGCCGCCGGAGTGGTACCTGAACCTGCGGGAGAACCCCGAGGTCGTCGTCCAGATCAAGTGCGAGAAGTTCAAGGCGACGGCCCGGACGGCCACTCCGGCCGAGAAACCGGCCATGTGGCAGCACATGATCGAGGTCTGGCCGGACTACTCGAACTACCAGAAGAAGACCGATCGCAACATCCCGGTCGTCGTTATCGAGAGGTCATGACAAGCTGAGCCCATGGCTTCGGAGAAGAGCAGCTCGGGCGACGCCGCCAAGGACAAGTTCCGCGAGGCTCTGGAACGCAAGCGGAGCAAGCAGCATCCGCACGAGTCGGCGTCGCAGAACGACCCCAAGGTGCACGACGAGCGCGGCGCCGTAGGCGGCAAGCGCACCTTCCGCCGCAAGAGCGGGTCCAGCTGATCAAGGGATGAGCGGCCAGGCCTGCCAATGCTCGCTGGGCGCGTAGTGACCCCGGTAGAAGATCAGCGGATGCCGCTGCGGGTCGGAGTGGAGCGCTCGTACCGCGCCGACGACGATCGTGTGGTCGCCGCCCTCGTGCTCGTCGGCGAGCTCGCAGTCGATCCAGGCCGAGACGCCGGCGATCACCGGTGATCCCATCGGACTGGGCGACCAGTCGACACCGGCGAACCGGTCGATGCCCGGTTGCGCGAATTGCTCGCTGAGCTGCGCCTGGTCGTGGGCCAGCACGTTGATGCAGAACCGGCCGAGCGAGCGGATCTGCGGCCAGGTGGTCGAGGTCCGCGCCGGACTGAAGCTGATCAGCGGCGGCTCGAGTGAGAGTGACGTAAACGCCTGGCAGGTGAAGCCGATCGGCCGGTCGGCCATGGCCGAGACGACGACGATGCCGCTGCTGAACGTGCCGAGCACGGCGCGCATGCTGTTCGGGGTGACAGTCTGCGGCGTCACGTCGCCCGCCTCGTTCTGCTTCACTCGGACCGACCCTACCGAGTCGCCCCTCCGGCCGTCTGCCAAGCTGTCCCGGTAGAACACGTTCTCGTTTTCGGGAGGAGCGGGTGCCATGACGGGTATCTGCGACGGTCGGGTGGTCATCGTCACCGGTGCCGGCCGAGGCATCGGCGCGGAGCACGCGCTCGAGTTCGCCCGCCAGGGCGCTCGCGTGGTCGTCAACGACGTCGGCGGCGCGCTCGACGGCAGCGGCGCGGACGCCACGCCGGCGCAGGAGATCGTCGACCGCATCCGCCAGGCCGGCGGTGAGGCCGTCGCAAGCTACGACGACGTCGCCGACTGGGACGCCGCGGCCGCGCTCGTCCGCACCGCCCTCGACACCTTCGGACGCCTCGACACGCTCGTGAACAACGCGGGCGCCGTCCGTGACCGAATGTTCGTCACCATGTCCGCGGACGAGTGGGATGCCTCGGTCAGGATCAACATGCGTGGGCA